>NZ_JAFEUT010000003.1:0-25433 GCF_016900985.1 Rothia sp. ZJ1223 | reverse complement strand
TTTATTTTTTTTAACTTTAAAGGGGGGTGGGGTTTTTTTTTTCTTTAGATTAAACACCCGCCACCGGCTTTTGTTTTTGGGCGGACGCGCGGGCTTAGGCTTCTGCGGCTACGGGTAGAACGAGTTCCATCATGGTGGTGAAGGCGTTCTGGCGTTCTTTGGCGGTTGTTTCGGTGCCCTTGAAGATGTGGTCTGAGACGGTGAAGACTGCGAGCGCTTCGGCACCGGCGGCTGCAGCTGTGGCGTAGATGCCTGCTGATTCCATTTCGACGGCGAGGACGCCCATGTCAGCCCACTTTTTGGTGTCGCTGGGGTCGTGGCGGTAGAAGACGTCTGAGGTGAGAATGTTGCCGACGTGGAGGGGTACATTCTGTTTTTTGGCTTCTTCGGCAATCGCGCTCAGAAGTGACCAGGAGGCTGTGGGTGCGAAGGTGCCGGGTAGCTTGTACTGGCTCATGAAGTTGGAGTCGGTGGAGGATGAGGCTGCTACTACGATGTCGTAGGTATCGAGGGCGTCGTCCATGCCGCCGCAGGAGCCGATGCGGATAATGCGTTTGACGCCGAAAACGTTGATGAGTTCCCAGGTGTAGAGGCTGGCTGAGGGTACACCCATGCCTGAGCCCATGACGGTGATCTGCTTGCCGTTGAAGTCGCCGGTGTAACCGAACATATTGCGGACGGAGTTAATCTGAACGACGTTGGTGAGGTAGTTTTCTGCGATGAACTGGGCACGTAGGGGATCGCCGGGTAGGAGGACGGTCTGGGCGATGGGAGCGCCTTTGGGGTCAATGTGCGGGGTTAAGGGGGCAGATGACACGGTAGTAAACCTTTCTATCAGGGGTAGGTATCTATACGAAATAATAGCTGGTGCCACATGCTGGGCTATAGATGGCTGACGCGCGACTTAGGCTGAAAGTTTGGGGGCTGATAGCGGATGTTGCGCTGTGGCAGTGCTGCGACGGTAGTTATAGGTTAAGTCTACCTCGTGGGTAGCAGTGACCTCTCGACGTTTAGTTATAATGTATAAATATTGCATAGAGTGCATAAATTATCGTATTGTTGTCCTATGAGTATTTCAGTAGCTGTCACGGGAGCCACCGGCTATGCTGGCGGAGAGGTCTTACGCCTGCTTGCCACCCACCCCGAGGTTGAGGTTAAAACTGTCACCGCGCATTCAAATGCGGGGCAACGTCTGGGCGGTGTGGCGCCCCACCTGCGTAAATATGCAGAGATGATGATTTCTGAGACTAGCCCCGAAACCCTGATCGGTCACGATGTTGTTTTTATGATGCTGCCGCACGGCGCGTCCGCCCAGATCGCCGCCCAGCTACCTGTAAACACCCTCGTCATTGATGCAGGCGCTGACCACCGCTTGAACAGCGCTGAGGACTGGGAGAAGTTTTACCAGAGTGAGCACGCTGGCACCTGGCCCTACGGGCTGCCCGAGTTGATCGATCAGACAGGAAAGAAGCAGCGCGAGAAACTGGGGGGTACCAAGCGTGTCGCTGTTCCGGGGTGTTACCCCACGGCGTCCCTGCTGGCGCTGACCCCCGGTTTTCAAGCGGGAGTTTTGGACTCTCGCGACGTGGTGATTGTTGCTGCATCGGGCACTTCCGGGGCAGGTAAATCAGCTAAAACCCACCTGATTGGTGCGGAGGTTATGGGCGGTATGAGCCCCTACGGCGTGGGTGGTATGCACCGTCACACCCCCGAAATTGAACAGGGCTACTCGCTGGCAGCGGGGAAGCCTGTGCAGATTTCTTTTACCCCGACTCTGGCACCCATGCCTAGGGGCATTCTGGTAACAGCGACCGCCAAGGTGACCGCGCCAGTAAGTGAAGAAGAGCTGCGCACCATCTGGGAAAAAGCCTATAGCGCAGAAGATTTTGTGCATCTACTCCCTGCCGGTCAGTGGCCCAGCACCAAGATGGTGCAGGGCTCTAATCACGCAGTGATGCAGCTTGCTTACGATGCCCACGCCCATCGAGTCATCGTTACCTGTGTGATTGATAACCTCACCAAGGGAACAGCAGGTGGGGCAATCCAATCCATGAATATCGCACTTAACCTGCCCGAGAACTTGGGGCTGTTACAGGAAGGTCTGGCACCGTGAGCCACTACGTATCATCTGTTGAAACCCTCGGTGTTACCTCACCTGCCGGCTTTAAAGCTGCGGGAACCGCGGCGGGCATCAGCGTCAAACCCGGTAAGAAAGACCTTGCTCTGGTGGTCAATGAAGGACCGTCAAAAGCTGCTGCCGCGGTATTCACCACCAATCGCTTTGCGGCGGCACCCGTGCTGTGGAGCCAGCAGGTACTAACTGACGGACACGTGGACGCAGTTCTGCTGAACTCCGGTGGCGCCAACGCCTGCACCGGGCATCAGGGTTTCCAAGATACCCACGTCAGCGCTGAACTGGTAGCTGAGCTGTTAGGTATTTCAGCCGGGGATGTGGCAGTATGCTCTACCGGTCTGATCGGTGAGCGCCTACCCATGGATCGCGTGGCGGAGGGTATTCACACCGTCCACCAGCAGTTGGCTACCGGAAAATCAACCGATGCTGATGCCGCTGGGGCAATTATGACCACCGATACCGTCTCTAAACAGGCGGGCATTACCTTGGCGAACGGGGTAACCATTGGTGGTATGGCGAAGGGGGCGGGCATGCTCGCTCCCGGTCTTGCCACTATGCTCGTGATAATTACTACCGATGCCGAGCTGGATTCATCCGCCCTCGATAGCGCCCTGCGCGAAGCTGTGCGTTTGAGCTTCAACCGCGCTGATTCCGATGGCTGTATGTCAACTAACGATACGGTGCTACTCATGGCATCGGGCGCTTCGCAGACCACCCCCGATACTGAAGAGTTCGCTCGAGCCCTGACCCTTGTCTGTCAGGACCTCGCCCAACAGCTTATTGGCGATGCAGAAGGAGCCAGCCACGATATTCACGTGCGAACCTTCAACGCTGAAACTGAAGAACAAGCAGAAGAAGTCTCACGCGCTGTTGCCCGTTCTAACCTCTTTAAAACCGCTATGTTCGGCAATGACCCCAACTGGGGGCGCGTCCTTTCTGAAGTGGGCACCACCAGCGCCACCTTCGAACCCGAAAACGTGAACGTGAGTATCAACAAGGTGCAGGTATGTACTGGCGGTGGCATCGGCGAACCTCGCGAAAAAGTCACTATGGAAGGCACCCGTTTGGTAACCGTCGATATCGATTTGGGCGCAGGAAATCATGAGGCAACCATCATCACCAACGATCTCACCCACGACTACGTTCATGAGAACTCCGCCTACTCCAGCTAACGGTTGATAGAACCACCTCACCAGAGAGAAAACGCGCAATGATAGCAACAAACGATGCGATGAGTCACTTTGGCGTCGCCCAAGAAAAAGCCGGAACCCTCGTTGAAGCCCTGCCCTGGATTCAGCGTTTTGCAGGCAAAGTCATGGTCTTCAAATACGGTGGCAACGCCATGATCTCTGAAGAGCTTCGTGCGGCTTTTGCCCAAGACATGGTTTTCCTGCGTTCTGTGGGCATCAAGCCAGTGGTCGTTCACGGCGGCGGCCCACAGATTTCAGCTATGCTTGAAAAACTGCAGATTCCCAGCGAATTCCGCGGTGGGCTGCGCTACACTACCCCCGAGGCTATAGAAGTGGTGCGCATGGTGCTGACCGGACAGGTTGCCCGCGAACTGGTCAGCCATATCAACCAGCACGGTCCCTACGCCGTTGCAATGAGCGGTGAGGACGGCGGTTTACTGCGCGCCCGCCGCATCACCACTGTGGTCGACGGTAAAGAAATAGACCTCGGTCTGGTCGGTGAGGTAGTGGGTGTAAATACCACTGCCATCACCTCGATGATTGATGCCGGTAAAATCCCGGTTATCTCATCCATAGCTCCCGAGATGAGCGACCCCGAAAAATATCCCGATCACGACCACGGTACCGCAGGTCTCACCGGTGAGATTCTTAACGTCAATGCTGATACCGCAGCTAGCGCCGTTGCCGCTGCTCTTGGCGCTGAAAAACTGGTGATGCTCACGGACGTTGAGGGGCTCTACAGTAACTGGCCCGATGCGTCCTCACTCATTTCTTCTCTCTCGGTGGGTGAGCTGCGCCAGATGCTACCCACTTTAGCGTCTGGCATGATTCCCAAAATGCAGGCGTGTCTTATGGCTGTGGAACAGGGCGTACCGACCGCTTCGATCGTTGATGGTCGTCTGGCTCATTCGCCGCTGCTCGAAATCTTTACCGATACCGGTATTGGAACTCAGGTCACCCCTGACGATTACGAGGGCTGGAAGGTGCCCCCGCCTGATTTTCAGGTGGTTAGCCCCGCAAGCGCCTCGAAAGGCGGTCTGTAGAGATGAACAATAAAGGTCAGCTCGCGCAGTACGGTCAGCAGATGCTGGGCGTCTTTGGAACTCCCTCACTGTCCTTGGTCGAGGGCAAGGGGTGCGCGGTAACCGATGCCAACGGTAAAACCTACCTTGATTTGTTAGCGGGTATTGCTGTCAATTCTTTGGGGCACTCTCACCCCGCTTGGGTGAAGGCGGTGCGGCAGCAAGCAGGGCAACTCGCGCATATATCGAATTTTTTCACCTCACCGCAGCAGTTAGCGCTGGCAGATGCCCTACTCACGCGGTTGGGAACTCACGACGCGCGCATCTTCTTCTGCAACTCGGGCACAGAAGCCAACGAGGCTGCCTTCAAAATTGCCCGCCGCCACGGTAACGAAACGGGCAAGAAAACTATTCTGGCTTTAGAACATGCTTTTCACGGGCGTACAGCCGGTGCTCTTGCGATGACTCACAAACCTGCCTACCGTGAGCCTTTTGAACCGCTGCTCAGCGGTATCAAACACATACCGGCAACTCCTGAAGCATTGGAGGAGCACCTGGATGATTCTGTCGCGGCTCTCATCCTTGAACCTATCCAAGGCGAAGCTGGGGTCAAACCTCTACCCGTCGGCTATCTGACAAAAGCCCGCGCACTAACCCGCGCCCACGGTGCTCTACTGCTGGTTGACGAGGTACAAACAGGCATGGGACGCACCGGACGCTGGTTTGAAAGTTCCCGAGAACTCACCGATGACAAGCTACCCGATGTCATCACCCTCGCCAAAGGCTTAGGCGGTGGTTTCCCCATCGGCGCAGTGATTATGGTCGGCGAATACACCAGTACCCTGCTACAACCGGGTATGCACGGTACTACCTACGGCGGCAACCCACTGGCAACGGCTGCTGCCCTTGCCACCGTAGAGACCATCGACGCAGAGAACCTCATGGAACACGCTGCCGAGCTGGGGGAGCGCGTCCGCGCCCGGCTAGACACTCTGGACTGCGTTGCCTCTACGCGAGGTCAAGGCTTGCTGATCGGTATTGAATTGGCGCAAGGCCAGACCGGTCAGGGGCAGCCACTGGGGCCAGCCGTAGTGAATACCGCCAGAGAACAAGGGTTCATTATCAATGCCACCGGCGCGAGTACCCTGCGGCTAGCACCTCCGCTAATCATTACCGAGGCAGAGCTAAATACTTTCATTGACACATTACCGCAGCTTGTCGCTGATGCTCACGCTTAGAGACAGCCTCGAATAATCTTTGTATATTTATAATTAATGTATGCACTATACTTGCTAAGCCAGTGCACTTTACCCAAAGAAAAGAGAAACCCACATGGTGCGTCATTTTCTCAAAGACACTGATCTTACCCCCGAAGAACAAACCCACGTGCTCGACGCGGCGCAGCGTATGAAAGAAGACCCTTACGCCCACAAACCGCTGGCAGGTCCGCAAACTGTTGCCGTCTTCTTTGATAAGACCTCAACTCGCACCAGGGTATCTTTTGCTACCGGAATTGCTGATCTCGGCGGTAGCCCTCTCATCATTGGAGCAGGTGAATCGCAGCTGGGGCACAAAGAAAGCGTTACAGACACCGCCAAGGTACTCTCGCGCATGGTCTCTGCAATCGTATGGCGCACCTTCGACCACGCAGGTCTAGAAGAGATGGCACAGAACTCCACCGTTCCGGTAATTAACGCGCTCTCCGACGACTACCACCCCTGCCAGATTCTTGCCGACCTGCAAACCGCCCGCGAACAGTTGGGCGAGCTTACCGGTAAAACCCTGGTGTATCTGGGAGACGCCGCCAACAACATGGCGCACTCCTACCTTCTCGGTGGAGCAACTGCAGGTATGCACATTCGCATTTCAGGACCAGAGGGCTACCTGCCGCGCCCAGATATTGTCGAAGAAGCCCGCGTCCGCGCGAACGAAACAGGTGGCACTATCACCATCACCACGGACGCGTGCGCTGCCCTAGAAGATGCTGACGTCGTTATTACCGACACCTGGGTGTCGATGGGGCAAGAAGATGAAAAAGAAGCCCGCCAAAAAATCTTCACCCCCTACCAAGTCAATGCCGAGGCAATGAAGCTAGCAGCAAATCACGCCATCTTCTTGCACTGCCTGCCTGCCTACCGCGGCTACGAAGTCACCGCGGACGTCATCGACGGTGACCAATCCTACGTTTGGGACGAGGCAGAAAACCGCCTACACGCCCAAAAAGCACTGATGAACTTCTTGCTTACCGAATCAACAGCATAGCCTGTGTAGAAAGGAAAACTTCCGATGGCAATTCCAGCCACCAAAACAGCCCGACAGGCGCGCATCATCAATATTCTGCAAACCAACCGCGTGCGCTCGCAGGCTGAACTTGCCCAGCTACTCACTGACGACGGCGTCAAAGTCACTCAGGCGACACTTTCTCGTGACCTCGTTGAGATTGGTGCGGAGCGGGTGCGCGATCTCAAAGCCGGTCTCATTTATGCTGTGCCCAACCACCCGGTACGTCGCAGCGCAGAAGATGCACCCGATACTCGCATGGTCGGTCTATTCAAAGAACTACTGGTGACGGCAGAAGCATCAGCCAACATTGTGATTCTGCGAACCCCGCCGGGAGCAGCCCAATTCCTTGCATCATCGATCGATCAGTCGGGGCTCAAAGATATTCTGGGCACCATCGCAGGCGATGACACCGTCATGGTGATTTCTCGCGATTCGGCTGGCGGCAATGCGCTCGCTGAGCAGTTCCTCGCCTGGTCTGAGTAAAGACACCTTTCAGCGTTTAAACGAAATGGGGCATTTTTGTTTCTGAGAGAAAACCTCAAAGAAACAAAAAGTGCCCCAGTGTCGTGTTAGAGAAAGGGTGAGCTAGGCGAAGAGTTCCTTCATTTGTTCAAGATCGAAGAACTCAGCGACCTGCGCTGGAGTTTGCGAACCCAAACCGGTATTAGCACCGTTATCCATCAGTAGCTTCGCTAGTGGCAGATTATTACGGAATACCGCGCAGACCAGAGCAGTTTGCCCGCGATCATTCATACGATCCAAGTCGGCTCCTTCTTCAATGAGAAGCTGAACCGTCTCAATATTTTCGTGGTAAGCAGCCAAAATGAGGAGGGTATCGCCTTTTGCATTGGTGAGATCAACAGGCACTCCCTGCTCCAAGAGAGACTTAAGTGCTACGGGCTTATTGCCGCGGGCAAGGTCGAAGACTGAGTTGAGGAACTCAATTTCTTGCTCAGATAAAGACACGGTTTTCCTTTCGCCACGGGTTTTACTGCACGTTCACTACCGTTGGCGTGAACCATCTGTTCGATTCTAACGTTTCACAGTAATGAGCTACCCAAAATACTGGTAGGTTAGTTCCGATAACTGAACAACTTTTAGTTTAAAGCGTTGTAAGGAATAACCTGTGCACACCCTATCTTCTGTTTCAGCCCAGTACAACTTGGCGAATTTGTTGTATACCCACCGTGAGAGCGATGCAGTTGCGGTGAGCTGGGCTGACCGTTCCCTTTCGTACCGTCAGGTGTACGCGATGGTGGGTGCTGCCCGTTTTGTTCTGGTTGAGCAGGGAGTTCAGCCCGGTGACCGCGTTGCTGTGTCTCTGCCCAATGTACCGTGGATGCCCGTTTACTACTACGCGGCTCTTTCTTTGGGAGCAGTGTGCGTGCCCCTGAACCCTCTACTGAGCGCCCACGAGTTGCAGTTTCAGTTGGAGCAGTCGGATGCGGTTGCCTTGGTGAGCTGGGACGGTACGCGTGTGGCGCACAGCGCCCACGAACTGCCCGCCGAGCTGGGCGTGAGCGTGGAGGAGTTGGATGCGTCCTACACCCTGCCCGCTGTTAGCAACCCCAAGTGGGAGCCGCTGGCTGTGGCTGAAGAGAGTGCTGCCGTTATTCTCTACACCTCGGGTACTACCGGCAACCCCAAGGGCGCAACCCTGACTCACAAAAACATGGTGTCGAATGCGGTGGTCACCTCAGAGCTGTTTGGTTACCAAGAAAAAGATGTCATTTTTGGTGGGTTGCCTCTTTTCCACGCTTTCGGTCAGACGGTAGCAATGAACGCTGTTTTCGCTGCTGGTGCGTCGGTGGCAATGCTGCCGAGATTCACCCCGAAGGGAGCCCTTGAACTGATCCGAGAACGCGGGATTACCAACATGGCGGCGGTACCGAGCATGCTTGCAGCTATGGGCGCAGCTTTGGAGAAGATGGACGTCTCAGCTTACCGGGGTACTTTGCACTCAACAATCTCGGGCGGTTCGGCTCTGCCTGCGCCGGTTCACGAACAGTTTAGGTGTCTGCTGGATGTGCCAATTTATGAGGGCTACGGTTTGAGCGAGACCTCGCCGGTGGTTTCTTTTAACCGCCCGAATACCGGTGTGCTCATCGGCTCAGTGGGTCCTGTGATCCCCGGCGTTGAGGTTGAGGTACGTGATGATAACCGTCAGCCTGTAGCCCTTGGTGATACCGGTGAGCTGTGGGTTCGCGGCGACAACGTGATGGCTGGCTACTGGAACAACCCTGAAGCTACCGACGCCGTTATGGATGGCGAATGGTTTGCAACCGGTGATGTGGTGCGTCTTGACGATAAGGGCAATATTTACATTGTCGACCGCATCAAAGACATGGTACTGCGTAACGGGTACAGCATTTACCCCCGCGATATCGAAGATGTTATCTACACGCATCCTGGCGTCCAGCAGTGCGCTGTAGTTGGTTACCCTCACCCTAAGGTCGATGAAGAAATCCAGGTCTTTATTAAGCCGGTTGAAGATATGGACGACACCGCTGAAGCCGAGTTATTGCGTGAAGTTGAAGATTTATGCCGGGAGGAACTCGCGTCCTACAAGTACCCCAAGGCGTACGAGATTATCCGTGAATTCCCTCTAGGGCCCACCGGAAAAATTCTCAAGACTGAGTTGCGCAAAGTGATGGTGGAGCGTTTCTAAACGTTCAAGAGAATCTGGGTATAGCAAAGCCAGTAGCTAGTGGTAAATAAAACCATCTAGCCACCGGCTTTATATGTAACAGCCGGTAAGGATTATGCGGCTGTTACGTCGCTTCTACCAGCTGAACGGCGCTTTGCCATGGATGAGCTCATGGCCGCACCCAGCAGAATCATGCGGAAGGCGCGCTCAGCTGAGTCAGTAAGCAGTTCTTCACCGTTCTCCAGCGCCTCCTCAAGATCCATGGGCAGGGGAATGATGGAAGCGAATGCATCAATACCGGCGTCGTGGACGCGGTAAGCCTTGCGCCCAATGGAGCCAGCTAGGCAGAGCACCGGGACGCCTGCGTTCTGGGCGCGTGCAGCGATTTCGGCGGGTACCTTACCTCGCGGGGTCTGGAAGTCAATAGCGCCTTCAGCGGTGACTACCAAATCGGAGTGAATAACCTCGTCTTCGATGTTGATACCTGCTAGACCGGAATCAATGAGAGCCTCAAAGCGGGGGGTGAGCTCTGCATCGAGCAGCGCCATGCCTGCGCCCAAACCGCCGGACGCGCCGGTGCCGTTGCCGGTGTGGAAGTCAACGGTTGACTGACCGCCGTGAATCTTGTTGTGGGTTTCTTCCAACAGATCAGCCCAGTGGGTCAGCGCTGCATCCAAGTGTTCTACCTGCTCTTCGGTAGCGCCCTTTTGCGGACCGAACACGCGAGCTACACCGCGCTTACCGGTCAGTACGTTGTGCTGGTTAAGTGCTAGCACCAGGCGAACCTGAGCGAGGCGGGGATGCAGACCGTCAGTATCGATTTTCGCAGCCTGGGTGAGGTTTTCGCCGCCGAGCTTGATTTCTTTGCCTGATGCATCGAGAATCTTCGCGCCCAGGGCAGAGAGGGCGCCTGCGCCACCGTCTGAGGTGCCGGAATCGCCGCAGCCTATCAGAATGGTGTGGACATCCTCATTGTCTAGGGCGTGCTTGATAAGTTCACCGACGCCGTAGGTGGTTGTTTGACCGGGGTTGCGCAAGTCTGAGGGAACCAGCGAAAGACCGGCTGCTGCTGCCATTTCAACAACAGCGACGCCCTTCTGTTTGCCTCCGAGCAGGGCGTAGTGGGAGCGAACCTTCTTACCCACGGGGCCCTTAACCTTTGCCTTGACCAGTGAACCGTCGGTTGCCTGCGCCAGCAGTTTAGCGGTGCCTTCGCCGCCGTCGGGAATGGGAATGGTAACGGTTGAAACGCCGGGAATGACGCGGCGGATGCCTGCTGCGATAGCGTCAGCTACTGCATCTGCTTCGAGTGAGCCTTTGAAACCTGAGGGGGCAATCAGAATGCGCTGGGGTACGATCATGTTCATTATTTTCTCTTTTCTAAACAAGGTGAAGTAGCTCCCTAAAATCGGGTGGGAGGCTGTCTTCAGCGATAGGGTTGTAATTTTGAGACACCGGTAGCTGTACCCGCCAGCAAAACTGCGGGCAAAGAAACGATGAAGTTGTGAAATGAAAATCTAAGAGGGGTTTACAGGGTGAAGAGGGGCATTCCCTGCGCCGGCCATACGATGAAAGCAAAGAGTAGAATCAGTGCTACGTGTACAGGCGCTAACCAGCAGGAGAGCTTGAGAAGGTCCTTAGGCTTGTAGGTTTCAATGCCCTTGACATCTGAGAACAGGGCAACTGGCTTCGCACTGGATGTCATGGTGTGGCAGAAACCTGCCGCTGCGGTTGACATAAAAGCTACGGCAGCGGGATTGACCCCCAGCGGTACCGCGGCGGTAACTACCAGAGGAATCAAGATCGCGCTGCGTGCGCTTCTCGATTGAATGACCAAGTGAGCTGCCGTTGAAATCACGACCACCAGAACGACAAAGCCAACTCCAGCGCTCTCACCCAGGGCGGACGCGGGGGCGAACATACTCTCGGCGAGCCACGAGGCGGTTTCGGTTTTGGTCAGCGCCGTACCCATCGCCAGGGTTGCTGCCATAAACATGAGCAGGGGCCAGGGCGCTTTCTTGATACCGTCTGCTAGTTTGATGTTGCCAATTTTGGGGGCCGTAACCGCCAAGGCACCCAGTAAAGCGACTGTAACCGCATCCAGTCCATGCAGTGACTCGGTAGACCACAGGGCAACCACTGCCACCATAATCGCCAGAACCCGCTTCTCTACAGCCGTTAAAGAACCGCTAACCGGGGTGTCCGATGCCTCCTGTAAGTCATCCAGTGTGAGGTTGATGCTGGTCTTGCGCTCAGCACGCGGTACAAAGAGCCAGTAGACCAACTCGGTACAGATCACCGATGAGACAAAGCCGAGAGCGGCGCCCAGTAGCAACCAGCGCAGAAACCCGAAGGGTTCAAAGCCGGTAGCGATCAAAATTTCATCGGTAATCAGGTGAGCCCCGGCGCCGATGTAGGACGAAACTGCCGAGAGCAGCACGGTCGCTGGCATCAACAGCGAAAGAGCCTTAATGAGTTTCTTGCGATTGCGCAAGCTCGTAGAAATCGCTACAAAAATCGGTAGAGCCAAGGCAGCACGTCCGCTCGTAGCGGGCACCAGAAACGCTGTTGCGTACAAGCTGATATTAATCAGGTGCATCAGCGAGCGCGGTGCTTTCGCCCGAACTACCAGGGTCGCGGCAAAACGCTGGGTCAAACCCGATGCCGTAATGGCCTGCGCCATCACAAAGGCAGCCACCAGCAACCACACGCTGGAGGTGCCCAGTGAATCAGTCATTTCCTCTGAGGAAAGGATGCCTGTGAGTACTAGAATCAAGACCGCTGCTAGCGATACAAAGGTATCTGACATGGGTGAGAACACCCATGCCCAGATGGCAATGATGAAGATGCTGAGTGTCAGCGCCGAATCTTTGTCTAGGGTTGATGCCCCTGTCAATCCGCTAAAGCTCACATACAGCATTAAAGCAACCGCGGCAGCAAAAGATACAAGCATCTTGGTACTGATCGATGAAGCCTTCGTGCGATCCAAGGTCAGCGGAAGTTCAGCCGTAATCGGGCGAGAATGCTGCACCTCGTGAGAAGAAGTATAAACAATATTTTTCATTCGAATCGATACCCCACTCCACGAACAGTACTGACATAAGACTCACCAATTTTTTTGCGTAGCGCTCGTACATACACATCAACAATGTTGGAGCTCGGGTCGAAGTCCATGCCCCAGACCATGCCCAGTAGCTGCTCACGTGAGAGCACCTGGTTCTTGTTGCGCATGAAGTTCTCCAGCAGGGCGAATTCTCTGCTGGTGAGATCAGCGCTGCATCCATCAACGGTTACCTGACGCGAACGCATATCAAGTACAAGATCGCGGTGGGTGAGCATTGACGCGGTTGTCTCCTCGCGGTTTACATCGAGTAGGCGTAGGCGGACGCGTGCTAGCAGCTCAGCGAACTGGAAGGGCTTGGTCATGTAGTCGTTTGCACCGTTTTCTAGTCCCTGCACTGTGTCGGTAATCGAATCGCGGGCGGTCAGCATGATAATCGGGGTACGAATGCCCTCAGCACGCAGGGCTTTCATGAGGCTGAAGCCATCCATGCCCGGTAGTCCAACATCGAGAATGATGAGGTCGAATTCAGCGACTTTCGCCATGCCGTAGGCGATTTTGCCGTCCTCTACGAGGGTTGCGGTGTAACCGGAGGATTTGAGGCCCTTAATAATGAATGAAGAGATGCGGGCATCGTCTTCAACAATCAGAATGTGGCTCATCAGGCGCTCACTTTCATATCTAAACTCAGGTCTGTGGGGATCGAGAGGCCAAAGACTGACCCAATCTCTGAATCGGGGGTGGCAACCCATACGCTGCCGTCGTGGGATTCTGCAATTGCTTGAACAATAGCCAGGCCGATGCCAGCTCCCAGGGCGTGTTTTTCAATGGCGTTGGGGTTGCGCGAACTCTCTCGTCGATAACGGTCAAAGAGATGGGGCGCATCGTTGGGATCAACGCCGGGGCCTTGGTCTTGCACCCAGAGGTTCAGATGCTTTCTGCCCTCGCGATCAACGTAGGCGGTGCCTAAGCTAATGACGCTGTTTTCGGGGGAGTACTGAGCAGCGTTGGCAGCTAGCTGAATCATCGCTTGCGTCACTCGCTGCGCGTCCAGATTAACCTCACCCTCAGCGATATCGCTGATAACCCAGCGGTGCTTGCCCACTGCCTGAACCTTTGACTCCAACGAGATAATCAAATCAGCAACATCAGTGCGTTGCGGACGCACGAAGTCTGGGCGTTCTGATTTTGCCAGCAGGAGCAGATCTCCCACGATGCGACCCATACGTTCTAGCTCGTCATCCACCAAGTCAAGGGTTGCCTGCTGGTCTTGGGTGGTACGTTCCATCAGCTCTAAGTGACCGCGCACAATGGTAATGGGGGTGCGCAGTTCGTGGCTGACGTCGTCGAGAAACTGCCGTTGCATGGTCGAAGATGCCTCAAGCCTATCGAGCATCTGGTTGAAGGTCATAGACATCGCCGAGATGTCGTCGTCACCCTGTACCGGCACCCTGGCTGAAATGTTTTTGTCGGTAATATCCTCTGCGACGGTGCGCAGGGTTCTGATTGGTTTGAGAATCTGACCCGCAATAAACCATGAGAACACTGAGGTCAGTAGCAACCCCGCAAAACCTACACCCACCATGGTGTTGATAATGAAACGGATGTCATCAAGCTGTGGCTGAATGTACTGAACAACGATGAGCTGCCCCTCGTCCTTGCCATCATTAGTGGTAATGCTGATAGAGGTCTTGCCCCAATGCACTGGCCCATCGGGAGTATTTTCAACTCCCGATGCTGATTCAGAACGTGTGATTGTATCCAGCAAATCCGTATCTTGATGAACACGGTAACCGGTAGCGGATGCCTGATTGTCTTGTTCTTTCAGGTAGAGAACCTGAGAGTCAGTGACGCCGATTAGCTGTCCTGAGGTGCCGAAGAACTGACGTGAAATGTAGGTCTGCATCATGTCCTCCAGGTTGTTGTAGGGAAGGGGAGCAGTTGGGTCTGTGCTTTCTTGCGAAAACTCTCGGAACTCACTAATTTCACGGATTATTTGGTCATTTGCTTCGCGGTCTAGGTCGGAGAGTAGGATTTCTCGGACGCTGAAGATGAGACCAAGAATTGCGAAGCTGGTGGCAAGCATCATCCACGCGATGATGCGCCATCGCGATGATGAGATGAACCATAGTCGGTTCAGGCGGTTCTTAATCATCATCACCGTCGTTGTCGAAGTCATCATCGTCCCAGTCATCGTTATCGACTGGGGCTGGTGCAGCAGGTGCTGGTGCTATGGGCACTTGTTGGACGGGAGCAGGTGCTGCTGGTACGGGGGCAGGTGCCGGTGCCGCAGGAGCCTGCTGCTCGGGAGCGGGTGCTGTGGGGGGCTCTTCTGCGGGAATTTCTTGAACAACGGGAGGTGCTGGTTCTTTAGATGTCTCTTTCTGAGTGTTCTCATCTTTTCCCGGAGAGCCCTTATCAGCGTCTGTGTCCTCGTCTGCTGAGCTAGGAGGGCTGCTGGGCGAGACTGAAGTGGGATCTTCTGTTGATGACTGGTCGATCATGATCGGGGCCCCATCTACATCGGGAGCTTGAGTGCGTGCTGTGAGGCTGTAGGTCAAAATTCCGAGGCAGGTGAGTGCTGTGATGACAAGTACGGTAAACAGATATTTCTTCAGCATGTATTCCATTGTGGAGTATGTCTTTGAAGGAAAGATGAGTCGCGCATTAAGGTTTCTTCATTTTTGCGTCACACCCTGCTTGCATGAATATGTATAGTGGTGCATAATTATGTGTAGTTGTTGATAACGTTGAATTCTTGAAAGGAACCTACGATGACTGAGCGCGTAGTACTTGCATACTCCGGTGGTCTTGACACCTCCGTTGCCATTGGCTGGATCGGTGAGGCAACCGGTGCAGAAGTGATTGCTGTTGCCGTAGACGTGGGGCAGGGCGGTGAGGATCTAGAGACCATCCGCCAGCGTGCCCTCGACTGCGGTGCGGCTGAAGCTTATGTTGCGGACGCGCGTGATGAGTTCGCTGCTGAGTACTGCATGCCCGCGCTTCAGGCAAACGGGCTGTACATGAACGCCTACCCGCTGGTGTCTGCTGTCTCGCGTCCTGTCATTACCAAGCACCTGGTAACCGCTGCTAAAAAGTTTGGCGCAACCACAGTGGCTCACGGTTGTACCGGTAAGGGCAATGACCAGGTTCGCTTTGAAGTTGGCATTCAGACTCTGGGACCTGATCTCAAGTGCATCGCCCCCGTTCGCGACCTGGCGCTTACCCGCGAAAAGGCAATTGACTATGCAGAGAAGAATAATTTGCCGATTGCTACCACCAAGAAGAACCCCTACTCCATTGACCAGAACGTGTGGGGTCGCGCGGTGGAGACCGGTTACCTGGAAGATATTTGGAATGCCCCAACTAAGGACGTTTACGACTATACTGATGATCCGACCTTCTCACCGGCACCCGACACCGCAATCATAACCTTCAAAGAGGGTATCCCGGTAGCTATTGATGGTCAGGCTGTGACCCCGCTTGAGGCAATTCAGATTATGAATCGTCGTGCTGGCTCCCAGGGCGTTGGTCGTATCGATATTGTTGAGGACCGTCTGGTTGGTATCAAGTCCCGTGAAATCTACGAGGCTCCCGGCGCGATGGCTCTCATCATCGCTCACCAGGAACTCGAAAATGTCACCATTGAGCGTGAGCAGGCTCGTTTCAAGAAGACCGTTGGTCAGCGCTGGACCGAGCTGGTGTACGACGGCCAGTGGTTCTCGCCGCTGAAGAAATCACTGGACGCTTTCATTCTTGACACTCAGAAGATGGTTAACGGCGAAATTCGCCTTGAAATGCACGGTGGTCGCGCTACTGTGACCGGTCGCCGTTCAGAAACCTCACTGTACGACTTCAACCTGGCAACCTACGACGAGGGCGATACTTTCGACCAGTCACAGGCTCGCGGCTTTATTGAGCTCTTCGGCATGTCATCGAAGGTAGCATCAGCTCGCGATCAGCGTCTGGGTCTGTAAACCAGGTACTGACTGGTATATCTCTCGGGGCACTTCATACACTTATTTCATACGGTGGCTGAAGTGCCCTGCGTATATTATTCACATACTTTATTTTTAGCTAAGGTTTTGATTTCATGTCTTCACACGAAAAGCACGGCACCAATGATGGCGCTTTGTGGGGTGGTAGGTTTTCTGGCGGTCCGTCACAGGCTCTAGCGGCGCTGTCTAAGTCCACCCAGTTCGACTGGCGCTTGGCTCCTTACGATATCGCAGGTTCACGCGCTCACGCACGCGTCCTGAACAAAGCCGGTTTGCTGACCGAAGAAGAACTCACCAGTATGGTTGCCGCTCTTGACCTGCTAGAGGCGGATGTCCGTTCTGGCGTCTACCTGCCTGCAGAGTCAGATGAGGACGTTCACGGTTCTTTGGAAAAGGGTCTGATTGAACGTGCCGGAGTCGAGCTAGGGGGCAAGCTGCGTGCGGGACGTTCGCGTAATGATCAGATCGCAACCTTAGGTCGCATGTACCTGCGCGACCACGCATCAATCATTGCTAGCGGTGTTCTGGCGGTTATTGATGCGCTGATTGCGCAGTCCGAGCAACACCCTTATGCGCCCATGCCCGGGCGCACCCACCTTCAGCATGCTCAGCCGGTTTTGCTCTCGCATCACTTGCTGGCACATGGCTGGGCGTTGAGTCGTGACCTGGATCGTTTGGTGGATTGGGACGCGCGTGCTGCGGTTTCCCCCTACGGATCAGGTGCTCTTGCCGGTTCGTCCTTGGGGCTTGACCCTGAGGCTGTGGCAGCTGATTTGGGCTTCAACTCAGCCACCTGGAACTCCATTGATGGTACCGCGAGCCGCGATGTGTACGCCGAATTCGCGTGGATTGCCGCGATGATTTCTGTAGATCTTTCGCGATTGAGCGAAGAGGTCATTCTGTGGGCAACCAAGGAATTCTCTTTTGTCACCCTGCACGATTCTTTCTCTACCGGCTCATCAATTATGCCGCAGAAGAAGAATCCCGATATCGCTGAGTTGGCGCGCGGTAAGGCGGGGCGTCTGATTGGTGATTTGACCGG
Source organism: Rothia sp. ZJ1223 (assembly GCF_016900985.1). NCBI lineage: Bacteria > Bacillati > Actinomycetota > Actinomycetes > Micrococcales > Micrococcaceae > Rothia > Rothia sp. ZJ1223. Next base: position 8,056 of record NZ_JAFEUT010000003.1, on the reverse strand, counting down.
TCTGCTGGCAACGCTCAAGGCGCTGCCGCTTGCCTACAACCGAGACTTGCAGGAAGACAAAGAGCCTGTTTTCGATGCTATTGACCAGCTGGAAGTTTTGCTGCCCGCTGTCTCAGGCATGGTAGAAACCCTCACTTTCAATATCGAGCGCCTGGCAGAACTGGCTCCCCAGGGATTCGCGCTTGCTACCGATGTTGCCGAGTGGTTGGTGCGTCAGGGCGTTCCCTTCCGTGTTGCCCACGAGGTTGCTGGAGACGCTGTGCGAGTGTGCGAAGAAAAGGGTGTAGAACTCTGGGATCTCGCCGATGAGGATTTCGCGGCTATCTCACCGGAACTTACGCCCGCTGTGCGTGAGGTTCTCACCGTAGAAGGTTCTTTGAACTCCCGCAGTGCTCAGGGTGGTACAGCACCCGATGCTGTGGCTGCCCAGCTCACCCAGCTGAAAACTGAACTTGAATCGCAGCGCACCTTCGCGGCGCGCGCTACCGTCATCAGCTAAAAACTTCATCTCTTACAATGGGTGTAGCGGTACCTTCACCGGTACCGCTACACCCTTTTGCATAAAAGACTGCGTCCTAAGGAAAATCTGTGCATCTTATTGACCGTCTCCGCGATTTTAGAGACTCTTTTGTGATGGTTCCTGCCCTCTTCATCGCCGGCGGAATCGTGCTGGCTGAGGTCATGGTCGCCACCGATCAGTATTTCGGCGGGCTTCCCGTCTCAGGGTCGTCACTCTTTTTCGCGGTGGGAACAGAGGGCGCTCGCGGTATTCTTTCTGCGATTGCCTCAACGGTGCTCTCTGTTGCCACGATGGCTTTTTCAATTACCATTTCGGTGATGAGCAGTGCCTCTAGCGCCTATGGCCCGCGCTTGGTACGTAACTTTATGTCTGATCGCGGCAACCAAATTGTGCTGGGCGTTTTCACGTCAACCTTCTTGTACTGCATTTTGGTGTTGCGCAAGGTGCAGGGTGCCGAATTTGCTACGTCGGGGGAGGCTTTTATTCCCCACCTAGCGGTCAACGTTGCCGTTGCTTTGGCGGTAGCGTGCGTGGGCGTGCTGATTTACTTTATTAACCACATTGCCAATGGCATTCAAGTATCGACGCTTGCTACTAACGTCCAATCGCGTTATGCCAAGATGGTCGAGTCGCTCTACCACAGCGAAAGGGCTACTGGAGAGATCTTTGAAGCACCCTACGACGCTGAAATCGTGGCAGATAACAGTTTCACCATTGTCGCCGAAACCAGCGGGTACATTATTGACATTGAATATCGCGATGTCGCTAAAACTATTGATGACAGCATTTCTGTGAGTTTTTTGCCCGCTATTGGCAATCATGTGGTGGAGGGCGAACCGCTGGCAGTGGTGAGTAGCATCGGGCAGTGGTCTGAGGACTCGCGCCTTAAGACCGAAAAAGCTGTGCTGTCGGCGTGTTCGTGGGGTCGCGTCCGCACTGACTATAACGATGTACTTTATGCTCAAGAACAAATTGTTGAGCTGGGCGTGCGTTCATTGTCCTCTGGCTCGAATGATCCTTATACCTTGACCAACGCGGTGCACGAGCTGACCGTTGTGTTGGCGCGAGCCTTGCAGGGTAAAGAACCTGCGAACACTCTTTTTGTGGGTGGAGAACCCCGTATCCAGTGGCAACCTGTGACCGCCGCCCAATTAATTGACGCCGCCTTTGACGGTATTCGTCCTTATGCCGTTTTAGAAACTTCTGCCATTATGGATCTCATCGAAATGGCTGGTCGACTCGTAGCTCTTGGCGGTGAACCTCATGCTGTGGCCAGAGCGCGGTGGCACGCAGCTATTGTGCTGGAGGCATATCTGAACAATACTCCTGAACGCTATGATGAGCAGCGCGTGCGTGAGCTCTATCAGCGTTACTTTGCAGATGATGAGGTAGCAAGCACTCGTTTTGAAGGCTAGGCAGCCTCTCAACTTGCTACCCAAAGAGTATAATTTCTACTCGTTTGTGTTTTATTTACCGCTTACTCCAAGGATTTGTTGATGCCTGATTTTGCTTCATTGCCCATCGAAGAGATGGTTCCTGCTGCCTGCGCGCAGATTCAGGACTTTCCGCATGAGGGCATTCTTTTTTATGACGTCACCACCTTGTTTGCGAATCCTGTTGTTTTTGCTCGTAGTATTGATGCGCTGGCGGAGTGCTTTGAAGGAACGTTTGACATCGTTGCCGGTGTTGAGGCGCGCGGTTTTTTGATGGCGGCTGCTCTTGCCTATAAGACGGGAACGGGCGTGATGACCGTGCGTAAGGCAGGTAAGTTACCTCGTGATACCTTTCAGGCGGAGTACACTCTAGAGTACGGTACTGCCGCTATTGAGATTCATAAAGAAGATGTTCCTGCTGGCACCCGCGTGCTTATTCTTGATGATATTTTGGCAACCGGAGGCACCGTTGAAGCAGCGGTTTCTTTGATGGAACAGGCCTCTCTTGATGTCACTGGCATTGGTTTCTTGCTGGAACTTGATGGTTTGGGCGGACGCGCGAAGATGGGGGGCCACCGCGTTGAGGCTTTGGCTTTAGTCTCTGAGTAAGTTTTCGACCTGCACCCCTGACCTGCTGTGCGCCGTGCGAGTAACGGCACAACAGCAAGTCAGGGGGTATTTTTATTGTGGACGCTGCCTATTCGGGTCGCGGCGTCCTGCCCGTGAGGCGCGAAAAGAGCGATTGCTCTGGTGCTATTTTTGCTCTTGTTTTAGCTCTTGCGGCTTGGCGGTAACGCCACACGGTTGCTTGGCAAGTATGCTTCTAAAGTGAGCTTTAACGAAAACCTTAACTCAAATTATTCTTCGCGCGGTTCGTCCCAGGGTAGCGGCGGCTCCGGTCGCGGTGGTTCTGGTGGTGTGAACCCACTCTTTGCTATGCTTTTGGGTACTATCGGGCGTCGCTTTGGTATTCCGGGTGTCATTATCGTAGCGGGTATCTTCTTCTTTGCCTCGGGAGGTCTGGGTAATCTAACCGGCGACCCTTCCTCATCGGTCTACGGCAGCCAGGAACAACAGGCACAGGTGAGCAGTCAAGGTAACTTCGACCATTGCCAGACCTATGAAGATGCCAATCGTTACGATGACTGTAATATTCTTGCAACAGCGGTGAGCCTTGATTCGGTGTGGGAAGACAAACTGCCGGCTGAGGCAGGAGTTGCCTACCGAGCACCCGATCTTGTGGTCGCTGAGGGGCAGGTATCAACCGGGTGTGGTCGGGCTAACATCTCCCAGACCGGTCCCTTCTACTGCCCGGGCGATGAGACTGTGTACATGTCGGTGCCTTTCTTTGACCGACTCAAGGAAATGGGCGGTTCTGACGGTAACTTCGCCATGATGTACGTAACCGCCCACGAGTTCGCGCATCACCTGCAGCATACTATGGGTACTTTGAAATACTCGGATTACAATGATCCCGGTGCTGACTCGGGCGCAGTGCAGGTTGAGGTTCAAGCTGACTGCTACGCCGGTGTGTGGGCGGCTCACGCCGATAAGGGGGAGAACGCTTTGCTGGATCCTCTGAGCGAAGAGCAGATCCAGCAGGCTATTGATACCGCGCGCGCTATTGGCGATGACGCGATTCAGCGCTCGGCTGGTCAAGAGGTCAACCCGGACGCGTGGACCCACGGTTCTTCTGAACAGCGTGTTTCTTGGTTTACCAAGGGTTACGAACAGGGCACTCTAGAAGCATGCGCTCAACCGTTCAATTCCTAAATTTTTATAGGTTTTACCTACACCCCGTTTTCTTGATGTCACCGGTTCTTGTGAACTTTCGTGAGAGAGGAGAGCGGGGTGTTTTCTTTACCCGCTACCGGTGGGTAGCGGTAGCTGGTGAGTCAGGCGGTGGAACTCGTTTTTGCCCTGTTCATCACGTAGAATTGAACGTCTTCTATTTTCACCCACGGAAGGGCACAGCAGATGACCGATAATCTCTCTAGTAACCACCTTGATTCTTCTAGCCCGGATGCTTCTGATCGTGCCTACGCGCAGGCTCTTGAGACCGAGCGCGCTTATGTGGGTAAGCTCTATGATCGTTTGGACGAGATGCGCGAGGAGACCGAGGGCAAGCTCAAACGCACCCGCGCTAACCAGTCGGTGGGCGGTCACCAGAACCGTTCAGAGCGCGATGCTTATGCCCAGCACTATGAGGATCGTCTAGCACAGCTGAATGCTGTGGACCACCGTTTGGCGTTCGGTAAGCTCGATATGGACGATTCTTCGACCCGTTATATCGGGCGTATCGGTTTGGCAACCCCAGAGCATGAACGGCTCATGATTGACTGGCGTGCTCCAGAAGCGGGCACTTTCTATCAAGCAACAGCGTTCGACCGTCAGGGCGTGCGTCGCCGTCGCCATCTCATGCTTGAGAAGCGCACGGTGGTGGGTATTGAAGACGATGTATTGGATTCATTAGCTCTCAACGATACCGATGCCCTGCACGGTGAGGGCGCTCTCTTAGCTGCTTTGAATCGCAAGCGTACCGGTCGTATGGGCGATATCGTAGCAACCATTCAGGCAGAGCAGGACAAAATTATCCGTGCCGATTTGCAGGGGGTGCGTGTAGTTCAAGGCGGGCCGGGTACCGGTAAAACTGCTGTTGCTCTCCACCGCGCTGCCTACCTCCTCTATTCCTACCGCGAACGCCTGAACAATGCGGGTGTTCTGGTGGTCGGTCCCAGCGCGTCCTTCATGTGGTATATCGAGCGAGTGCTCCCGTCACTGGGCGAAACCGGTGTTGTTATGTCATCGTTGGCAACCCTTTACCCTGGGCTGCGCGCGGTGCCAGAAAGCGACCCCGAAGTTGCCCGTCTCAAAGGCAGCCTGCAGATGGCTGAAGTCATCAAGCGCGCTGTTGCAGACCGTCAGAAGCTGCCCGAGAAAACCCAGAAACTTTATGTAGATTCAATGGATCTTCAGCTCACTCCCAAGATGGTTAAAGCGGCACGGTCAACTGCCCGTTCAACGGGTAAGCCACACAATGAGGCACGCGAAACTTTCGTAAAAGTTTTGCTCAAAGAACTGACCCAGCAGCTGAACGAAAAACTCGATGAGTCAGCCGGTCGCGCTGTCGATCGCCCCTACTTGCAGGACGATGTACGTGAATCCCTCGATGTGCGCCGAGCCCTTAACCTGCTGTGGATGCCGCTGTCAGCAGAGACCTTGGTGCGCTCGCTTTTTTCAAAGCAGCACTACCTCAAATCGGCTACTCCTCATCTGAGTGATGCTGACCGCGCTAAACTGCTGCGTGCTGCTAGCGCTCCTTTTACGGAGTCTGATGTGCCGCTACTTGATGAGGCTGCTGAGCTCTTGGGCGATTTCTCAAAGGTCACTGGTGTAGCTGTGGCGGCTCGAGCTGCTGCTGAGCATAAAGCGAACCTAGAGAACGCTACCAAGGCGCTGGAGAATATGCACTATGCCCTTGAGGATGTGGGCGTTGATGGCATCATTACTGCCGAGCAGATTACTAACCTCAACGAAGAGCATGCCTCGCGCATGACCGCTGCTACTGCTGCGCACGCTGATCGCACTTGGGCCTACGGGCATGTTGTTGTTGATGAGGCGCAGGAACTTTCTCCCATGCAGTGGCGTTTGCTGATGCGTCGTTGCCCCATGAAATCTTTTACAATCGTGGGCGATATTGCTCAGGCTTCATCTGCTGCGGCAGCGAAGTCGTGGGCGCAGGCGCTAGAACCCTTTGTGGGCGAGCGTTTCCACCTGGATGAGCTGACCGTCAATTACCGTACCCCTGCACAGATTTCGGACGCGGCTGTTGCCGTGGCTCGCGCTGCCGGCTTGGAAGTTTCGGCACCGCGTGCTGTACGCGAGGGAGAATCTGGTCCGATCATCGTGAAGACCGTCGAGGAGAATTTGTCTGCTCGCGCTGTTGATATCGTCACGGACGAGGTCAAGCGTAGCGGTGGCGGTCTTATTGGCGTCATCGTTGCCCCCGAACGTTTAGCTGAGACCACCAGGGCAGTAGCTCAAGCTCACCGAGGCAAGACCGGTACCAGCAAAAGCGCTCTCGAACATCAGATTCTGGTGCTCACCCCCTGGGACGCCAAGGGTCTAGAGTTCGATGTTGTAGTGATTGTGGAGCCTGCAGACATCGTTAAGGCTGCGAATGGATCAGTAGGCGATCTCTATGTCTCCATGACGCGCCCTACTCAACGTCTGCACATTGTTGCTGCAGGTGAAATCCCCGCGGGGATTGAAGCCTAAATCCTGCGCTTGCCCTGATAACCGCATCCCGATTGAAGAGGTAACACCTGCCTGAGGGGAGCAGATTCGGGGCAGGCACCAGCTTTTTCTGATAGTTTTACTTGTAATCTCGGTGTAAAACCGAACGTTTAGATGAAATGGAGTAATCCGTGACTGCATCGCACCTGGCGCTTCAGCACAATGATGATTCTTTCGAGAACATCTGGCAAGAACTGCAATGGCGTGGTCTGATCCACGTCTCAACCGATGAGGCTGCCCTCGAAAAGGCACTGGCTGAAGAGTCCATTACGTTCTACACCGGGTATGATCCCACGGCGGCTTCTTTGCATCTGGGGCATCTGGTACAGCTGTTGTTGATGCGTCGTTTGCAGCTTGCAGGTCACAAGCCTTTAGGGTTGGTGGGTGGTTTTACCGGTCAGATTGGTGATCCCCGTCAAACCTCAGAGCGCGTGCTGAACTCACCTGAGGTTGTCTCAGGTTGGGTTGAGAAGTTGCGTGAGCAGATTGAATGTTTCCTCGAATTTGAGGGTGAGAACGCAGCCCGTATGGTAAACAACCTTGACTGGGCGGGGCAGATGAGCGCTATTGAGTTCTTGCGCGAAGTCGGTAAGAACTTCCGTGTGGGCACCATGATTAAAAAAGAGATTGTGGCTAAGCGTCTGAACTCTGACGAAGGTATTTCGTACACGGAGTTCTCCTATCAGATCCTGCAGGCGATGGATTTCCGGGAGCTGAACCGTCGTTACGGTTGCACCCTGCAAACCGGTGGTTCGGATCAGTGGGGTAACCTCACTTCAGGCACCGAGTTTATCCGTAAGACTGAGGGCAAGAGCGTCCACGCTATCGGTACCCCCTTGATTACTAACTCAGATGGCACCAAGTTTGGTAAGTCCGAGGGTAACGCTATTTGGCTGAATCCTGAGATGTGCTCGCCGTATGCTTTCTACCAGTTCTGGTTGAATACAGCTGATGCTGATGTTGCTGATCGTTTGAAGGTCTTTACCTTCAAAACACGTGAAGAAATCGAGCAGCTGCAAAAGAGCGTTGAGGAAGAACCCTTTAAGCGCCTTGCTCAGAAAACTCTTGCCTACGAGGTAACCACTTTGGTTCACGGCAAGGACGCAACCGAGAAGGTTATTGCCGCTTCTGAGGCTCTATTCGGTAAGGGCGATTTTGACGCACTGGATGAGGCAACGTTGAAAGCAGCAACTGCTGAACTTCCTCACGCTGTCCTGTCTACTGACCAGCTCGATATGATTTCGGTTCTGACTGAAACAGGACTCTCTGCCTCCAAGTCTGAAGCCCGTCGCACTCTGAAAGAGGGCGGTGCGGCTATCAACAACGTGAAGGTACAGGGTGAGGACGCCGCTATTTCTTCTAATCAGCTTTTGCTGGGTAAGTACGCGGTTGTTCGTCGAGGCAAGAAAAATATGGCTGTCGTTGAACTAGCCAACTAGCCTATTATCTGCGACCTACTGAGGGCGCGGTTCTTTTCAAGAATCGTACCCTCATTTTTTATCTACGGGAGAGATAGATCTGAGGAGCTTGAGAGGATCTAGAGGTGAGGATTAGAGCCTAGACAAGTAAAAATGAAGAATTTATGAACAGATAATACTGCTCTGACTAGGCTAAATACTAAAAAATGATAAAAAAGTGATGCAAGTCTACAGGTTTTGGCTTGCGGGGGTGTGTTTTGGGTGCGTATAGTTGTTTGAGTCGTCGTGGCGCGGTGCTGTATGAAGTGCCTAGTCGGGCGGTGGTTTTGAGAGTTTTATAGGGTGTTTCTGGTGCGTGTGTGCTTGGTTTTGTGTGGTTGCCTGTTGTG
>NZ_JAFEUT010000002.1:0-414672 GCF_016900985.1 Rothia sp. ZJ1223 | reverse complement strand
CGGCTTCACCAAAGTCTCGGTTACCGTACGCCGACAGAGGTAGAAGCAGGGTTTTGGACTGGCAATCCAAATCACGAGAGAATAGAAATCAAGGCAAATGCCTAGGAACAAAACCCGGGGCACTTCAGAGCGAAAGACTTACATGTTTGTGATTTAAGGGGCTTTAAGTGTGTCAAATCATGCTGTTTTGGGGCTTAACAGCTGTATCTGCTCTCGAACGGGCTAGATTAAGAAGCTTTAACCGGCTATAGTTTTATACGAAGAACTTAGTCTTTGTGCATCATCTTCTAGTATTCAAGAGAAAAGTCCTTGCAATACGCAAGGGTTGCACGGCTATCTGGCTTCGAATCAATGGCAGTATGGATACAGTCCTTTGGTATTGGTCTTTTTGACCTGGTACCTAAATGCCATTTTTACGCGTGCCCAGATACTTTTGCTCTATCGCTGAGTAGAAAAGACTAGGCAATCCCAAGGTTCACTGGAAAAAGATCGGTGAACTTTCACAACAAGCCAAGGAACACGAATAGTGCCTACAATTCAGCAGTTGGTCCGTAAGGGCCGTACTCCTAAGGTCGTAAAGACCAAGGCGCCCGCTCTGAAGGGCAGCCCCATGAAGCGTGGCGTGTGTACCCGTGTGTACACCACCACCCCTAAGAAGCCCAACTCGGCGCTCCGTAAGGTAGCTCGTGTAAAGCTCAACGGTGGCGTTGAAGTTACCGCTTACATCCCCGGTGAAGGTCACAACCTTCAGGAACACTCCATCGTGCTTGTTCGCGGTGGTCGTGTGAAGGACCTCCCCGGTGTTCGCTACAAGATTGTTCGTGGCGCTTTGGATACCCAGGGTGTTAAGGGCCGTGGTCAGGCTCGCTCACGCTACGGCGCTAAGAAGGAGAAGAAGTAATGCCTCGTAAAGGTCCCGCTCCCAAGCGTCCTCTCGTTAACGATCCCGTATACGGTTCACCTCTGGTAACCCAGCTCATCAATAAGGTTCTGCTTGACGGTAAGAAGTCAACCGCAGAGCGCATCGTTTACGGTGCACTTGAGGGTGTTGCACAGAAGACTGGCGCAGACCCCGTAGTAACCTTGAAGAAGGCTATGGACAACGTCAAGCCTTCACTGGAAGTTCGCTCACGCCGTGTTGGTGGCGCAACTTACCAGGTTCCGGTTGAGGTTCGTGCAGGTCGCGCAACCGCGCTTGCGCTTCGTTGGCTCGTAGGCTTTTCAAAGCAGCGTCGCGAAAAGACTATGACCGAGCGTCTGATGAACGAGATTCTGGATGCGTCCAACGGTCTCGGTGCCGCTGTGAAGCGTCGCGAAGACGTACACAAGATGGCTGAGTCAAACAAGGCCTTCGCACACTACCGCTGGTAATTCTTCGAATTAGCCTGTCAGATTTCTACTTCGAAGCTGGCAGGCTTTCGAAGTATCTTCACAAAGGGAGACTCAAGTGGCACAAGACGTGCTTACAAACCTCAATAAGGTCCGCAACATTGGTATTATGGCGCACATTGACGCCGGTAAAACCACCACCACCGAACGTATTTTGTTCTACACTGGTATCAATCACAAGATCGGTGAGACCCACGACGGTGCATCAACCATGGACTGGATGGCTCAGGAGCAGGAACGTGGTATTACCATTACCTCTGCTGCAACCACCTGTTTCTGGAAAGACAACCAGATCAACATCATCGACACCCCCGGTCACGTTGACTTCACCGTTGAGGTTGAGCGTTCACTGCGCGTCCTTGACGGCGCAGTAGCTGTATTCGACGGTAAAGAGGGCGTTGAGCCCCAGTCTGAGACCGTTTGGCGCCAGGCTGATAAGTACAGCGTTCCCCGCATTTGCTTCGTCAACAAGATGGACAAGCTGGGCGCTGACTTCTACTTCACCGTAGACACCATCGTGAAGCGCCTCGGTGCTAAGCCTCTCGTTATGCAGCTGCCTATCGGTGCTGAGAACGACTTCGTTGGTATCGTTGATTTGATGAGCATGAAGGCATTTGTATGGCCTGGTGACTCAAAGGGTGACGTTACCATGGGTGCCTCATACGAGACCCAGGAAATCCCCGCTGACCTGCAGGAAAAGGCAGAGCAGTACCGCGCTGAGCTCATCGAAAACGTTGCTGAAGCTTCAGAAGAACTCATGGAGAAGTACCTCGAAGGTACCGAACTTACCAATGAGGAAATCAAAGCTGGCATCCGTCGTCTCACCGTGAACAACGAAGCATACCCGGTATTCTGTGGTTCAGCATTCAAGAACCGCGGCGTACAGCCCATGCTCGATGCAGTAATTGATTACCTGCCTTCGCCCCTGGACACCGACGACATGGTTGGTCACGATCCCAAGGATGAAGAGAAGGAACTCACTCGTAAGCCTTCATCATCAGAGCCTTTCTCAGCACTCGCGTTCAAGGTTGCAGCTCACCCCTTCTATGGTCAGCTCACCTACATCCGCGTGTACTCAGGTAAGGCTGCACAGGGCCAGCAGGTTCTTAACTCAACCAAGGGTAAGAAAGAGCGCATTGGTAAGCTCTTCCAGATGCACTCCAACAAGGAGAACCCGGTTGAAGAGATCCAGGCAGGTCACATCTACGCAGCGATTGGTCTGAAGGACACCACTACCGGCGACACTCTGTGTGATGCTTCAAGCCCCATCGTTCTCGAGTCGATGACTTTCCCTGCGCCCGTGATTTCCGTGGCAATTGAGCCCAAGACCAAGGGCGACCAGGAGAAGATGTCAACCGCGATCCAGAAGCTTTCAGCAGAGGATCCCACCTTTACCGTGAACCTCAACGAAGAAACCGGTCAGACCGAAATCGGCGGTATGGGCGAGCTTCACCTCGACATCATCGTTGACCGCATGAAGCGCGAATTCAAGGTTGAGGCAAACGTCGGTAAGCCCCAGGTTGCTTACCGCGAAACCATCAAGAAGGCTGTTGACAAGGTCGATTACACCCACAAGAAGCAGACCGGTGGCTCAGGTCAGTTCGCAAAGGTTCAGGTCGCGTTCGAACCGATTCCTTTGGATTCAGAAGAACTGTACGAGTTCTCCAACTCCGTCACCGGTGGTCGTGTTCCTCGTGAATACATCCCCTCAGTTGACGCTGGTATCCAGGACGCAATGCAGCTCGGTATCCTCGCTGGTTACCCCGTTGTTGGCGTCAAGGCAACCCTGCTCGATGGCGCTTACCACGATGTTGACTCGTCAGAAATGGCGTTCAAGATTGCTGGCTCAATGGTCTTCAAGGAAGGCGCAAAGCGCGCTAACCCCGTTCTGCTTGAACCCCTGATGGCTGTTGAAGTCCGTACTCCGGAAGAGTACATGGGCGACGTTATTGGCGACCTGAACTCACGCCGTGGTCAGATTCAGTCAATGGAAGATGCATCAGGTGTGAAGATTGTTCACGCACTTGTGCCCTTGTCGGAAATGTTCGGTTACATTGGTGACCTGCGTTCAAAGACTCAGGGTCGTGCAGTTTACTCCATGACTTTTGATAGCTACTCTGAGGTTCCGAAGGCTGTTGCTGACGAAATCGTCCAGAAGGCTCGTGGCGGAGAGTAATTCTCTTTGCCCGTGACTTAGGAAACTTAAAAGTCCAAAGTCGCACTTATTTTTCAAAAAATGATACTTTGAGTACTGCTTAGGGTTTCAAGTTACCGGCGTAATCCGCTATTGTTGTGGCTAGACCGTTTCATACGGGTTGCGCCGGTTTCAAAGATATGAAACCGCAGCAAGTATTCAAATCTGTTCTAGGAGGAACACTCTTGGCTAAGGCTAAGTTCGAGCGCTCAAAGCCTCACGTAAACGTTGGTACCATTGGTCACGTTGACCATGGTAAGACCACCCTCACCGCCGCAATCTCAAAGGTTCTGGCTGACAAGTACCCGGATCTGAACGAGCAGCGCGACTTCGGTATGATCGACTCCGCTCCTGAAGAGCGCCAGCGCGGCATTACCATTAACATTGCTCACATCGAGTACCAGACCGAGAAGCGCCACTACGCACACGTTGACGCTCCCGGTCACGCTGACTACGTTAAGAACATGATCACCGGTGCGGCTCAGATGGACGGCGCAATCCTCGTGGTTGCTGCTACCGACGGCCCGATGGCACAGACCCGCGAGCACGTTCTGCTGGCTCGCCAGGTTGGTGTTCCCACCCTGCTCGTTGCTCTGAACAAGTCAGACATGGTTGAGGACGAGGAACTTCTCGACCTCGTTGAGATGGAAGTTCGCGACCTTCTCTCCTCACAGGAATTCGACGGTGACGAGGCTCCCGTTATCCGCGTTTCAGCTCTCAAGGCTCTTGAAGGCGACGCTGAGTGGGTTGCTAAGGTTGAAGAACTCATGGACGCTGTTGATGAGTACATCCCGGATCCCGTTCGTGAGAAGGACAAGCCCTTCCTCATGCCCATCGAGGACGTTTTCACCATCACCGGTCGCGGTACCGTTGTAACCGGTCGTGCAGAGCGCGGTACCCTCAAGATCAACTCTGAGGTTGAGATTGTTGGTATCCGTCCCCTGCAGAAGACCACCGTTACCGGTATCGAGATGTTCCACAAGCAGCTCGATGAAGCATGGGCTGGCGAGAACTGTGGTCTGCTTCTTCGCGGTCTGAAGCGCGACGACGTAGAGCGTGGTCAGGTTGTTGTTGAGCCCGGCTCAATCACCCCCCACACCCATTTTGAGGCTAACGTCTACATTCTTTCAAAGGATGAGGGCGGTCGTCACAACCCCTTCTACTCAAACTACCGTCCTCAGTTCTACTTCCGTACCACTGACGTAACCGGCGTTATCACTCTTCCCGAGGGTACTGAAATGGTTATGCCTGGCGACAACACCGAGATGACTGTTGAGCTCATCCAGGAAATCGCTATGGAAGACGGTCTCGGCTTCGCTATCCGTGAGGGTGGTCGCACCGTTGGTTCAGGTCGCGTTACCAAAATCCTCAAGTAATTGAGTTTCTTGTCTAACGGGTTCTGAATGAACTTGAAGTAATTTAAAAAGTGGTTTCCCAGCATAACGCTGGGGAACCACTTTTTTATTTAATGTAGAGCTTTTTGGTAAGACAGGGATTAGGCGCATTCGTTCACTCATACTAGGGTGGAAAAGTATCTTTTTTGCAACTTATCTAAGAGCGGATTATGTCTAACTCTTCTACTACTTCTGTGCGGGGGCACGAAGGAAGTATCTTGGTCGCTTCCATGATGCTTTTTTCGATGTTTTTTGGTGCAGGTAATCTTATTTTTCCCGCGATGCTGGGAGCCCAAGCCGGAACGAATTTTTGGCCCGCTGTCCTTGGCTTTGTCAGCACCGGTGTTATTCTGCCTGCATTGGCAGTTATAGCTATTGCCATCACTGGTAAAGACATGCGCGCACTCACCCTTCGCGGCGGCAGAGTTTTTGGTGTGTTATTTCCTGTACTGGTATATCTTTCCATTGGCGCATTTTTTGCTCTTCCGCGTACAGCAAGCGTTACGTACTCTACGGTGGTCACTGCTAATTTTGAATCTGATAGCTTTTTATCAAGGGCGGTATTCTCAGCCGTATTCTTCGTAGTTGCTGTTGCGCTTTCGATTGATCCGCGAGGTATTGTAGATCGCTTGGGTAAATACATTACCCCTTTGCTTTTGGTATTGCTAGTAGCAATGATTGTTCTAAGCTTCTTCAAACTGGGGGAGGGGGAAGTCATTCCCTCTGAGACTTATGCGGAGAATCCATTTGCTACGGGGTTCGTAGAAGGCTATCTAACAATGGACTCCCTTGCCGGTCTTGCCTTCGGCATTATTGTATTGAGCGCCTTTAAACACAAGGGTCTTAAAAGCGGGCCTGCCCTGGTTAAGGGCGTTAGCATAGCCGCTGTCTTGGCCTGTGTTTTGCTGGGTTTGGTATACGTCGGTTTGGGCACTATCGGTCACCGGGTTGAGGGTGGGCAAGACTACTCGGACGGTGCTGTTCTGCTGGCACAGTCAGCTCAGCTCATTATGGGGCCGGCTGGAATCTTCGTTTTCGGTCTGATTATGTTCCTGGCGTGTATGGGTACTGCTGTGGGTCTATTGGGATCAGCGGCTGAGTTTTTCAACGCCCTGCTTCCTGGCGTTTCTTATCGGGCGTGGGTTATTCTCTTCTCTCTGATCGGTTTCGCTGTTTCAACCATGAGCCTAGAACAGGTTCTGGCTGTTACCGGTCCTTTGATTGGTGCCTTGTACCCGTCAGCGATTACCCTTATCTTCCTGACCTTTATTGAACCGATGCTGCGGAGGAAACTGCACTACACATTTACCATCGCGTTGGCGGTGTCTATGCTGTGGGCGGTATTGATGCTTCTGGCTCAGCTTATGCCCGCAGACAATATTTTTGAACGCTCTATTTCGTGGTCGCCGTTGCATGCCGAGCAGATGGGTTGGATCGTCCCCACCCTCGTGGCAGCTCTTATCGGTTATATCTTGGATCTCACCACCAGAAGAAAGCGTGCTGTGCCACTGGGCGGAGAAACTCAGAAAGAAGCCCAAGCCCGTATGCTAGATTTAGCGTAACCACCTTGCGAATCAGGGAAATATAAATGGTAGAAGTGCATACGAGAACAGCGTCTCGTATGCACTTTTGCGTTTAAGCCTCGAGAGCCTGTGTCTGAGCTAGTGTTGACTTTCACCCGCAAGATGACCGGAGATTGGTTCTTTTCTCAGTACACTAAAAACAGTAGATTCATAATCCCCCACGTGTTTCGGAGAAAAATGTCCCTCACACTTACCCGCCGTAGTCTTCTTCAGGCATCAGCGGTAACAGCCGCAGCAACTACTTTTTCGCAGACCTCAGTAGCGACCTCTCATGCAGTGCAGAATAAACGCATCGCCATCATCGGTTCGGGGTACGGCGGTGCTGTTGCTGCTCGTACACTTACCTCGATGGGCTACACCGTCGACATGATTGAGATGGGTGCTGACTGGGAGAATATGACCCCCAGAAACGGCAAAGTCTTTACCAAGATGACCGCTCCTTCGGCTCGTTCAATGTGGTTCAAAGACCGTACAGATTTGCCGTTCAGTACGATATTTGGTCTTGATGTCGTCAACCAGCGAATCCCTCGTGGCGCTGGTGTTCTTGATGTTGAGCATTTCGATGCAATGAAGGTCTATGTAGGACGCGGCGTTGGCGGTGGTTCACTTGTCAATGGCGGTATGGCAGTTACCCCTTCGGAGTCCTTCTTTAAGAAGGTGATGCCGCAGGTTGATTCTACCGAGATGTTCGGTACGTACTTCCCCCGTGCTAACGCAGCTCTCCAGACTGCTCTGCCTCCTACCGATATCATCGGTACTTCAAAGTACTATCAGTTCACTCGCGTTGGTGCTGCACAAGGTAGACGAGCAGGCATCAAGCACCAGATGGTTCCCAACGTTTATGACTGGAACTACATGCGCAAAGAAAATTTCGGACGGGTACCGAAATCTGCACTTGATGGTCAGGTCATTTTTGGTAATGACTACGGTAAGCGCTCACTGCCCAAGACCATCCTCAAAGAAGCTTTTGATACTCAGCGTGTCAATCTCATTTCGATGACTGAGGTTGAGAACATTACGCAGGAATCTAACGGGTCGTTCTCACTCGCTCTTAAAACTATTGACTTCGATGGAAATATTGTTCAGCAGCGAGTCGCTGAGTATGACCGTGTGGTTATGGCAGCAGGATCTGTTGGTACTTCTCGACTGCTGATGAAAGCTAAAGCTCAGGGAACCATTCGTAACCTGCCCAATTCAACGGGTAAGTCGTGGGGGCCTAACGGTAATATCATGGCGGCGCGCAACATTTCACAAGCAACGGGCACTTACCAGTCGGGTATTCCTTCAATGGGTTTGACTAACTGGGATGATTCTCAGAATTCTGTCTTTGCTGAGCTTGCTCCGCTGCCGATTCCTGTGCTCGAAATGCGCACTAGCCTCTACCTGGCAATCACCAATAACCCGAATCTTGGTTCATTTACCTGGAACGCTGCAAAGAACTCACTTGGTTTGAACTGGACGGAAAGTATGTCTGCCCCTTCAGTGCTGGCAGCGAAAAACTTCCTTGATAAGATTAACGCTGCCAACCCCGGTTCTAGCTACCGTAATGATTTGTTTGATAATAGAAAGATTTTTGCTGATTATTTCTCCTACCATCCGCTGGGCGGCATGGTTTTGGGAGAAGCAACTGATCTTAACGGTGAGGTGAAGGGGGTTCCTGGGCTCTTCGTAATGGATGGTTCGTTGATTCCCGGTAAAATCGGCGTTAACCCGTTCGTAACTATTACAGCTCTAGCTGAGCGAAACATGGATCGTCTCGTTTCGGCTTCTCGCTTCAACTAAGAGTGAAAGAATGAAATTGGAAAATAAAGTCACAGCCAAGAGAAGAACCCTTCTGAAGGGTGCTGCTTGGGCTGCACCAGCAATTGTTGCTACCAGCGCTATCCCTGCCTACGCGCTTTCTTCTTCTTTCGAACCGCTGCTAACGAATTTGGCTATCGAACTAGCTGACCCTCCCTTTAACTGGGATACTTTTGAACCCGATTATGTTATTCCTATCTACGACAGTGCTACAAGCCGGAATGTGTTGGAACGTGCTTCTTTCCCCCCGAGCTTTACTGTCCGTAACGTAGGCAAGGTAGATGCAGTTAATCCCACCGGCACGCTACTGACTCAGATGAGAGATATTGGAACTGACGTACCTTCCGCTGGCGGTGCCAATGGAACTAAAATTGCTTCTACAAACCCTTTGATCGGTATAACGAGAACTGGTTCTGACAAGTTCAATGCCGCTACCTTCACGTGGGCTTATGCTGGCGTATTGAAGCCAGGGGAAGAGTTTACTTTTGAGTTCAAGTATCACGTCAACTACCCGTTCTGGAATGTTGACTACGAGCTGTTTGTAGCAGCTACGGTCAACGATCAGACTGAGGGAGATTACGATGATAACTCGGAACGTATGGGCACTGTTCCTCATTTCCTCGATCCTTGGCCTTGGTAAACTAGGAGCTTGAAGTAAGGGGTGGCAGCCGTAGGCTGTCGCCCCTTACTTGTGTCTCTGAGCACTTATGCTAAAAAACCTTGCATACATAAGGTAACTCTGGCAAGATAATAGATGTTGTTCAAGTGCTTATCGTTATGGAGCTAATGGTCATTCATCGACCGAAGCCAGATAAGCCCAAATATGACCCGATTCTAAAAAGCGTTAATCGTGTTGTTTGTAATAATAGCGACACGCCCGAGCGCGGGGGTCGGTGCTTCGGCGGGGTGAGGAACCCGAAACTATTTCGGATTCAGTCTGTTAGAAGCGGCGCGAAAGAACTTCTAGTAGTTCTTTTCCTCAAGCGCCACCATAAGGAGCACAAAGCTCCGTTACAGGGAAGTACTTCAAGAAAGAGAGTCCGACAGATGGCGGGACAGAAAATCCGCATCCGTCTGAAGTCATATGACCACGAGGTCATTGACTCATCAGCACGGAAAATCGTTGAGACGGTTACGCGCGCAGGCGCTACTGTAGTTGGCCCTGTGCCGCTGCCGACCGAGAAGAACGTTTACGTAGTTATCCGTTCACCGCACAAGTACAAAGACAGCCGCGAGCATTTTGAAATGCGTACGCACAAGCGTCTGATCGACGTCGTTGATCCGACCCCCAAGGCTGTTGATGCACTCATGCGTCTTGACCTTCCGGCAGACGTGAACATCGAAATCAAGCTGTAAGAGGATCGTCTCAAAAATGACTAACAAATTCGAACGCCAGGTGAAGGGCCTGCTCGGCACCAAGCTCGGCATGACCCAGGTCTGGGACGAAAACGGCAAGTTCGTGCCGGTTACTGTCGTCAAGGCCGATTCAAACGTAGTGACCCAGCTGCGCGACGCTAAGACTGACGGCTACGAAGCAATCCAGATTGGCTACGGCGCTATTGAAGCTCGCAAGGTCACCAAGCCTTTGGCTGGTCACTTTGAAAAGGCTGGCGTCACACCCCGCCGTCACCTCGTTGAACTCCGCACTTCAGATGCTGCAGAGTACTCCCTCGGTCAAGAACTGACCGTAGAGCTCTTCGAAGCAGGTCAGAAAGTTGACGTAGTCGGTAAGACTAAGGGCAAGGGCTTTGCAGGCGTCATGAAGCGTCACGGCTTCGCTGGCGTAGGCGCATCACACGGTGCTCACAAGAACCACCGTAAGCCCGGTTCAATCGGTGGCGCATCATACCCCGCACGCGTGTTCAAGGGTATGCGTATGGCTGGCCGTATGGGTGCAGCACGTCACACTACCATGAACCTGACTATTCAGGGTGTAGACGCAGAAAACAACGTACTGCTGATCAAGGGTGCTATCCCCGGTCCTAAGGGCGGCGTTGTTCTGGTTCGCACTGCTGTGAAGGGAGCCTAATTACAATGGCTGTTAAGACCCTTAACGTAGATTTGCCCGCAGACCTGTTTGACGCGAAGGCATCAGTTCCTTTGCTTCACCAGGTGGTTGTTGCACAGCTCGCAGCAGCACGCCAGGGCACTCACAAGACTAAGAACCGTGGTGAAGTTTCCGGTGCAGGTCGCAAGCCCTTCAAGCAGAAGGGTACTGGTCGCGCACGTCAGGGATCAATCCGCGCTCCCCACATGACTGGTGGTGGCGTTGTACACGGTCCTACTCCGCGTAACTACGCTCAGCGTACTCCTAAGAAGATGATTGCAGCAGCTCTTCGTGGTGCTCTTTCTGATCGTGCTCGTCACGGTCGTATCCACGTTGTTGAGTCACTGGTTGAAGGCACCAAGCCCTCTACCAAGGCAGCAAAGGCAGCACTCGCTTCAATCTCAGATCGTAAGAACGCTCTCGTTGTTATCGATCGTAAGGATGACGTTGTTGCACTGTCAGCTCGCAACCTTCAGAACGTACACGTTATCTACGCAGATCAGCTGAATACCTATGATGTTCTGATCTCCGATGATGTTGTCTTTACCAAGGACGCATTCGACGTTTTCGTTGCAGTTGCTTCTAAGGCTAAGAAGGAGGCCAAGTAATGAGCGTCCTTACTTTCAAGGATCCCCGCGACGTTATCATTGCACCTGTCGTGTCGGAAAAGAGCTACTCACAGCTCGATGAAGGCAAGTACACCTTCCTGGTTGATCCCCGCTCAAACAAGCTGGAAATCAAGCAGGCTATCGAAATGATTTTCGATGTCAAGGTTGCTGCTGTAAACACCGCTAACCGCGCAGGTAAGCGTAAGCGCACCCGCTTCGGCTGGGGCGCACGTAAGAACACCAAGCGTGCGATTGTGACCCTCAAAGAAGGCACTATCGACATCTTCGGCGGTCCGCAGGCATAAGGTCTGCGGAGACCACTTTAGCGAAGGAAAGAAATATCTAAATGGGTATTCGTAAGCACAAGCCGACGACCCCGGGTCGCCGTGGCTCGAGCGTAGCTGATTTCGCGGAAATCACTCGTTCAACCCCGGAAAAGTCCCTGGTTCGTCCGCTTCCCAAAAAAGGCGGCCGTAACAACACCGGTCGTATCACTACTCGTCATAAGGGCGGTGGTCACAAGCGCCAGTACCGTCTGATTGACTTCCGTCGTCACGACAAAGACGGTGTAGATGCACGCGTAGCACACATCGAGTACGATCCTAACCGTACCGCTCGCATCGCGCTTCTGCACTATGTTGATGGCACCAAGCGTTACATCGTTGCTCCTAACAAACTGAAGCAGGGCGATGTTGTTGAGTCAGGTCCCAGCGCGGATATCAAGCCCGGCAACAACCTGCCCTTGCGTAACATCCCCGTGGGTACTGTTATTCACGCGGTAGAGCTTCGCCCCGGTGGCGGCGCTAAGATGGCTCGCTCAGCAGGCGCATCAATCCAGTTGGTTGCTAAGGAAGGCAAGTACGCTCAGTTGCGTCTGCCTTCAGGCGAAATCCGCAACGTGGATGTTCGCTGCCGAGCAACCGTTGGTGAAGTTGGCAACGCAGAGCAGTCCAACATCAACTGGGGTAAAGCAGGACGTAACCGCTGGAAGGGCATCCGCCCGACCGTTCGTGGTGTCGTTATGAACCCCGTTGATCACCCGCACGGTGGTGGTGAAGGTAAGACTTCCGGTGGTCGTCACCCTGTTAACCCCAACGGTAAACCTGAGGGTCGCACCCGTCGCCCCAACAAGGAAAGCGACAAGCTCATTGTTCGTCGCCGTCGTACTGGCAAGAAGCGCTAAGGAGCCTGAAACATGCCTCGTAGTTTGAAAAAGGGCCCTTTCGTAGATCAGCACCTTTATGTAAAGGTTGCAGCTCAGAACGAGAAGGGTACCAAGAATGTTATTAAGACTTGGTCCCGCCGCTCGATGATTGTTCCCGACATGCTCGGTCACACCATCGCAGTGCATGATGGACGCAAGCACGTCCCGGTGTTCATCACTGAGTCCATGGTTGGACACAAGCTCGGTGAATTTGCTCCGACCCGCACTTTCCGCGGCCATGTGAAGGACGACCGTAAGGGTAAGCGTCGCTAGGTCGGTTTTTCCGATTTAGTGTCGTATAACCCTTTCGGCTAAGACGAAAGAGAGATAGGCAATGGAAGCCAAGGCATCAGCGCGCTATGTACGCGTTACGCCTATGAAGGCACGCCGAGTCGTCAACCTGATCCGTGGTAAGCAGGCGGAAGAGGCAATGGCGATTTTGAAGTTCGCTCCCCAGAGCGCTTCAGAACCGGTTTACAAGATCGTTGCATCAGCTGTTGCAAACGCTCGTCAGAAAGCTGACCGCGAAGGTGTAGCTTTCAAGGAAGACGAACTGTTCATCAGCGAAGCATTCGTGGACGAAGGTCCGACCATGAAGCGATTCCAGCCCCGTGCACAGGGTCGCGCGTTCCGCATCAACAAGCGCACCAGCCACATTACTGTGGTTGTTGCGACCCCGTCAGAGGAGGAGGGCCGCTAAATGGGTCAGAAAATTAACCCGAACGGTTTCCGACTTGGTATTACCACCGAACACGTTTCAAAGTGGTTCGCAGACTCAAACAAGCCTGGTGAACGTTACGCTGACTTCGTGAAGGAAGACGTTCAGATTCGCAAGCTTCTGTCAGAAGGCATGGAGCGCGCAGGCATCGCTAAGGTAGAAATCGAGCGCACTCGTGACCGTGTTCGTGTGGATATCCACACTGCACGCCCCGGTATTGTTATCGGTCGTCGCGGCGCAGAAGCTGATCGTATCCGTGGTGAGCTGGAAAAACTCACCGGTAAGCAGATTCAGCTGAACATCCTCGAAGTCGCTCAGCCTGACCTGTCAGCACAGCTTGTTGCACAGGGCATCGCGGAGCAGCTGGCTTCACGTGTGGCATTCCGCCGCGCGATGAAGAAGGCAATTCAGTCAGCACAGCGTGCGGGCGCTAAGGGTATTCGTATCCAGTGCTCCGGACGTCTGGGTGGCGCTGAAATGTCACGTTCAGAGTTCTACCGCGAAGGTCGTGTGCCCCTGCACACCCTGCGTGCAAACATCGACTACGGCTTCTTTGAAGCTAAGACCACTTTCGGTCGTATCGGTGTCAAGGTATGGATTTACAAGGGCGATATGACCGATAAGGAACTGGCTGCACAGCAGGCTGCTGGTAACCGTCGTGGCGGTCGTGGTGGCCGTGACGGTGGCGACCGCCGTCGTGGTGGCAACCGTGGTCCTCGTCGTGAACGTCGTAACGATAATGCTTCAGCTAACGCAGAAGCTAAGACTGCAGAAAACGGTGAGGCATAAATGCTTATTCCCCGTCGAGTAAAATATCGCAAGCAGCACCACCCCAAGCGTACCGGTATGGCCAAAGGCGGTACCGAGGTAACCTTCGGTGAGTGGGGCATTCAGGCACTGACTCCTGCATACGTGACCAACCGCCAGATTGAGGCAGCACGTATTGCAATGACTCGTCACATCAAGCGTGGCGGTAAGGTTTGGATTAACATCTACCCCGACCGTCCCTTGACCAAGAAGCCCGCTGAAACCCGTATGGGTTCCGGTAAGGGCTCACCCGAGTGGTGGGTCGCAAATGTTAAGCCCGGTCGAGTCATGTTTGAACTCTCCGGTGTTTCCGAAGAAGTGGCTCGCGAAGCTATGCGCCTCGCGATCCACAAGCTCCCGATGAAGGCACGTGTTGTGCGTCGCGAAGGTGGTGAATAAGAAATGGCAGTTGGATCAAAGGATCTGAACCTCGACAAGCTCGCTGAGCTCTCCAACGAGAACCTAGCTGACGAGCTGCGCAAGTCGAAGGAGGAACTGTTCAATCTCCGTTTCCAGGCAGCCACCGGTCAGCTTGAGAACCCGGGTCGTATCCGTACCGTCAAGCGCGATATCGCACGCATCTACACTGTACTGCGTGAACGTGAGCTCGGTATCCGTCCCTCAACCGAAGGTTAAGTCAAGTGAGTGAAGTAAAGACTGAAGAGCGCGGCTACCGTAAGATTCGCCGCGGCTACGTAGTGTCCAACAAGATGGACAAGACTGTAGTCGTAGAGGTCGAGGACCACGTGAAGCACGCACTGTACGGCAAGGTTATGCGCCGTAGCTCAAAGATCAAGGCGCACGACGAGCAGAACACTGCTGGTATTGGTGACTTGGTTCTGCTGGCGGAAACCCGCCCGCTGTCAGCCTCAAAGCGCTGGCGTGTTGTAGAGATCGTAGAGAAGGCGAAGTAATTCTCCTGGTCTAGTTCTCTACTGCATGAGCTAAAGAAGCTCCTCTTCCCTGTATTACTGGGGAGAGGGGCTTTTTATGTCTAAAGGCTCAGGTAAGTAAATGCGTCTAGAAATAGTGCGGGGCATATCACCATTGCTATGTGAGGAGTGCTCCTTTTAGAGATCAGCAGGTTGTGATAATATTTTTATTCTGTGTGGTTATCTATACCCACATAGCCACGGATTTCTCCGTGCCAAAGCATAATGCCGCTATAACCGCGGGTGGTTTCGCCCGTTTTTAGATGATGCGGGACCAGATGTTCCTGGCATGGCCAAATCCCAGACGTTTCCGCTAACCCAGATGATTTATCTGATGGGACCGGTGCGTCACCTTCCCGTAAAAATGTTCCGCAAGGCTGGCCCACAAAATACCGTGCGGTCGGAACCGGCGAGACGACAGGAGAAATATGATTCAGCAGGAGTCACGACTGAAGGTCGCTGACAACACTGGTGCTAAGGAAATCCTTACCATTCGTGTTCTCGGTGGCTCTGCACGTCGTTACGCAGGCATTGGCGACGTTATCGTTGCTACCGTCAAGGACGCGATCCCTGGCGGCACCGTAAAGAAGGGCGACGTTGTTAAGGCAGTCGTCGTTCGCACTAAGAAGGAAACCCGTCGTCCTGACGGTTCCTACATCAAGTTTGATGAGAACTCAGCAGTTATCATCAAGAACACTGAGGGTGATCCCCGCGGTACCCGTATTTTCGGACCCGTCGGTCGCGAGCTTCGCGATAAGAAGTTCATGAAGATTATCTCGCTCGCTCCGGAGGTGCTCTAACCCATGGCTAAAATCAAGTCAGGTGACCTCGTTCAGGTTATCGCTGGTGCAGACCGCGGTAAGCAGGGCAAGGTCCTCAAGGTATTCCCCAAGACCGAACGTGTACTGGTTGAAGGCGTAAAGATCGTCAGCAAGCACACCAAGGCTAACCCGATGACCGGCGCTGCCGGTGGCATCGAAAAGGTTGAGGCTTCGATTCACGTATCAAACGTTGCAATCGTTGATCCCGAGACCAAGAAGCCGACTCGCGTTGGCTACCGCCTCGAGACTGAAGAGCGCAATGGCAAGACTCGCACCAAGCGTGTTCGTGTTGCCAAGAGCTCGGGTAAGGACATCTAATGACCGAAACCAAGATCACCCCTCGCCTCAAGACCAAGTTCAACGACGAGGTCACCAAGGCTCTGCAGGAAGAGTTCGACTACAAGAACGTCATGCAGACCCCCAAGATTGTTAAAGTCGTTGTTAACATGGGTGTCGGTGAAGCAGCTAAGGACGCGAAGCTCATGGATGGAGCTATCCGCGACCTGACCGCAATCACCGGTCAGAAGCCTATGATTACCCGTGCTAAGAAGTCAATCGCTCAGTTCAAGCTGCGCGAAGGTCAGCCCATTGGCGCACACGTTACTTTGCGTGGCGACCGTATGTGGGAATTCCTGGACCGTCTGATCACCTTGGCGCTGCCCCGTATTCGCGACTTCCGTGGTCTCTCAGACCGCCAGTTCGACGGTAATGGTAACTACACCTTCGGTTTGACTGAGCAGTCGATGTTCCACGAAATCGACCAGGACGCGATTGATCGCGTACGTGGTATGGACATCACTATCGTCACCACCGCTAAGACCGATGATGAAGGCCGCGCGCTTATCAAAGCACTCGGTTTCCCGTTCAAAACCCAGTAATAACGACTACGTTGTAGGTCCCGCTCAAATCTTTTGAGGTCGCGGAAACCCCAGCGAGGAAGGGCTAAAGCCCACTATGACTATGACAGATCCTGTCGCAGATATGCTGACCCGTTTGCGCAACGCAAACGCTGCATACCACGACTCCGTATCTATGCCCCACTCAAAGCTTAAGGTTCGCATTGCCGAAATCCTAAAGGCTGAGGGCTACATCGCTGACTTCAAGGTAGAAGACGCTAAGGTCGGTCAGACCTTGACTCTCGAACTGAAGTTCGGTCCCTCACGCGAGCGTTCCATTGTTGGCGTTCGTCGTATCTCCAAGCCCGGTCTGCGCGTTTACGCGAAGTCAACCAACCTTCCCTTGGTTCACGGTGGACTCGGTATCGCAATTCTGTCAACCTCTTCAGGTCTGCTGACTAACAAGCAGGCTTCGAAGAAGGGTGTTGGCGGCGAAGTCGTCGCTTACATCTGGTAGTCGGTAAGAAGAGAAAGGAAGAGTAAATGTCACGTATTGGACGTCTCCCCATCTCGGTTCCTGCCGGCGTTGAGGTTAAGATTGATGGCAACTTGGTTGCTGTAAAGGGTCCCAAGGGCGAACTGTCCCGCAAGATCTCAGCTCCCATTACTGTTGCACAGAACGACGGCGAAATTGTTGTTTCCCGTCCGAACGATGAGCGTGAATCACGCTCACTGCACGGTCTTTCACGCACCCTGATTCAGAACATGATCATCGGTGTTACTGAAGGCTACTCAAAGAAGCTCGAAATCGTTGGTACCGGTTACCGCGTGATGGCAAAGGGCTCCGATCTGGAATTCGCGCTAGGCTACTCACACCCCGTTACTGTAAAGGCACCCGAGGGGATCACCTTTGCTGTTGAGGGCAACAACAAGCTGACTGTATCAGGTATTGATAAGCAGATTGTTGGTCAGGTTGCAGCTAACATCCGCGGTCTGCGTAAGCCCGATCCCTACAAGGGTAAGGGCGTTCGCTACGAGGGCGAGCAGATCCGCCGCAAGGTCGGAAAGGCTGGTAAGTAATAATGGCTATCAAGACAAAGTCCGCTGCACGCGCGCGTCGTCATGCACGCGTCCGCAAGTACGTTTCAGGTACTGCTGCACGTCCGCGTCTGAGCGTTACCCGCTCATCACGCCACATGTTCGTTCAGGTCATCGACGATACCAAGGGTCACACCTTGGCTTACGCATCAACTCTCGAAGCTGATTTGCGTAACGCTGATCTCGATAAGACCGCTAAAGCAAAGCGCGTTGGTGAGCTCGTTGCCGAGCGCGCCAAGGCTGCAGGCGTTGAAGCAGTTGTCTTCGACCGCGGTGGTAACAAGTACCACGGTCGTGTAGCAGCAGTAGCTGAAGGCGCACGCGAAGGAGGCCTGTCACTCTAATGAGCGAGCAGACTGTAAACGAAAAGGAAACTCAGGTGACTGAAGCAACTGCAGAAGCTGTTGAAACCACCGAGAACTCCAAGCGCGAAGATCGCCGCGGTAACCGTGGTGAGCGCGGCGGTCGTGGTGGCCGTGGCGAGCGCGGCGGCCGCAACAACCGTGGTCGCGAAGAGGAGAAGGACAAGTTCATCGAGCGCGTTGTCACCATCAACCGCGTCTCCAAGGTTGTCAAGGGTGGTCGTCGCTTTAGCTTCACCGCGCTGGTAGTCGTTGGTGACGGTAACGGTATGGTTGGCGTTGGCTACGGCAAAGCTAAGGAAGTTCCTGCAGCTATTGCTAAGGGCGTTGAGGAAGCAAAGAAGAGCTTCTTCCGCGTTCCCCGCATTGAAGGTCGCACCATTCCTCACCGCGTTCAGGGCGAGCGTGCAGCTGGCGTAGTTATGCTGCGTCCTGCAACCGCTGGTACCGGTGTTATCGCTGGTGGTCCCGTTCGCGCAGTGCTTGAAGCAGCAGGTATTCACGACGTGCTGTCGAAGTCACTGGGTTCATCAAACCAGATTAACATCGTTCACGCGACTGTTGAAGCTCTTAAGCAGCTTGAAGAGCCCGCCGCTGTTGCAGCCCGCCGTGGTCTGCCCAACGACGAGGTTATCCCTGCTTACTTGCTCAACACCAAGAACGAGAAGGCAGGTGCGTAATGATGGGTAAGCGTATTAAGCCCAGTGACGCTAAGCTGGAAATCACCCAGGTCAAGTCCTATGTTGGTGAGAAGCAGAACATGCGCGACACCCTGCGTTCACTGGGTCTCAAGCGTCCCGGTAACGTAGTTGTTCGCACTGCAGACCCCGTCACCTGTGGCATGGTTAACACCGTTGCTCACCTGGTGAAGGTTGAGGAGGTCAAGTAAAGATGGCTGAACAGAACGACGCTATCAAGATTCACGATTTGCGCCCCGCTAAGGGCGCCCACAAAGCAAAGACCCGCGTAGGCCGCGGTGAAGGCTCAAAGGGTAAGACTGCAGGTCGCGGTACTAAGGGTCAGAAGGCTCGTTACCAGGTAAAGGCTGGTTTCGAGGGTGGTCAGCTTCCGCTGCACATGCGCCTTCCGAAGCTTCGCGGCTTCAAGAACCCCTTCCGCATCGAGTACCAGGTTGTTAACCTGGACCGTATCTCAGAGCTGTTCCCCGAGGGTGGCGATGTCACCGTTGAGGCATTGGTCGAGAAGGGCGCTGTTCGCAAGAACGAGCTCGTTAAGGTTCTCGGTAACGGCGATATCACCGTTAAGGTAAATATCACTGTTGACAAGGCTTCAGCTAGCGCAATCGAAAAGATTGAAGCTGCTGGCGGTTCAGTAACCGTAAAGTAAGCTAGTTAGCATGTGAGGGCTGTACTTTCCTAGGGAAGTACAGCCCTTCTTTTTTATCTTCTGTTCTGTTGCCGCGGACGCCGGGTATAGATTGTGTGGGGGAGTGAGGGGTTATTTTCACCACTTCATATTTTTTCTGTATTGGCGTTCAAAAAGCGTTAGACTAATCAGAAGTTTGTTTTCAGCTTGCTGTGTGGGTGAGCTGAATGATTATCAATATTCAGGAGGACATGTGCTGAGCGCTTTAGGCAGGGCTTTTAAGACCCCTGACCTGCGAAATAAGCTGTTGTTTACCCTGGGCATTATCGTGATTTATCGTTTGGGCGTCTTTATCCCTGCGCCGGGTGTTTCTTTCGGGAACGTCCAGCAGTGTATGGCAACTGCCTCCGCTAGCGGTGGGCTCTTCGATATGGTGAATCTTTTCAGCGGTGGCGCCTTGCTGCAGCTGTCGGTTTTTGCACTGGGTGTTATGCCATACATTACGGCGAGCATTATTGTTCAGCTCTTGCGTGTGGTTATTCCGCGTTTTCAGGAGTTGCACGAAGAAGGTGCACAGGGTCAAACTAAGCTGACTCAGTACACCCGTTACCTCACCATTGCTTTGGCGTTTTTGAACGCTACTACCATTGTGTCCCTAGCCCGATCTGGTGCTCTATTGCCTGGCTGCAACCTACCGATTATTCCGGAGGATACCCTGATCAGTGTTGTACTGATTATTTTGGCTTTGGTGGCTGGCACCGGTATTGTGATGTGGCTGGGTGAGCAGATTACTGAAAAAGGTGTGGGCAACGGTATGTCCCTGCTGATTTTCACTTCTATTGCTTCAAGCTTCCCCTCTGCACTTGGGTCGATTCAGCGTACCCTGGGTTGGGGTATTTTTGCGGGTGTCATTGCTATTGGTTTGCTGACTATCGTTGCTGTGGTGTTTGTTGAACAGTCGCAACGTCGAATCCCCGTTCAGTACGCCAAGCGTATGATTGGTCGTCGCACGATTGGTGGTACCACCACTTACATCCCGCTGAAGGTCAACATGGCGGGTGTTATTCCTGTTATCTTTGCGTCCTCGCTGCTGATGCTTCCCGCGATGCTGGCACAGTTCAACACCCCCACAGACGGCAGTGCCCCTGCTGGTTGGGTAACGTGGATCAGCACCTATTTGGTCAGTGGCGATCACCCGATCTATATGGCTCTGTACTTCTTCTTGATCGTTGGATTCGCCTACTTCTACGTTTCCATCACCTTCAACCCCGAAGAGGTTGCCGGGAACATGAAAAAATACGGTGGATTCATCCCCGGCTACCGCGCGGGTCGTCCCACCGAGCGCTACCTGAGCTACGTACTGAACCGCATTACCTTACCCGGTGCGCTTTACCTGGGCATTGTGGCGATGATTCCGCTCATTGCTCTGGTTCTCTTTGGCGCTAACCAGAACTTCCCGTTCGGCGGTACCTCGCTGCTGATCGTGGTCGGTGTCGGTCTTGATACTGTGAAGCAGATCGACGCTCAACTTCAACAACGACACTATGAAGGACTGCTACGATGAATCGTTTGCTCATTATTGGCCCTCCCGGTGCAGGTAAAGGTACCCAGGCCGTCCGTATCGCTGAAAAACTGAATATTCCCGCTATCTCAACCGGTGATATCTTCCGCAAAAATATCAAGGAAGAAACCGACCTCGGTAAAGAAGCTAAGAGCTACATTGACTCCGGCAACCTGGTTCCCGATTCAGTAACCAACAAGATGGTGCGTACCCGTTTGGCTGAAGAGGACGCTGCAAGCGGCTTCTTGCTTGACGGTTACCCCCGCAACGTAGCTCAGGTGCAGGAGCTCGACAGCATCCTCTTTGACATGGGTGTTGAAATCGGACGTGTGCTCTTGCTTGTTGCCGATAACGATGAACTGGTCCAGCGCCTGCTCAACCGTGCTGCTGAGCAGGGGCGTTCGGATGATAACGAAGAAGTCATTCGCCACCGCCTTAAGGTTTACGAAGAAGAAACCGCTCCTTTGGTAGCTCTCTACACCGAACGCGGTATTGTCAAGCAAATTGATGGTCTTGGCGATATTGATGAGGTTACCGAACGCATCATGGATGCGCTCAAGTAAGTCTGCCTCTCAAGTAATTTCAGGTCTGTGCCCCCGGTCATTGCGGGGGCACATCTTTTTAACAGATGATTGATATTTGTGCCTTCTTGAGTGAGAGGGAGCAGGTTCACCGAAGGAGAAAAATCGTGCGCCGTATTGAATATAAAACTGATGCCCAGCTTGCCTCGATGGCAGCAGCAGGTGTCATTACTTCCCGAGCTCTTGACGCCGCAGTAGATGCTGCGCGAGCGGGAGTAAGCACCCTCGACCTGGATCAAGCCTTCCGGCAGGTACTTGATGAGCATCAGGCAGCGTCAAACTTCTTGGGCTATTACGATTACCCCGCTGCTATCTGCGCGTCGGTCAATGAGGAAGTAGTCCACGGTATCCCCGGTGAGCGAGTCCTTCAGGACGGCGACATGATTTCTATTGATGGCGGTGCCATCGTGACTGATGCCTACGGCAAAAAATGGCACGGCGACTCAGCCCGTACCGCTTTGATCGGCAATGTTTCAGATGCGCGTCGTGAACTTTCCGAAATCACCCGTGCTGCCCTGTGGCATGGTATTGCCGCCGCCGCGTCCGCCCGTAAAGTGGGCGAAATTGGTCTTGCCGTTGAAGAATTTGTACGCGCTGAAACCGGTGACAAATACGGAATTATCGAGGATTTTGTGGGTCACGGTATCGGCTCACAAATGCACATGGCACCCGATGTTCTCAACTACGCGGCCCGAGACCTAGGCCCACGTTTGAAAAAGGGCATGGCGCTTGCCATCGAACCCATGATTGTTGCCGGTTCCATCGAAACCACAACCCTCGATGACGGGTGGACAGTGGTAACAGACGACGGCAAAGATGCCTGTCAGTGGGAACACTCCGTAGCTTTCCACTCCGAAGGAATTTGGGTGCTCACAGCTGAAGACGGTGGAGCCTCAGAACTCTCCAAACTTGGCGTGACCGTCAAACCTATTCCCTCCTAAACTACCCATCACCAGCGAAAAGAACACCATGACTGAAACCAGCACCAAGACACCGGTTGAAATCTCGGCTGTGCGCCCAGAACCCGGCAAAATCGCCCTCAAAGCACCTCGCCGGGAACAGCCACCGAAGCACATCGCAGACTTTGATATGGCAGGACGCCGTACCTTCCTCGAAGAACTCGGCTACAAGCCATTCCGCGCCTCCCAGCTCTCAAAGCACTACTTTGAACGACTGGTTAACGACCCAGATGAAATGACCGATCTGCCCGCCGCTGAGCGCGACGAGATGGTAGTCCGAGCCATGCCTCAGCTGCTGACCCCCGTTCGCACCCTGGAAGCAGATGGGGGAGACACCCTCAAAGTTGTTCACCGACTCTTCGATGGCGCCCTCATCGAATCCGTCATCATGCGTTACGAAAACCGCGTCACACTCTGCATCTCCTCCCAAGCCGGTTGCGGCATGAACTGCCCCTTCTGCGCTACCGGTCAGCAAGGTCTGACCCGAAACCTCTCCACCGCAGAAATCGTAGAGCAGGTAGTGGCAGCCGCCCGCTACCTCAAAAACATGAAGGGCCTTGAACAAGCAGAAGGCGGAGCAGAAGACACCCGCCCCCTACGCGTTTCCAACATCGTCTTCATGGGCATGGGAGAGGCACTCGCCAACTACAAACGCACCCTGGGCGCAGTACACCGTCTTATCGACCCCGCACCCGAAGGGCTCGGCATCTCAGCCCGAGGCCTCACCATGTCAACCGTCGGACTCGTCCCCGGCATCCGCAAATTCGAAATGGAAGGTCTGCCACTCACCCTCGCGCTCTCCCTCCACGCCCCTGACGACGAACTCCGCGACGAACTCATCCCCATCAACACCCACTGGAAAGTCGATGAAACCCTCGACGCAGCATACTCTTACTACCGCGCAACAGGACGCCGCATCTCCATCGAATACGCCCTCATCCGCGACATCAACGACCAAGGCTGGCGCGCAGACCTCCTCGGC
The DNA here is from genome assembly GCF_016900985.1 of Rothia sp. ZJ1223. NCBI lineage: Bacteria > Bacillati > Actinomycetota > Actinomycetes > Micrococcales > Micrococcaceae > Rothia > Rothia sp. ZJ1223. Next base: position 391,470 of record NZ_JAFEUT010000002.1, on the reverse strand, counting down.
AAAAAACTAGCATCACGCGGACGCGGCTGGGTACACGTCAACCCCATCCCTCTCAACCCCACCCCGGGCTCCAAATGGACAGCATCCCGCAAAGGCGTCGAACAAAACTTCGTCGAACGCCTCCGTGCACACGGAATACCGGTGACCGTTCGTGATACTCGCGGCTCCGATATTGACGGTGCGTGCGGTCAGCTAGCTGCTCAGGAGGACTAACCGCGAGTATCACTGACTCGCTGGCGCTCGTTGTCTGCGCCTTGAAAGCTAGCTGCTCAAGAAAAGGATGCGTTGCAGGGGGATGAAGAAGGTACCCAGCTGTTGATGTTAAGCTCACATCAAAAATACTGACAAGCTATTAACAACCCTCCCCAAATGCCGTAGACTATTTATTTGGTTGTCTGTGCCATGCGATCGTCGCATCCGTACCCTGTACGGAAATCACAGATGAAATACAAACTGCCCCTGCAGTAGCAGAAGGGCACCGAACGTTAGCGGAGGATATGGCCAAGAAAGACGGCGTCATTGAGATCGAAGGTTCTGTGGTAGAAGCTCTGCCCAACGCGATGTTTCGTGTTGAGCTAGACAACGGTCACAAGGTACTTGCACATATCTCAGGCAAGATGCGTCAGCACTACATTCGAATCCTACCTGAGGACCGTGTAGTAGTTGAGCTCAGCCCTTACGACCTCTCACGCGGTCGTATCGTCTACCGCTACAAATAAAAACACACCAAACGTCGCACCCGGTGCGACGTTTACCGTGTGTTACCGGGGGTAATAGTTCAGCGTTAGTCGAACCTCTTATCCCGCAATTGTCAATGCAAATAATTGCAATCAACGCAAAGGAATGCGATGAAGGTCAAGCCGAGCGTTAAGCCGATCTGCGATAAGTGCAAAGTGATCCGCCGCAACAGCGTGGTCATGGTGATCTGCGAAAACCCGCGTCACAAGCAGCGTCAGGGCTAATAACCTACCTGCTTCACAACAGTCGCACATCAGTGTGGCGTAAATGATAAGGCACCGCTCCTAAAAATTTTAGGGTACCTCCGGATTCAGAGGCCGGGGACCGACACAACCGTCGGGCAGTGATGCCGAAGACCTCTGGTAAAAACAAGGAGAAAGCCATATGGCACGTCTCGCCGGAGTAGATATTCCCCGCGAAAAGCGCGTGGAAGTAGCTCTTACTTACATCTACGGCGTGGGTAAAACCCGTGCAAAGGAAGCTCTTGCTGCAACCGGTGTCTCACCCGACATCCGCGTCAAGGATCTTGAAGATCAGCAGCTCGTAGCACTTCGTGACTTCATCGAAGGTAACTACAAGGTTGAAGGTGACCTTCGCCGTGAGGTTGCTGCAGATATCCGCCGCAAGGTAGAAATCGGTAGCTACCAGGGTCTGCGTCACCGCCGCGGCCTGCCGGTACACGGTCAGCGCACCAAGACCAACGCACGTACCCGTAAGGGCCCGAAGCGTACCGTTGCAGGTAAGAAGAAATAATAAGCGTTGAATCAGCCAAGTAATTCTTACCTGGCCAACGCTCACCAACCAACTTTGTAGGAGAATCAATAATGCCTCCCAAGACTCGCGCAGCGGCTGCTCGTAAGCCCCGCCGCAAGGTTAATAAGAACATTGTTGCAGGTCAGGCTCATATCAAGTCAACCTTCAACAACACCATCATCTCAATCACTGACCCTTCAGGCGCAGTTATCTCCTGGTCATCAGCAGGCGAAATCGGCTTCAAAGGTTCACGTAAGTCAACTCCTTACGCAGCTCAGATGGCTGCTGAGACCGCTGCAAAGCGCGCTCAGGAACACGGCGTACGCAAGGTAGACGTTTTCGTTAAGGGGCCCGGTCCCGGCCGTGAAACCGCAATCCGCTCACTTCAGGCATCAGGCCTCGAAGTTGGCTCAATTCAGGACGTCACCCCCGTTGCACACAACGGTTGCCGTCCCCCGAAGCGCCGCCACGTCTAATCGCTGGTTCGTCCCAGAGAAAATATTTTCTGTGGGCAATCACGATCAGTTCGTGATTACAGACGGATCAATACGTCTGCTTCCTTATCCCTTGTTTTCCCGTTACCTGTGAGCTCATATAGCGGATGCTCACTGAAAGGAAACACAGTGCTAATTGCACAGCGCCCCACTCTGAGTGAAGAAGTTGTTGCGGAAAACCGCTCACGCTTCACCATCGAGCCCCTGGAGCCCGGTTTCGGCTACACCTTGGGTAACTCACTTCGTCGTACCCTGCTTTCATCAATCCCCGGTGCCGCTGTAACCAGCGTCCGCATCGAGGGCGTGCTGCACGAATTCAGCACCGTTGAAGGCGTCACTGAAGACGTTACCGAGATCATCTTGAACATCAAGAAGCTCTCAGTATCATCTGAAAACGACGAGCCCGTGACTGCATACCTGCGCAAGCAGGGTTCCGGTGAACTCACCGCAGCAGACATCGAGGTACCCGCCGGTGTAGAGATTCACAACCCGGAACTTCACATCGCAACCCTCAACGCTAACGCTAGCTTTGACGCTGAACTGACCATCGAACGTGGACGCGGCTACGTATCTGCAGCTCAGAACAAGTCAGGTGACAACGAGATCGGTCGTATTCCGGTTGACTCCATCTACTCACCCGTCTTGAAGGTCACCTTCCGCGTCTCAGCGACCCGTGTTGAGCAGCGCACTGACTTTGATCGTCTGACTCTAGACGTTGAAACCAAGGAAGCTATTGCTCCTCGCGACGCAGTTGCATCAGCAGGTAGCACCCTGGTAGAGCTCTTCGGTCTTGCACGCGAACTCAATACCGCAGCTGAAGGTATTGAAGTTGGTCCGTCACCTGCTGACGAATCAATGGCTGCTGACCTTGCTCTTCCCATTGAAGACCTTGAAATGTCTGTACGTTCCTACAACTGCCTCAAGCGTGAAGGCATCCACACCGTGGGTGAACTCGTAACTCGCTCAGAAGCAGATCTCATGGATATCCGTAACTTTGGTGCTAAGTCCATCGACGAGGTCAAGGCAAAGCTCACCGAGCTCGGTCTGGCTCTCAAGGATTCACCTCCCGGTTTCGACCTCGCTTCACGTGCATACGATGAAGACGGTTACGGTAACGAGTTCTAAGACTTAAACGGTCTGCATTCATCGAGTGACTCATGAATGCTTCAACGTCAAAACTTAGGTTCCTTGATTTTTGAGAGTAAAAAATCAAAGAACGTAACCTTTGGAGAATAAACTATGCCTACTCCCACTAAGGGTCCCCGCCTCGGCGGTAGCCCGACCCACGAGCGTTTGATGCTCAACAACCTGTCACAGCAGCTGTTCGAGCACAAGCGCATCACCACCACCGTTACCAAGGCAAAGCGTATGCGCCCCGTTGCTGAGCGCCTCATTACCTTTGCTAAGAAAGGTGACCTGGCGGCACGCCGTCGCGTTCTGCGTTCACTGACCGACAAGTCAGTTGTACACGAACTATTCACCGTTATCGCTCCTGCAATGGCAGAGCGTCCCGGTGGTTACACCCGCATCACCAAGATCGGTAACCGTAAGGGCGATAACGCTCCTATGGCAGTTATCGAACTGGTCATGGAGCCCGTAGCTTCAAAGGGTGCAGTTGCTGAAGCAACCCAGGTTGCAGCAGCATCAGCTCCCGTAGCTGAAGAAGCGCCCGTTGCTGAAGCACCTGCTGCTGAGGCTACTACATCAGACCTGCCCGCAGGTGCACACGGTGCAACCGAAACCGGTGAAGCTCCCGAGGGCTTCGCTATCAAGGGTAACTCTGACTCCATGAAGTACCACGTACCTGGCTCACGCTGGTACGCAAACACCCAGGCTGAGATTTGGTTCGACACCAAGGAATCAGCTGAAGCAGCTGGCTACGCACCTGCAGGTGGCGCAGCAGCTCAGACCATCGCTGAGTAATTAGCGTCAGGTCATAGCCTTGAGAACTCCGCCACTCACACTAGTGAGTGGCGGAGTTTTTTTATTTCTTACAGGAGAAGTTCATGGAAAGCTTCCATCATGCTGGGGGAGCCCAACACCAACGTATCAGAATCGATCTTGCCTACGATGGAGCACCCTTTTCTGGGTGGGCTAAACAGCCCGGTAGGGTGACGATTCAGGGATGTCTTGAGGAGGCTCTCGCGCTGATTCTTCGTGAGCCGGTGCAGGTGACTGTTGCCGGCCGTACTGATGCGGGGGTACACGCGTCCGCCCAGACAGTTCACTGCGATATACCTCGGCACCTGTGGGAGAAAGTTCCCGGACGCAGCAATAGGCTGCCAGCTCAAGCCTTGGAGCCCCGCCTGCGCGGAGCGCTCAGCCGAATACTTGCTGATGCGGAGCAGGAGCTTCATGTGCCTGTTCAACTCAAAGGTCTCATGCAGGGGAGCATTGCAATCCACGCAGTTAGTGAAGTCAGCGCAGACTTTGATGCCCGCTTTTCAGCATTGGGCAGGCGCTACCAGTACCTTATTGCTGATGATGCGTTAGGGGTAGCGGTACCAACCGATCGACACTCCATGTGGCAGGTTGAAACGCTACTCGACGTAGAAGTGATGAACGAGGGAGCTCAAAGAGTATTAGGGCTCAATGACTTTCTTTCTTTCTGTAAGCCTAGAGTAGGTGCAACAACAATCCGCGAGCTTCGTGATTTCACCTTTATCCGTCGTAATGATCACGTGATTGAAACCCGTATTGAGGCTGATGCTTTCTGCCACAATATGGTGCGTTCGCTGGTGGGATCTTTGGTTCTGGTGGGCGCGGGGGAACGCAGTTTGGAATGGATCGAGCATAAGATGAAGGCACCTGCTCGGGACGCGCGGGTCAAGCTAGCGCCTGCTTGCGGGTTGAGTCTCGCTGAGATCTATTACCCGGAACTGGAGCTTTTTGGAGCTCAGGCAGAACTTACGCGCGCCGTACGAGAGATTTAAAATCACATCAGTGGGATTTAAGGGCTTTAAGTGCTCTTAATCCCTAAAAATACGTAGATTTAGTGTGAACACTAGGGTATAGTTTCATACGTTGTGCGTGTTCCCTCCTGATTCACGTGTGCCAAAGAACAGTCCAGTTGCAGGACGACACTTTCTTTAGGCGCCCAGGAGTTGCGAACGAGCAGTTGTTTCTGGTCCTCACCCAGTACCTGCTATCGCACGTGGTAAGAGGCGCGATACCCAACTAGCGCCTACATGAACATACGAGACAAAGGCGAAATTTTGCGCACTTACACTCCAAAACCCGGCGAAGTAGAGCGCCAGTGGCACGTTATTGACGCTACTGACGTTGTTCTGGGTCGTCTTGCAAGCCAGACCGCTATTCTTTTGCGCGGCAAGCACAAGCCCACTTTTGCACCTCACGTTGATACCGGTGACTCAGTTATCATCATCAACGCTGAAAAGGTTGCACTGACCGGCGCTAAGCTCGAGCAGAAGCGTGCATACCGTCACTCAGGTTACCCCGGTGGTCTGAAGTCAGTGAACTATGCAGAGCTCTTGGAATCAAACCCCACCCGTGCAGTTGAAAAGGCTGTCAAGGGTATGCTCCCCAAGAACAAGCTTGCAGCACAGCAGCTGAAGAACCTCAAGGTCTACGCAGGTGCAGAGCACCCGCACGCTGCACAGCAGCCCAAGACCTACGAATTTACCCAGGTCGCCCAGTAATTCGGGCCTACGAAGACAACTTTAAGGAGAAATCGTGGCTCAGAACGAAGAGCAGATTGTCAACGAGGAAGAGCTGACCAGCTACACCTCAGAATCCTCAGCTCCTGTAGCAGAGGCAGCCAAGGCTAACCGTCCTGCCCTTACCGTTTCAGGTCAGGCAGTAGGTCGCCGTAAAGAAGCAGTCGCACGCGTGCGCGTTATCCCAGGCTCAGGTCAGTGGACCGTTAATGGTCGCACCCTGGAAAACTACTTCCCCAATAAGCTGCACCAGCAGGAAGTAAACGATCCTTTCAAGCTTCTTGAGCTTGAAGGCGCTTACGATGTAATTGCTCGCATTTCAGGTGGCGGTCCTTCAGGTCAGGCAGGCGCACTGCGTCTGGGCGTTTCACGCGCACTGAACGAAATCGATACCGAGAACAACCGCCCGACCCTGAAGAAGGCAGGCTTCCTTACCCGTGACGCACGCGTCATCGAACGTAAGAAGGCTGGCCTTAAGAAGGCACGTAAGGCTTCACAGTTCTCAAAGCGTTAATTACGCTTTACCGGTTGCTTTTCAACCGCAGAACTTTTTCGAAGGCTCTTCCCAGATTCGTTGGGAGGAGCCTTCGGGCTTTTAAGGTTCTTACTTCAGCTGCGGTCTGCGGTGCGTAATAGCCACGACTAGATACAGCGACCGGCTTACAATATAGCTAAGATGTTTATTCGCCCCACGAGACAAGGAGGTCTCTCTTTCATGACTTCTCAGAACAAGTCCGCAGAAGTAACGACTCCTGACACCGCCAGCCCCACAGAGACTGAGAAAGCAGCTATCAAGGACGCCTTGAAGAAAGAGGTGCGTCGACGTTCAGTAGTAGAAGACTACGCGGCTGAACTTGATGAAATTGCATCGCTGACTCACCGTCTCATGGGCGAAGATGATACCTCTGATGCTTGGAAGAAGGGGTACCCCTACGATACGAAGATGAGCCGTAAGGAGTACGAAAAAACCAAGCGTGCCCTGCAAATTGAGCTTTTGAAACTGCAACTGTGGGTTAAAGAAACTGGTCAGAAAGTGCTCATTATCTTTGAGGGACGCGATGCTGCCGGTAAGGGTGGCGCAATCAAACGTTTCACTGAGCACCTCAACCCCCGTGGTTCTCGCGTAGTGGCACTGGAGAAGCCTACCGAAGTGGAGCAGACACAGTGGTACTTCCAGCGTTATATCGCTCATCTGCCTTCCGGCGGTGAAATCGTGATGATGGATCGTTCTTGGTACAACCGTGCGGGTGTGGAGCGAGTCATGGGCTACTGTACTTCTCAGCAGTACTATGAGTTCATGCGAGAGGTCCCCGATTTGGAGCGGATGTTAGTGAATTCGGGCGTCAAGCTTATTAAATTCTGGTTCTCGGTGACGCGCGCAGAACAACTGGCGCGTTTTAACGCCCGCCGTACTGACCCGGTACGTCAGTGGAAACTCTCTCCCACTGACCTCGCTTCCTTGGATAAGTGGGACGACTACACAGAAGCCAAAGAGGCAATGTTCTTCTACACTAACACCGGGGATGCTCCGTGGACTGTGGTGAAATCAAATGACAAGAAACGCGCCCGTCTGGAAGCTATGCGTCACGTGTTGAGCCAGTTCGACTACCCCAATAAAGACCATTCTGTTGTGGGCACCACAGACCCTCTCATTGTGGGATCCGCATCTGAAACTTTTGAGGATGATGAGAGAGAAAACCCGGAAGGGTTCCCCGTGCTAAAAGATGACAGAAGCTAAAGACAACGTAGAATAGAACGTGATGGCACAGAGATTATTTGGGACCGACGGTGTACGCGGTCTAGCAAACGAGAAAATTACTGCTGAGTTGGCTTTGAAGCTGGCACAGGCAGCTTCGGTAGTACTTGGTCATTCGCAGGCAGCTGAGGGTACGCGTCCTAAAGCCGTTATTGCACATGATTCACGTATCAGCGGTGAGTTCATTGGCGCTGCAATGATGGCTGGCTTCGCGAGTTCCGGTATTGATGTTTTGGATGCCGGGTTGGTACCGACCCCCGCCGCCGCCTACCTAGTCGCCTCGACTGAGGCTGATTTTGGCGTCATGATTTCAGCGTCGCACAACCCTGCTGAAGATAACGGTATTAAGTTCCTTGCCCGTGGCGGTAAGAAACTTGATGATGCTATCGAAGACGAGATCGAGCGCCTATATCGTGCCGAAGAGTTCCGCTTTCCCACACACGGAGACGTGGGACGAATCCAGGTGCTGGCTGATGGCGAAGACCGTTACGTTACCCACTTGATTTCAACCATGCCGGATCACCGTGGCCTTTCTGGCCTGACCGTTGTGCTTGACTGTGCTAATGGTGCTGCCTCAGGTGTTTCACCCGATGCTTTCCGCGCCCTGGGCGCTAAGGTTCACGTTATCGGCGCAGAACCCAACGGCACTAATATCAACGATGGAGTGGGATCCACCCACCCTGAATTGTTGCAAGAAGCCGTTCGTTTTATTCAGGCTGATTTTGGTATCGCTCACGACGGCGACGCGGACCGTTGTATGGCAGTTGATGAACAGGGCAACCTGGTAGACGGTGATCAAATCATGTCTATTTTGGCGGTTGCGATGAAAGAAGCGGGCAAGCTAAAGGATGACACCCTAGTAGCTACCGTTATGTCGTCACTGGGGCTTGAGCTTTACCTCAAGGAACAGGGCATTAAGCTAGAGCGCACTGCTGTGGGCGACCGCTACGTGCTGGAAGCTATGCGCGATACCGGTTACAACTTGGGCGGTGAACAGTCGGGTCACGTCATCATGAGTGACTACGCAACTACCGGCGACGGCGTTTTGACCGGTCTGCATCTAGCTGCTGAAATCGTCCGTACTGGTCTGCCTCTTTCTGAGCTGGCTAACCGTATGCAGGCTACTCCGCAGAAGCTCATTAACGTCAAGGGCGTCAACCGCGCTGGTGTCTCAACCTCTGATGCTCTGCAGGCTGAAATTAAGGCTGTAGAGACTGAGCTGGGGGAGACCGGACGCGTGTTGCTGCGCCCATCGGGTACCGAACCTTTGGTGCGCGTCATGGTCGAAGCTGCGACTCAAGATGAGGCTGATTCCTACGCACAACGACTAGCGGATGTTGTTGCTAAAGAACTGGCTCTGTAAAGATTTTCAATAACTGCTCACACATCAGCGCGCTCTAACCTGTCATGGGGTGGGGCGCGCTTTTGTGTGCTTTTCTTTCTGACAGTAGAAGATATAGAGAGCTTCTTGAGGGAAAAGTGTTAAAACTTTTCTTCTATTATACGAGTGCTATATTTCTTTTTTTGAGTGTTGAGGTGTACCTTAGTTACACGATGAGCAATGCTGTCTAGACAGGTTTTGCTGTCCGCTTGCTCTGACTTTCCATTCACTTTTTCTTTTCTTTTGAGGGATTCATGTCTACGACAACTCCTGCCAAGCCCAGCATGCGCGTGCGTGTGCAGCGCTTTGGAACCTTCCTCTCGTCAATGATTATGCCCAACATTGGTGCGCTCATTGCCTGGGGTATTATCACCGCTCTCTTTATTCCTGCCGGTCTCGTACCCAAATACATTCCCGCTCTCACTGACTTCAGCGCAATGGTCGCCACCATGGTTGGCCCCATGGTTACCTACCTGTTGCCCATTTTGATCGCTTACACCGGCGGTAAATTGGTGTACGAACACCGCGGTGGCGTTGTAGGCGCAACCGCAACTATGGGCGTTATCTTGGGTACTTCTTCGGAGCTCTTTGTAGGCGAAGAAGGCGGCTCGCCCATGTTCCTTGGCGCTATGATCATGGGGCCGCTGGCTGCATGGTGTATGAAGAAGCTCGACGGTCTGTGGGACGGTAAGATTAAGCCCGGCTTTGAAATGCTGGTCAATAACTTCTCTGCCGGTATCTTCGCTGCAATTGCTGCTATTGCCTCGATGTTCCTGCTGACCCCCGTCATGAAGGGTATCTCAGCGGGCGCTGGTGCCGCCGTTGACTGGCTGGTCTCAACAGGTCTGTTGCCTTTGACTGCGCTCTTGATTGAGCCTGCGAAGGTGCTCTTCCTCAACAACGCTATTAACCACGGCATCATCACTCCTTTGGGCACCGAGCAGGCACTGGAGCAGGGTAAGTCAATTCTTTACCTGCTGGAAGCTAACCCCGGCCCCGGTCTGGGCATCCTCCTTGCCTACATGGTATTTGGTCGTGGCGCTGCAAAGGCTTCATCCTCAGGTGCGGCTCTAATCCACTTCTTCGGCGGTATCCACGAAATTTACTTCCCCTACGTTTTGATGCGTCCCCAGCTGATTGCGGCTGCCGTTGCCGGTGGTATGGCAGGTACTTTCACCTTCTTGGCATTGGGCGTAGGTCTCACATCAGCCTCAGCTCCTGGATCAATCATCGCAATTACCGCTGTGGCTGCTCCCGGCGACCTGCTGAAAATTTACCTGGGCGTTTTTGCTGCTACCGCTGTTTCATTCCTCGTTGCTTCAGCAATTCTTAAGTTCTCTAAGCAGGGCGAAGACGACTTGGCTGCTGCTGCTGAGAAAATGCAGTCGATGAAGGGCAAAAAATCATCTGTTGCTGGTGCTTTCACCACTGCTGACGCTGGTAATAAGAAAATCGAGAAGATTGTTTTTGCGTGCGACGCGGGTATGGGATCCTCAGCGATGGGCGCTTCGGTACTGCGCAACAAGATCAAGGACGCGGGTCTGGGCGATAAAGTCACCGTTGTTAACTCTGCCATCAATAACCTCAAGGATGAATTTGATCTGCTGGTTTCACACCAGGATCTAGCAGACCGTGCAGCTGCTCCTACCCCCTCCGCCATTCACGTTGCTGTTGATAACTTCATGGGTTCACCTCGCTATGATGAAATTGTTGAGATGCTCAAAGAGCAGTACTCAGATGCGCCTAAATCCAGCCCCAACGTGGTAGCAAACAAGGCTGGCGCTGTGCCTGCCGTCCAGGGTGCGTCCCAGGTGCTCTCCAAGCGATCCATCGTAATGGACGGAGTTGCATCTTCACGTGACCAGGCGATCGATCAAGCAGGTGCTCTACTTGTTGACACCGGTTCCGTTGACCAGTCCTACATTGCTGCAATGCACGAGCGCGAAGCCTCTGTTTCTACTTTCATGGGTAATAGTCTGGCTATTCCCCACGGCACTAACGAAGCAAAGAGCGCAATCTACGACTCGGCTATGTCATTCACTCGTTATGCAGAGCCTATTGACTGGAACGGTAAACCCGTCAAATTCGTTATCGGTATTGCAGGGGCTGACGGCGAGCACCTTGAACTGCTGCAGAAGATTGCAAAAATCTTCTCGTCTAAGGACTCTGTAGCTCAGCTGGAGCAGGCACAAACCGCCGAGGACGTGCTGGAGATTTTCGGAAAGGTCAATGACTAATGAAGAAAGCTGTACATTTCGGTGCAGGAAACATCGGACGCGGTTTTGTGGGCGTTTTGCTGCACGAGGCTGGGTACGAGCTTGTTTTCTCAGATGTTGCTGCCCCCGTTATTGACAAGCTCAACTCGTTGGAGTCCTACACAGTTCATGAGGTGGGACATACTCCCCGAGATCTTGAAATCACCGGTTTTCGGGGGATTAACTCCGCTGAAACCCCTGAGGTTCTGGCTCAGGAAATTGCAACCGCTGATGTCGTGACCACCGCTGTGGGCCCAAAAATTCTCAAGTTTGTTGCGAAGAATATTGCTGAAGGTCTTGAGCTACGCGCCGCTGCAGGAACCGAAGGTAAGGTCGCGGTGATGGCGTGTGAGAATGCCATTAATGCCACCGATATGTTGGCTGCTGCTGTGCGCGAGCACTACCCGGCTGCTGATTCGGTTGCGACTTTTGCTAACACAGCAGTGGATCGCATTGTTCCGGCACAGGATCCCGGTGACGGTCTGGATGTTACAGTTGAGAACTACTACGAGTGGGCTATTGAGTCCGCGCCTTTCAACGGTACTCCTCCTGAGATTCCCGGAGCTACCTGGGTAGATGACCTTGCGCCCTACATCACGCGCAAGCTCTTCACCGTGAACACCGGTCACGCAACCGCGGCCTACTTTGGTCGCGCAGCTGGTATCTCAAAAATTTCTGATGTTTTGGAAAACGCTGAGATCCGCGCGAAGGTGGAGGCAACTCTTGCCGAAACCAAGGATCTGATTGTTCGCAGGTTCGGTTTTGAGCCCGACGTGCAACAGGCTTACATCGAAAAAATCATTGCTCGATTTGAAAACCCGCACCTGCCCGACACCGTTGAGCGCGTAGGACGCGGACCGTTGCGTAAGATTTCTCGGTATGAGCGTTTTACCGGTCCGGCAGCAGACCTTGCCGAGCTGGGACGTCCCACCGATGCTCTTCTCGCCACTATATCGGCGTTGCTGGACTTCAACGTTGTCGATGACGAAGAGTCTCAGGAACTCCAGCGTAAGCTCTCAGAACTCTCAGCCGGTACTATTACCGCTGAAGCGCTGACAGAGGAACTCACCGGTCTAGATACACAGCACCCGCTCTTCACAGACCTCGTTGCTGTTATAGCTGCTAAGGTCTAAGCGATACCCAACCGTTAGGTGTACGCATCACACCATAGACGCCCACTTTCTCGAGAAAGAAGTGGGCGTCTTTGCATTTTCCAGCTTCGTATTAAAAGAAAAGGGCTGGTTGTCTTAGTATAGAGACAACCAGCCCTTTATAAGAGTGATTGTATAAAACCAGTTAGATGATTAGATCTGCTTACGAGTAACGAGTGAGTCGCGGATTTCCTTCAGCAGAGCTACCTGAGGATTTTCTTCCTCAACCTCTTCTTCAACAGCCAGTTTAGCCGCGCGACGCTCATTCACCTTATTGACGGGCAGAACGATACAGAAGTAGAGAGCAGCGGCAACCATGAGGAAGTTAACAACTGCGGTGAGCAGAACACCAATTTTAATGTCGCCAAAAGCAAGCCAGTTATCGAAGTTAGGTTCGTTGAAAACCATTGCAATAGCGGGCATCAGAACGTTCTCAACGAGAGCGTTCACAACGGTAGTAAAAGCGCCGCCGACAATGAGACCAACCGCGAGATCGATAACGTTGCCGCGGGTAATAAATTCTTTAAATCCTTGAAGCATGAGATAAAGAATAAGCTGAATACAGTTGCAAACGAAAATAATTCTCGCCCTTTTGTGGGTGATATTGCATACGCTTGGGTACCATGCGTTCTGAACTGTACATATCGCAGCGCCGCCCCTGGGCAAACGGTACGTTGCTTGACCAACCCCTAGTTTTTACGCAAAAGAACCTTGCGCGCTGAATGATCACTTGACTTGGTGATAATGAGCTTCGCCCTGCCTCTGGTGGGCAGAACGTTCTCTATGAGGTTGGGTTCATTAATAGTTTTCCAGATGTGGGTGGCGCGCTCGCGTGCCTGCTCCTCCGTCAAATCGGCATAAACCTTGAAATATGAATCTGGGTTTTGAAAAGCTGATTGCTGAAGCGAGAGAAAACGGTTAACGTACCATCGCTCAAGATCGATGGTACGCGCGTCCACATAAATAGAAAAATCAAAAAAGTCACTAATAGATAGTGCCGGTTTGCCAGGTTCGCTCTTGGGCGGAGCCAGGACATTGAGCCCTTCAATAATGAGCACGTCAGGGGAGGTTACTTGTATTTTTTCGTCAGGAATAATGTCGTAATAAAGGTGAGAATATTTGGGCGCTTCTACTAACGGAGCTCCCGACTTTACCTCAGAAACAAACCTCAATAAGGAGCGTCGATCATATGATTCAGGGAAACCTTTGCGGTGCATGATACCGCGGCGTTGCAATTCTGCGTTGGGGTAAAGAAAACCGTCAGTGGTAATCAGTTGCACATTGGGTGTAGAAGGCCACCGACGCAGAAGCGCCTGCAAAATACGGGCAGTCGTTGATTTTCCCACTGCCACAGAACCTGCCACCCCAATGATAAAAGGGACGCGGCGTTGAGAAACACCCAAAAAATCGTTGGTCATGTGGTTCACGGAGCTTGCGGCGTTGACGTACAAATTTAGTAGACGTGACAGCGGAAGATAGACCTCTTGAACCTCTTCAACGTTGAGAATTTCACCGAACCCTCGAAGATTGAGAATTTCCTCCTCAGCCAGTGGCACCGAAATTTCGCGAGCCAACCGTGACCAAGTGGCGCGGTCTAGTTCGGTGAAAGGGGAGTGCTTAGCGAAAACTGAAGAGGACGTCATTAGAACTATTCTAGAGAGTTAGCGGGGCTCACGCATTTTTGCGAGGATAACGTCAAGCAGCACCTACTTTGGTATGCAAAGGCACAGACCCAAAACAGCCTTTTATGTGTTGCGTGGGGTAAACTTGAGCTTATGTGTGGAATCGTAGGATATGTAGCTCTGGGTACTACCCCGGACAATAAGAAATTTGACCATACCGCTTATGACGTACTTCTTGAGGGTCTTCGCCGTCAGGAATATCGCGGTTACGACTCAGCCGGTGTAGCTGTTATTGGCGATAACGGTATTGAGTTCCGTAAAAAAGCAGGCAAGTTAGTTAACCTCGCTGAGTCTGTAGCAGAAACCCCCCTGTCTGAGTCATCAATCGGTATCGGGCACACACGCTGGGCAACTCACGGTGGTCCCACCGACGCCAACGCGCACCCTCATGTTGTTGATAACGGCAAACTGGCTGTAGTACACAACGGCATCATCGAGAACTTTGCTGAATTACGCGCAGAACTGCTCGAACAGGGCGTTGAGTTCCTTTCAGAGACTGATACTGAAGTTGCGGCTAACCTGATCGCTAGCATCTACAATTCACTGGAGTCGAAAGACCTCACCGAGGCTATCCGCCTGGCTTCGAACCGCCTTGAAGGTGCTTTCACTATCTTGGCTATTCACCAGGATCACCCCAACCGCGTAGTAGCAACTCGTCGCAACTCACCGCTAGTGATTGGTGTGGGCGAGAACGAGTACTTCCTAGGCTCAGACGTTTCAGGCTTTATCGACTACACCAAGAATGCAGTCGAGATGGGTCAGGACCAGATCGTGACCATCACAGGTGAAGGCTACGATATCATCGATTTTGAGGGCAATCCCACCGACGGCAAGCCTTTCCACATCGAGTGGGACGCAACCGCAGCTGAAAAGGGCGGCTTCGACTCCTTCATGGAGAAGGAAATCCACGAGCAGCCTGCTGCTGTGCGTGACACCCTGATGGGTCGCACGGACGAAAACGGCAACCTTACTCTGGACGAGTTAAAGATTGACGATGCCATCCTGCGCTCAATCGACAAGATTATTGTTGTAGCGTGTGGTACCGCAGCTTACGCGGGTCAGGTTGCCCGCTACGCCATTGAGCACTGGTGCCGCATCCCCACCGAGGTGGAGCTCGCTCATGAGTTCCGCTACCGTGATCCCATCGTGAACGAGAAGACCCTGGTTGTCTCACTCTCACAGTCCGGTGAAACCATGGATACCCTCATGGCTGTGCGTCACGCACAGGAACAGGGCGCTAAGGTTGTCTCCATTTGCAACACCAACGGTTCAACCCTGCCCCGTGAATCTGACGCTGTCATTTACACTCACGCAGGTCCTGAGATTGCAGTTGCTTCTACTAAGGCATTCCTTTCACAGATTACTGCTGCATATCTGCTCGGTCTTTACCTTGCCCAGCTGCGCGGCAACATGTTCAAGGACGAGTTGAAGAAAATTCTCTCAGACCTACAGGAGATGCCCGAGAAAATTCAGCAGCTAATCGATAACGAACAGCAGGTCAAAGACCTCGGTGTCTCTATGAAGGACGCCGGTTCGGTGCTCTTCTTGGGTCGTCACGTTGGCTACCCCGTGGCTCTCGAAGGCGCTCTGAAGCTCAAAGAAATCGCTTACATCCACGCTGAGGGATTCGCAGCTGGCGAGCTCAAGCACGGACCGATTGCTCTGATTGAAGAGGGGCAGCCCGTATTCATTGTGGTGCCCTCGCCGAACGGTCGCGACTCCCTACATTCCAAGGTTGTTTCAAACATCCAAGAAGTACGCGCTCGCGGCGCTGTAACCATTGTGATTGCCGAAGAGGGTGATGAAGCGGTTAAGGCTTACTCAGATCACCTGATCGCTATTCCTGCTTCGCCCACTCTGTTGCAGCCCCTGCTGGCGACTGTACCTTTGCAGATTTTTGCTTGCGCACTTGCTGCGGCAAAGGGCTACGACGTCGATCAGCCTCGTAATCTGGCAAAGTCAGTTACCGTCGAATAAGACAGCGGTATAACCGGTTTTTAACCACAGTATGGCACCGTCTCACCTGTACCGGGTGGGGCGGTGTTTTTATGTCAGGAGAGGTTCGCCGTAGAATTTTGAACTGGAAGACTTTAAAAGAAATACTCGGGTGAAGATGATTATTGCTACCGGCATTGATGTGGTCAATATTGACCGCTTCGCGCAGATTATAGAAAAAAATCCTGCTATGGTGGAGCGACTGTTTGTGCCCCATGAACGCGAAAAGACGGTGCGCTCCCTTGCTGCCCGTTTTGCCGCCAAAGAAGCTGTTGCCAAAGCGCTTAAAGCACCTGCTGGTATGGTGTGGCAGCACTGCTGGGTTGAAAATACAGCTGATGGAGCGCCTCATATTATGGTGGAGGGTACCGTTGCCCAAGCAGCTGCGTCCTTAGGTATTAACCGCTGGCACCTCACCATGACCCATGATGATCCTGTTGCTATCGCATCGGTAGTTGCGGAACACCTGAGCCAGGAAGAGCTGGCACTACTGGCAGCCCTTGACGCAGCTCCCTTGGGGCTGGTGATCTAAAGACCATGACGGAATTTCGCGCTGAGCCAATACGCTCGTTTGATGATCTACTGCCCATTCCCACTGCTACCGATCATAAGTATACCCGAGGCGTCTGCGGGTTGGTAACCGGTAGCGACCAGTACCCTGGGGTTGCTCTTCTGAGTACTGCGGGGGCACTCAACACCGGCGTGGGAATGGTGCGATTTGCAGCGACGGGAGCCGTGAGTACTCTGGTAACTCTGCAACATCCTGAAGTCGTGTGCTTCACTGCTGACGTCACAGAGGCACACGTACAAAGCTGGGTGATTGGCTCTGGCGCCACCGGTGAGTACCGGGCACAGCAAATACAGGCAGTTCTTGCACTCGATACTCCGATGGTGGTGGACGCCGCAGCCCTCACTCCTGCCGCCCAGCGGGTTGCAGATGGCGGTATTTTGGGTGCTCACACCATTTTGACGCCCCACTCAGGAGAACTAGCAGACTTTCTCACTTGGATACAGGCGCTGGCACCTCACCTCTTGCTAGGGGAGAGCGCCCCACCTACCCGAGAAAACATCGAAGAGAATCCACAGCACTGGGCGGAGCTCGCTGCCCGTCTTTCTGGCGCGACGGTGCTGCTTAAAGGTGCTCGCAACGTCATTTCTAGCCCAGAGGGACATACCATAACCCACGAAAGCGCCGCCCACTATCTTGCCAGTGCCGGAAGTGGAGATGTATTGGCCGGAATCCTCGGTGGTGTACTGGCGCAGGCAGTAGCCAACTATCCCGAAAAACTCAAGAAAGATGATAGCCTCTACGCTCACTTGGCTGCCCTCGCCTGCTCCATTCATACCCGCGCCGCTTTGAGCCTGCATCAGGGGTACGGACCGACCCGCGCGTCCGCCGTTGCTCATGCCGTAACCGCGGTCATCGCTGAAATACACCGGGAACGGGGCAACCGCCTCTAAGAGCCAGTAATGCCTAAAAATCTAATCAAATAGTATAAAAACTACGATGGTGAGTACATATTGTGTGTACTCACCATCGTAGCTTTATATTGCCATCCAACACGTGGTTTTAATAAGCACCGTCTTTAGCAAAGACTGCTCTGAAGGTACGGAAGAGAATAATGAAGTCACCGATGACCGACCAGTTCTCGACATAGTAAAGGTCCAGACGAATCGATTCTTCCCACGAAAGGTCGGAACGACCCGATACCTGCCACAGACCTGTAATGCCGGGCTTGACGAGCAGACGGCGGTAAGCGTCTTCTTCATACTGCTCTACCTCGCTCAGCAGAGGAGGACGGGGCCCTACCAGCGACATATCACCAATGAATACGTTCCACAGCTGGGGTAGTTCATCAATGGAGTATTTGCGGATAAAACGTCCGATGGGGGTGATGCGGGGGTCATTTGCCATCTTGAAGAGGACGCCGTTGCCCTCGTTCTGTGCCATGAGATCCTTCTTCAGCTCCTCAGCGTTGGTCACCATGGAACGGAACTTAACCATATGGAAGCTACCGCCTCGGTAACCCACACGCTCTTGGAAGAAGAAGATGGGACCGCCGTCTTTTTTGACCAGAAGGGCAATAACCAGAAGGAGAGGCGAAAGCAGAATTAGACCAAAACCCGATGCCAAAATATCGATGGTTCGCTTGAGGAAACCGGGGAACCCCTCCATACGGGGGGTAGAGACGTGAATGAGCGGAACACCATTTAGCGGCTGAGTATTGATGCGCGGACCGGCAATGTCCGTCATTGCCGGTGCCAGAATCAAAGAAATATGCCAGGCGGCGAGTTCCCATCCCAAACGACGCAGTTCCTGCGGGGTCAAACCATGACCGGAGCCAAGAGCAACAGCGTGAATGTTCGCCTCACGGGCAGCGGCAATAATATCTGATGCCTCGTGGGAGTACCCCAAAATCGGCAGGTCGTGATCCTTCTCGATATCAGCTCCCGGTGCGCTACCGGAGAAGTAGAAAGCGGCCGGACTCAGGCCTGACTGCTGAGCGCCCTTCAACGTCGTGTAGAGGTGTTCACCGCTGGAGGCGTCGGAGATAATCATGACGCGGGTAAGCGCGCGTCCGCGCAGACGGAACGATACTAGCCAGCGCCGCAGTGACCAGCGGGCACCTAACAGCAACAGCAGACCCAGCGGGTAAGCAATGATGATGTAGGAACGCGCAAAGTCAATTTGCGTTAGATACGAGAAGATTGCAATGAGGCAGAAAAAGTAGGTGGTTGCCTTGGTAACCAGACGGTATTCGTCGTTGCCCTGGCCCAGGTGGCGTACGTTGCGTGAACCCGAAATCTGCAGGGCGACGAACCAGAACAGACCAATAACCGGACCAACCACAAAATAGTTCCAGCTGATATCAACACGACCGAGAACCAAAGCGTCCTTGAGTCCGAAACTCGCCAGGTGAGCAAAAATAAGGGTCGCAATGATAGCAATCGCATCGATGGTGTAGAGAACCGCTAAAATTTTTGGGTGCCAAGATTTTCTGATGCGAGTACCTGACCAGCGTTCTTCTAAATCAACACCGTTGAGCATGTGGGTTACCCCCGTTTAAACGTCTAAGTGAGTATCAATATTTCCCCAAGTGATACCCGTTATGCAAAGTCTATAGGTAAAAAGAGATTTTGTGACAATTCCTGACGGTTATCTCCATCTCTTATTTGCTTTACCTATCAAAGAAAATACCGCCTATAATCTGGGCTTTCCCTAGAATTTAAGAGTCTAGAACAGACCTGCCTGGGTGAGAATAAACGATGTTACCGGTGAGTAAAGATGAGGGGTGACATTATCGTCCATGGGCACCGCCACTAAAATATCTCCCTGCTCAGCTGAGATAAACAAACCGGGATCGTTGCAGTCTGCGATACCGAGAGTGTTGATACCGCGAGATGCCGCATAACCTGCCATACCGTGGTCAGCGACAACGAGGTCTGGCATCTCATCGCGTTGAGCAAGCTGGTCTAATGCTAGCTGCATGGGACCGGGGAAGTGCGTGTGCTGCAGGTTGCCGTATTGCTCAAACATTACGACCCCCAAAATTTGGCGGATATCTCCATCCAAGAAGAGGTCGCCTTCTTGAATCTCAAGGACGCGCGCACCTGCTGCCTGCGCGGCACGGGCTAGCTCAAAGTAGATGGGGAAGAGACCTGCGGGATGACCGGTGGCGAAAAGAATTTTTTTGCGCGCTTTCACAGCTTCACCGAAAATGCGGCTGTACTCTTTGAGCGCCTCGATGCATTTTTCAGCGCTGATAGTATCTTGACCCTCGGTGTGGTTGCGGTCAGCGCTAGTACCTACACGCTGCGCCATGAGCTCAAAAACCGCATTGAAATCCCATTCGCGTTTGAGCTTTACCCCAAACTCAAGGTGCTCATTGCCGTTGACGAAACCGTGCATATGGGCGATATTGACTTCACGGGAGGTCGCTACTTCGCCAGTGATGCGCGATGCGTTGAGGTAGTCAGCAAATTCTTGCTCTGTCATAGTGAAGGGTGCTGGGGATCTCATACAGAATCCTTAGTCGTTAAGGGGGCGTGAAGTGAGAAGGTCATTGTACAGTTTTACCGTTTTATCAGCTGCTGCTGACCAACTCATGCTGACGCTACGATTGGCGCCGGCACGTCCGAGTCTTTGACGCTTCTTGGGGTCTTGAACCAGCTGTTCAATAGCTTGTGCCCAGGCTGCTGGGCTGCGATCGGCAACTAATACCCCGGTTTCTTCATCTTTGACGGCGTCTGTAAGACCGTCAACGTCGGTGGCGATAACGGGGGTGCCCGTTGCCTGCGCTTCGAGGGCTACCAAACCAAAGGTTTCAGAGGACGATGGGCAAAGCACGATGTCAGCTTGACGCATGGTCTGTGCTAAGTCGCTGGCGACCATCGCGGGCAGAACGGTTACCTGATTTTCGATACCGAGTTGATGGGCACGGTCAATGAGTTGTTGTTCATAGTTACTGTGTGATTTGCCCACCATAGTGAGGGCAACGGCTAGAGACTCAGGTAAAAGGGCGAGCGCCTCAATAATGATGTGCGGACCTTTGAGAGGTTGGGGTCTGCCTGCAAAAAGCAGCTGCGCCTGCGTGGGCGAGTGGTTGGTCTTAGGCTCGGGGTAGAAAATATCGGTATCGACTCCCGGACGGATAACGTGCAACTTCTGGGGGGCAGCCCCGTAGTGCTCAACCATCTGCTGGGCTTCTAGGGGGGTATTGACGACTAGGGCCGAGCAATCGTTGATAATACGTTGTTCACCGTTGAAGCGTTCTTGAGATTCTAGGGGTTCACCTGCACCTGCGTGGGCATTTTTAACGGCGGCGGTGGTGTGCATGGTGTGTATCCACGGAACATCTGGGGCGTACTGACGTACCGCCATACCTGAAAGCCAATAGTGGGAGTGAACTACGTCAGCGGGAGCTAAAGCACGTGCCTTAATTTCAGCCGCGAAAGCTGCGATGTACGCGGGCAACTCTTCTTTGCGGGCGCCCCTCGCCTGATCAAGTGAGAGAACGTGGACGGTGCATCGTGGACCGTCGTCAATTCGGCGGTAACCGGGGGAGTCTTTGGCGGTGTCAAGCGTAAAGACTTCAAGAGTTAGTTCGCTGTAGCGGGCGAGCACCGCTTTCATAGAGCTCGCTATATAAACATTCATACCCCCTGCGTCACCGTCACCGGGCTGTGACAGTGGGGAGGTGTGCATCGATATCAGATGCAGGTTTCTTGAAATCACCCTCCCTACTTTACCAACAGCTGCTGAGGAGCTGTCTTTCGTGAAAAAAGAGGACGTGAAGGTGAGAGAATATAGCCGATACATTGAAAGGAGAAAGTTGTGGCAACCAGTACACCGGAATTTCTGCCCGAGGTTATTGCTGCTTTAAGGCAGGGCCCTGAACGGTGGGTGAACATCAACCTTGATGCACTGACCCACAATGTAAAGCGCCTTCGCGAACTCATCGGGAGAAACCGCACTCTGATTGCTGTGGTGAAAGCGGATGCCTACGGTCACGGGGCAGTGCCGGTGGGGCGGGCTGCCTTGGCAGCGGGCGCCGATATCTTAGGAGTCGTGCATATCGCTGAGGCTTGTGCTCTTCGAAACGCAGGTATAGAGGCACCCCTTATGGCGTGGTTGCACACCCCCGCTACCGACTTTGGAGAGGCACTACGCCAGAACATCATTTTGGGCGCATCGGGCTGGGACCTGGACGCTATTGCCTACACCGCGTCACGAACAGATCTTCGCGCTCGCGTCCATCTGAAGGTGGACACAGGGCTGGGGCGCAACGGCGCAACCCTGGAACAGTGGCCAGAACTGGTGCAACGAGCTGCTGCCTTTGAACGAGCCGGTTATATCAGCGTCGAAGGTATTTTTACCCACCTTGCCGTGGCAGACGAGCCTGCGCGTCCTGAAACGGATGCGCAGCTTGCAGCTTTTGAACAACTAGTGCAGCAAGCGAAGAACGCAGGGCTGACCCCCGAGCTTATTCACGCGGCAAACACTCCGGGCACATTGACGGCGCACGATAAGGTTGAGTCAGCGCAGATGCTAGGTAATGCTGTGCGGGTGGGATTGGGGCTGTACGGGCTTTCCCCACTGGCTGATAAAACATCAAAAGATCTAGGGTTGCGCCCGGTGATGACTTTTGAAACCCGCGTGAGCGCTGTGAAAGAGGTGCCTGCCGGTCAGGGGGTTTCCTACGGACTGCGTTACATGACTGAGAAGGCAACGACGCTTGCGCTGATTCCTGTAGGGTATGCCGATGGGGTGCCTCGCATCGCTACCGGAGCGCCGGTACGTATCTACCCTGGTGGCGGTGCCCTCGCACGTACCTACCCGGTGGTCGGGCGCATCGCTATGGACCAGATAGTGGTAGACCTGGGACAACCCGGTCTGACCGACCCTAAACACGGCTACTTGGGCGCACGCACTGTACTCTTTGGCGAGGGCGATAACCCGCCCGTGGAGCAGTGGGCACAGGCAGCATCCACCATTAACTACGAAATCATTACCCGCATTTCGCCCCGTGTCGCCAGGTACTACACCACAGATTCTTCAGCTAAAACACCCGAGAGCAAGAGAAAGAGCAACTCATGACCGCAGTCCTTGATCTTGACATTACAGATCCGCAACACACCGCCCGCGTCGCCCACGCTTTGGCTGATCTATTGGTCGCTGGCGACCTACTGATTCTCACCGGTGAATTGGGCGCTGGCAAAACCACCTTCACCCGCAGCCTAGGCGAAGGTCTGGGCGTGCGCGAAGGAGTTATCTCACCCACCTTTGTTCTCTCCCGCGTCCACCCCAACCTGCCCGAGGGCAAACGTCCCGGCGGCCCTGACCTCGTGCACGTAGACGCCTACCGTCTCACCAGCCCCGACGAAATCGACGATCTTGACCTAGAATACTCCCAAGATACTTCTGTCACCGTCGTTGAATGGGGGCAGGGCAAAGTCGAGCACCTCAGCGATAGCTACCTCAATCTCGAACTCACCCGACCCACCGGGGATCTCACCGATGTGAGTTCACCGGATGCTTTTGCCGACCTCGACGAGGAAGAACCAGCAGAAGCCCGCCAACTGAGAATCAGCGCCACCGGCACCCGGTGGGAAGGCGTCACATGGGACGCACTGGTACAGGCAGTAAAAGCCACCGTTCACTAGCAACTAGCCCGGGCACCGCTAGCACCGCTACTATGGGGGAGTGCTCCTTTTAGCAATTGATTCTTCAGCAACAGCCTCTGTGACCCTTGCCCGCCTTGAACCTTGCGCAGGCGCGTCCGTGACTATTCTCGCCCACCGCGAGACAGCTGACACGCGCTCGCACGCCGAAGTCATGGCGCAGTTTGTGCGTGAAGTACTGAATGAAGCCGGGATCACCGGTTCAGAACTTGATGCCGTGCTGACCGGTACCGGTCCCGGTCCGTTTACCGGTCTGAGAGCTGGCATCGTCACCGCCAGAACCCTTGGGTTCACTTGGAACGTACCGGTGTACGGTCTCATGAGTCTTTACTCCATAGCCGAAAACGCCTGGGAACATGCCGCCGCCCAATCCGCCCACACGTTCATGGTCGCTGCGGACGCACGTCGTCGGGAAATCTACAGTGCGATTTTTGCTCTCGGCGACGGGTCATATGAACTGGTGGAGGGGCCTTCCGTGGGATCTGCCGCGGAGGCTCCGGCGCTACCAGCCTACGGATTTGGTGCGGGGCTTTACTCCGAGCAACTTCAGACCGTCGAAGGGTACGAACGGTTGCACGCCAACTCCCGCGATCTTGTTCATGCTGCAGCCCGTTTGGGTATCAAAAATCTTTCTACCGATACCGCCGCACTGTATCTGCGCGAATCGGATGCTAAAGTGCCTGCTGCCCGCAAGAAAGCAACCCGCGCATGAGTGTCGCTGAGCTTCCTCAGCCGCTGGGACCTGTGAGCTTTCGCCGAATGACGCTCCACGATCTTGAGCAGGTTCACACCTTAGAAAGGTACCTGTTTCCCGCAGACGCCTGGCCCATTGATATGTTCCTGGCAGAAATCCAGCACGAAACCCGTAGCTATCTTGTTGCCGAAGATACCGCTGTGCGCCCTACCAGCATCATCGGGTACGCCGGTGTGATGAGCGTAGCCGATACCGCCGATGTGCAAACCATCGCCGTTGCCCCGCAATACGAAGGCAAGGGGATAGGTAGAGCCTTGCTCGACTACCTCCACCGTGAAGCTGCTGCCAGAGGGGCACAAACAATCTTGCTTGAGGTGCGCGCTGACAATCCTCGCGCCCAAGACCTCTACACACGTAACGGTTATAGCCATATCCACACCCGCCCCCGCTACTACAACGACGGGGTAGACGCGCTCATCATGCAAGCGTCCCTGACCGACCCCACTAACTCCAAGGAGACCCCACGGTGACTCAGCCACTGATCCTCGGCATTGAATCCTCCTGCGATGAAACAGGCATCGGAATCGTGCGTGGACGCACCTTGCTCACTAATACCGTCTCGTCCTCTATGGAAGAGCACGTACGCTTTGGCGGGGTAATCCCTGAGATCGCATCCCGCGCCCATCTGGATGCGATGATTCCAGCTTTGCAAAAGGCGTTGGACGAAGCTGATGTTACCCTCGAAGATATGGACGCCATCGCTGTAACCGCCGGTCCGGGGCTGGCAGGTGCGCTCATGGTGGGAGTATCTGCAGCTAAAGCGCTGGCGGTGGCAACTGGTAAACCCCTCTACGGCATTAACCACCTGGTGGCACACGTTGGCGTAGGGCTACTGGAGGACTGCGGAATTGAAGGGTTCTCCGCTGATTTTATGGATCAGCTACCGGCTGAAGGGCTCGGCGCGCTGCTGGTATCTGGTGGGCATACCGAGATTCTTGCGGTTCGCGATATTACCGCTGACGTTGAATTGCTGGGCGCAACCCTTGATGACGCTGCCGGTGAAGCCTACGATAAGGTGGCGCGTCTGCTGGGGCTCAACTATCCCGGTGGTCCAGCCATTGACTGGGCTGCGCGTGAGGGCGATTCAAAAGCCTTTGCTTTTCCGCGCGGACTCACTGCCCGCAAGTATATGGGCACGGCCGAAGAACCAGGGCCACACCGCTATGACTTTTCCTTCTCCGGTCTAAAAACCGCTGTTGCCCGCGTCGTTGAAGGCTTTGAGGCTCGCGGTGAAGAAGTGCCTGTTGCCGATATTGCCGCGTCCTTCCAAGAAGCCGTGGTTGATGTGATTACTCGCAAAGCCATGCTGGCATGTACTGAGAAAGGCATTAAAACCCTTCTTCTCGGTGGAGGTGTAGCAGCTAACAGCCGCTTGCGTGAACTCACCGCCGCCCGATGCGCCGAGCACGGTATTCAACTGGTAATTCCCAAATTATCGCTGTGTACCGATAACGGTGCGATGGTTGCAGCACTTGGCGCTCGCTTGGTGGGTGAGGGGCGGGCGCCGTCCGGTGTGAACTTCACCGCTGATTCGTCGTTACCGGTCACGACCGTGCAACTGTAGAGGGGGATAATCCCACAGCAGAAAAGTACCGCCTTCGTTCAATAGTTGAACGGAGGCGGTACTTTTTGATGCAGTGTTTTTTGATGATGTTAATGTGGTCGCTAACTAGGAACGTCCCAGTGCGATAAGATCATCTACTACTGCTCGTAGATCTCCTTGATTCTTCTCAGCTACACGACGCTGACGCTGGTAGCCGGGGCCTAGATCGATGATGCGTTCAATATCAGCAAGCTCCGTTGAGCACCCGAGATCAGCAGCGATGGGTTCGAGGACGTTCAGGATTTCGCGGAGGTGATCGGTGACCAGAGGTTCTGAACAATCATTGTCGGTGATGATGATAGCGTCGGTGCCGTAGCGGGCAGCACGCCATTTGTTTTCTTGCATGTGCCACGGATGCAGGGGCTCGATGCAGCGCCCCGCTTCAACTTCCCGCGAGAAATGCTCTGCTAGGCACTGGGTAAAAGCGGTAATCGCGGCGACATCGTTGGTGGAGGCAAGCCCATCGCATACGCGCATTTCAACGGTTCCGAAGTGGGCTACCGGGCGTAGATCCCAACGGTTTTCACTGGGGTCGTCGATGACGCCGGTTTTAATGAGGTCATCAATATAAGCCTCGTAGTCTTCCCAACGCTCAAAAGTGAAAGGTAAGCCTGCGGTGGGTAGCTGCTGGAACATCTGCGATCGGTGCGATGCGAATCCTGTGTCTGTGCCCTCCCAATAGGGTGAGGACGCGGAGAGCGCCAGAAGATGCGGGTAGTAGTTGCTCAGCCCGTTGAGAACGGGCAGAACTTTCGAGCGGGAATCCACCCCTACATGTACGTGTACGCCGTAGATGACCATCTGCCGCCCCCAGTACTGGGTGCGTTCGATAATTTTTTGGTAGCGGTCTTTATTAGCTACAGGCTGTTCGCTCCACTGCGAGAAGGGATGGGTACCCGCAGAGAAATAGGCTAGACCCAGTGGCTCTAAGACTTTCTCGAGGTCATCGGCGGCAGCACGTAGTTGGTCTTTTGTTTCTTCGGCAGTCCGGCAGACTCCGGTGACCAGCTCTACGGTATTATCCAAAAACTCACCGGTGATGTGCGCCCCGCTGTCTGTGCTGAGTAGGTGCGGCGCGTCCTGCTCAAGAGCGGTAAAAACCTCTTGGGCGCGAGAAGCCAACTCGCGGGTCTCACGATCAACCAGGGCAAGTTCCCACTCAACACCGATGGTTGATTGGGCTGAATCAGAGAAGGGGATCATATACATTCACCTTTGACGTTGGGTTCTCTGGTTTCATCGTAGTTTACTGGTGCTGGTGAACGAAAAAAATCGTGGCATTGAGGGTCTGCTATTTTGCTTTGTGTGACGGTGCGGCAGTAAATGGTAGCGGCTCAACGTAGAGGGCAAAGCGCTGTGAGTTGTTGCCGGTGCCGATGCGGGTGGCTATCAGGGTTGCGGCTTTTACTGCACCTTTCTTTTTCTTGACCCCGGCGAGAAGTTTGCTGCGCAGGGTTTCTGGCACAATATCGACCCCTCGTTTTTTGATGGTGAGGGTGGTGATGCCTTCTTCCTTGACCCATTTTTTGAGGTGTTTTTCGTGCAGGGGCAGTGTTCTTCGCACCCGGTAGCCGGTAACTAGAGGGGATTCCACCTCGTGATGTGTGGTTAGGTAGGCAATATTCGGGTCGATGAGGTGCGCGCCGAGTGCTTTAGCTAGTGGAGCCACCAGACCGGCGCGAATAACCGCCGCATCTGGTTCGTAGATAAAATCGCCCACCGGTGCAAGTGGTACCTCGTCGGCAGGTGCTTCATCGTGGTGGGCAACAATTTCACCCAGGACGCGCGGGGTCACCGGATTATCGGAGAGCGCCGTTGCCGCGCGACCTACCTCGGGGCGTGCAAGAGCGTTGAACCAAAGAATGACTTCGACCAGTGAACCTGCGTGCGTCACCCACTGAGCCTCGCACTCTGCGGGAATCTGATCGTGTGGAATACCCGGTCCCATCTTGACGCCCATGGGTATACCGCGGGCAGCTAGTTGCCGAACAAAGGAGAGTGGGGGAGAAAAGGCTTCTGCATCCCAGACTCGTTTAGAAGTGGTTCCACCCTCTACCTCGCGTCGTGCCGGGTCTAACCACAGCCCCTGAACAGCGCGTCCTTGGGTATCAGTCAGTGATTCAACATTGAGGGCTGTGATATCAGCCTGTATCACCTGGGCTGTGGGGTAGCCGCTGAGGTTGTGGGCGGTAATTTTTGCGGTTTCGGCATCAAGCTCAACAGCTGTCACCGCCAAGCCCTCACGCGCGAAAGCAAGAGAATCAGCACCTATGCCGCAGCCCAAATCGGCAACCGATTCAATACCGGCTTCAGCAAAACGACGTGCGTGAGCAGCGGCAACGGCGGCTCTGGTTGCCTGCTCTAAACCGGCGTCAGTGAGGAGTAAGTGATGGGCTAAATCACCAAACTTTGCCTGAGCTTTAGTGCGTAGCTTTGCCTGAGAGAGCAGGAAAGCTGATGTTTCGGCGTCTATCCCAGCTTTTCGTAGAGAGGTTACTGCGTGCAACGTCTGATCGGCATTGTAGGGCACTAAAGAAGCTATGAGGTCTTGGTGCTCACCTGATAGTTCGATGGCATCGGCAGATATGATGGGTAAATGATGGGGTAAAGCGCTCACACCAATAATCGTACGGTACAGGGTAGCGAATACAGTTATGCCCACAGCCATAAAGAACTGCTCCCGTCTTGACCCTGGTGCGTGGACGGTTCTAAAGTTTAGTTAGCACTTGACTGCCTACAGTGCTAATGATGGGCTGTTTCTGGCACCGCGACGACAGGCATGGTCTATCGAGCATACAGATGTGGGCAGTGCCCAAACTGTTCGTACATTTTCACCAAGGAGTAATCCCATGGCAAGCATTAAGCCTTTGGAAGACCGCATTGTTGTTCAGATCAAAGAAGCTGAGCAGACCACTGCCTCAGGTCTGGTGATCCCCGACACCGCAAAAGAGAAGCCGCAGGAAGCAACCGTTATCGCTGTTGGCCCCGGTCGCGTTGACGATAAGGGCAACCGTATTCCCGTTGACGTTGCAGAAGGCGACGTTGTCATCTTCTCAAAGTACGGTGGCACCGAAGTTAAGTACGGCGCTGAAGAGTACCTGATTCTCTCAGCACGTGACGTACTGGCTGTAGTTACCAAGTAAAGCCTTTGACCTATTTCCTTCGTGAAGGAGGCATAAGAATTCATGGCAAAGCAGCTGGAATTCAATGATGACGCCCGCAAGCATCTGCAGGCAGGCGTCGATAAGCTCGCCAATGCTGTCAAGGTAACCCTCGGCCCCCGCGGTCGTAACGTGGTTCTTGATAAGCAGTGGGGCGCTCCCATTATTACCAATGACGGTGTTTCTATCGCCCGCGAAATTGAGTTGGAGAACCCTTACGAGAATCTGGGTGCTCAGCTGGCTAAAGAGGTAGCAACCCGCACCAACGATGTCGCCGGTGATGGCACCACCACCGCAACTGTGCTGGCACAGGCGCTGGTGACTGAGGGGCTGCGTAACGTGACCTCAGGTGCCGCACCCGGTGAAATCAAGCGCGGCATTGAAACTGCTGTGAAGGCTGTATCTGCGCGTCTGCTCGAGAACGCTCGTGCGGTAGAGGGCGACGAAGTTGCCCACGTAGCGGCGATTTCTGCCCAATCACCCGAAATCGGTGAGTTGCTGGCAGAGGCCTTCTCAAAGGTTGGTCAGGACGGTGTTATCACCATCGAAGACGGCTCAACCACTGAGATCGCTCTTGAGGTCACCGAGGGTATGCAGTTCGATAAGGGCTACCTGTCACCCTCATTCGTCACTGACCCTGAGCGTGCAGAAGCTGTGCTTGAAGATAGCGCTGTTTTGATTTACCAGGGCAAAATCTCAACCGTTGCAGAGATGATGCCCGTTCTTGAGAAGGTCGTTCAGGCTAAGAAGCCTTTGACCATCATCGCTGAAGATGTTGAGGGCGAAGCTCTGTCAACCTTGGTGGTTAACAAGCTGCGCGGCAACATCAACGTGGTTGCTCTCAAAGCCCCCGGCTTTGGTGAACGCCGCAAGGCAATCATGCAGGATCTGGCGATTCTCACCGGTGCTACCGTCATTACCGGCGAACTCGGTATCTCCCTGGACGCAGTGACTATGGAACAGCTGGGCTCAGCGCGCCGTATCACTGTCACCAAGAACAACACCACCATCGTTGAAGGCGGCGGATCCTCTGAAGACGTTGCCGAGCGCGTAGACCAGCTCCGTGCTGAAATAGAACGCGTAGATTCTGAGTGGGACCGGGAGAAGCTCAAAGAGCGTCTGGCAAAGCTCGCCGGTGGCGTCGGCGTCATTAAGGTGGGCGCTGCAACCGAGGTCGAAGCTAAGGAACGAAAGCACCGCATCGAAGACGCAGTGTCATCCACCCGTGCAGCTCTTGAAGAGGGCATCGTAGCAGGTGGCGGTACCGCGCTGGTTCACGCCCTCCAAGCACTGGACGGTCTTGAGCTTTCCTCCAAGGACGCACAGACCGGCGTGGACATCGTACGTCGAGCTCTCGTGCAGCCTCTGCGCTGGATCGCTGAAAACGCAGGTCATGACGGCTACGTTGTCACCTCGAAGGTCGCTGAGATGCCACTGGGGTCAGGCTTCAACGCCAAGACCGGCGAATACGGCGACCTCATCGCAGCCGGTGTGATTGACCCCGTGAAAGTCACCCGCTCAGCTCTTGAGAACGCATCCTCTATCGCCGCGCTGGTTCTTACCACCGAAACACTGGTCGTTGAGAAACCCGCTGAAACAGAAGAGAACACTTCAAAGTAGGCTTCTACTGTTTCACCAGCGATAAGAATCCCGCCCCTTGTGTTTAGTCACAAAGGGCGGGTTTTCTATTGTCGTAGCCCACGCACTCCAGATACAGGGAGTAACCTAACACCTGTTGCTTTTTGTTCACCCACAGTTCGCGATACTCAGGTAGATGACATCACCGACCACACCTAAACCCACTGAAACAGTTTTTCGCCCCGAAATTCAAGGTCTCAGGGCGCTCGCACTGACTCTGGTTGCTGCCTACCATTTTTGGTTTGGCAAGGTTTCTGGGGGTGTGGATGTTTTCCTGCTGATTTCGGCTTTTTTGATGACGGGTTCTTTTGCTCGTAAGTTGGAGCGCGGTGAGCCTGTTTTTGTGTCTGCTATCTTGTCTTACTGGGTGCGTACCTTTACTCGTATTGTGCCGTTGGCGGCAGTGACTGTGATGCTGGTGCTGGCAGGAACCTGGATATTCTTGCCGCAGCCCCGTTGGAACGGCATTATGGATGAAGCAGTTGCTACTATTTTCTACCGCAATAACTGGTGGAATATTCAGAACCTAACGGACTATTACGCAGCTGACTCTTCTGAAGCCTCGCCGTTGCGTCATTTCTGGTCGCTATCGATGCAGGGGCAAATTTTTATTCTCTGGCCCCTGGTGTTCGCAGGATGCTGGGTGCTGGTGCGCTATCTGCGGTTGCCGGTGCGTCCTTTACTTCTTACAGTTTTCGGTATTATCTTTGCTGTTTCTCTGGCTTATTCCGTTGGACTCACCGGTTCAGACCAGCAAGCTGCTTATTTCACAACTTACGCGCGCTTGTGGGAGTTTGCTCTAGGTTCGCTTGTTGCGGTTGCCCTTCCTTTCATTTCGGCACCGCGATGGTTACGTCTGGTGATGGGCTGGGTTGGGGTTGTAGCCATCATCAGTTGCGCGCTGGTGCTTGATGTTGAGGGCAGGTTTCCCGGATTTTATGCCCTGTGGCCCACTCTTGCCGCAGCCTTCGTGATGGTTGGTGGCAACACCCACAGCGTCTTTGGCGCTGATCGTTTTCTCTCTCACCCCGCCCTTTTGTGGTTGGCTCACTATTCGTACGGGCTTTACCTGGTGCATTGGCCTCTGCTGGTGTTCTACCTCTACACCGCTAACTTAGAAAAAGCTGGTTTTTGGGCGGGCATTGCTCTCTTTGCGGTATCGCTGGGCGTCTCGTACCTGCTCACACGGCTTATTGAAACCCCTATACGGGAGTGGAGGTGGCTGAACGCTGCTGCTTACCGCGGGGTGGCTTTTGTTGCTTTGGTAAGTTGCGTTGTCACCGGTGTTGTGGGCGCTTGGTCGCAGCACAACCATCGAGTAAGCGAGCAGCTACTGGCGCGAGCTGAGTTAGATAACCCGGGCGCTCAAATTTTTGACGTTACATACACCTACCGGGGAGCAGAAAACCCCGGTAACCTGCCCCTCTCCGTTCAGCGTTTTGACGACCGTCCGCTGATTGATACTCGCTGCGATATTGCCGTGAGCGAAAGCTACGGGCTTGATTCCAATAACTGCCACCAGATATACACCCCCGAGGATGAAGCTACCCAAACTGTGATTGCCGTGGGTAATTCCCACATGGAGCAGTGGATAGATAACCTGCACGCTCTTGCCCAGCAATACCACTGGAACCTGCGTTTTTTGCAGTACAACGACTGCTACATGTTTGAACCCTCGGCTAATACCGGCGACCCTGGCTGCAACAAGTGGATTGGGCCAGCCAAGGCTTTTATTGATGGTGAGGCACCGGATGCGGTGGTGACAGTGGGCACTGTGTCAGTGCGCGAGAACGCGGGGGAGTACCTGCCGAGCGAGCTTGAGGGGTACATTCAGCATGTGCAGGCTCAGGGTATTGAGCTGGTTGCTTTGCGCGATAATCCTAGGTTCTGGGTACCTCACGCAGATTGCGAAACTCGAACAGATAGCTTGTGTGAGTATGATTCTGAGCTTGCTGCCAGCGAGAACCCTCTGCAACCGTTAGCTGAACAGTACGATAATTTCTCTACTGTTGATATGACAGATGTTATTTGCCCCGAGCAGAAATGCCCATCCACCGTGGGCAACGTGTACACCTACAGAGACGATTCGCATCTGACCAAGACTTTTACCGACTCGGCACACAGCATCTTTTCTACTAGATTGCTTGCCGCGCTGGGCATGGGGGCTTCTCACCTCTAGCGTCGTCGGTGGCAGATAGTTCAACACACCCGCTGAAGCTCAAGACAGTGCAGCTAAGGTCATGCCCCGGTATGATGAGACTAAGACTGTAATCGTGCCGGTTTTCCTGCGCGTGCCCCTTTGAAAGGTACAAGGTTCAATGACCACCCCCACAGCTCTCGCTGACGATCCCTTCGGTTTTACCGGTCTCACCTATGACGATGTTCTGTTGCTTCCTGGCAACACCGACGTGATTCCTTCTGACGCTGATACCACCACTAAGCTGTCAAAGCGCATTACCCTGAATTCTCCGATTATTTCGGCGGCGATGGACACCGTGACTGACTCAGAAATGGCGATTGCTATCGCGCGTTTGGGCGGCATGGGTGTTATCCACCGCAACCTTTCTATTGAAGATCAGGCGATGCACGTTGACCGCGTTAAGCGCAGCGAATCGGGCATGATTACCAACCCCGTGACTATCGGCCCCGATGCCACTATTGAGGAGTTTGATCAGCTGTGTGGTCACTTCCGTATCTCGGGTCTGCCTGTTGTTGATGACAAGGGCGTGCTCGTGGGTATCATTACCAACCGCGATATTCGCTACTTGACCGAAACTGATTACGAAACCACCCTCGTCCGTGACATTATGACGCGCGAAGGTCTGATTACCGGTCGTGAGGGCATGCCCAAAGAAGACGCTTTCAAGCTCTTGGCAGATAACAAGATTGAGAAACTGCCCCTGATTGATGATGAGGGTAAGCTGACCGGTCTGATTACCGTCAAAGATTTCATCAAAACTGAGCAGTACCCCCGTGCCACTAAGGACGATGAGGGGCGTCTACGTGCCGGTGCAGCGATCGGCTTCTTCGGTGATGGCTATGAGCGCGCGATGACCTTGATTGACGCTGGTGTAGATGCCTTGTTTGTGGATACCGCTAACGGCCATTCCCAGGGCGTGCTCGATATGATTGCTCACCTTAAGAAAGATCCAGCTGCTGCGCACGTTGATGTGATTGGTGGTCAGGCAGCTACCCGTGCCAGTGCCCAGGCGATTATCGACGCTGGCGCAGATGCGGTGAAGGTTGGTGTAGGTCCTGGCTCAATTTGCACCACCCGTATCATCGCAGGTGTGGGGGTGCCTCAGATTACTGCTATCAATGAGTCCGCGAAGGCAGCTATTCCCGCGGGCGTTCCCTTGATTGCGGACGGCGGTATGCAGCACTCGGGCGAAATCGGCAAGGCTTTGGTAGCCGGTGCTGATGTTGTCATGCTCGGTTCCTTGTTGGCTGGCACCGCAGAGTCACCCGGCGATTTGATTTTTGTTGATGGTAAGCAGTTTAAGGCTTATCGTGGAATGGGTTCTTTGGGTGCGATGCAGACCCGCGGTCGCAACAAATCCTTCTCGAAGGATCGCTATTTTCAAGCTGACGTTTCAAGCGAAGAAAAGCTGATTCCTGAGGGTATCGAAGGTCAGGTGCCCTATCGCGGTCCGCTGTCAGCAGTGTTGCACCAGCTAGAGGGTGGTCTGCGTCAGACCATGTTCTACGTGGGGTCACGCAATATTGAAGAACTTAAGTACAAGGGTAAGTTCGTTCGTATTACCCCTGCGGGTCTGAAAGAATCACACCCGCACGATATCATGATGACCGTCGAAGCTCCCAACTACCGCCGTTAAGGCAGTAGCCCTCACTTTGTGCGCCCGCCCGCTGCTCGTATAGGCGTGGAGGTGAGCGGGGCAGTGTTGAGGTCAGAAAGGAAAACCGCGTGAGCGATATTCAAATTGGCATGTCAAAACGTGCCCGCCGCACTTACTCACTGGACGATATTGCTCTGGTGCCTAGCCGTCGTACCCGTGATGCGTCAGATGTCGATACCTCTTGGCAGATTGATGCTTTCAAATTCGACACCCCGATTTTGGGTGCTCCTATGGACTCGGTGATGTCACCGGCAACCGCTATAGCTCTGGGGGAGCTTGGCGGTTTGGGAGTGTTGAACCTGGAGGGTCTGTGGACTCGCTACGAAGACCCCCAGCCTCTGCTGGATGAGATTACAGCTATCTCCTCTGAAGATTCCACGGTGGCGACCTCTCGGATGCAGCAGATTTACGATGAGCCCATAAAGCCTGAGCTTATTAGCGCTCGTTTAGAAGAGATGCGTGATGCTGGCGTGATTGTTGCCGGTTCGCTGACCCCGCAGAACATTCAGGAACACTACGAGACCGTGCTCAAAGCCGGCGTCGATATCTTTGTTATTCGTGGCACTACCGTTTCTGCTCAGCACGTGTCGAAGAACCGCGAACCGCTAGATCTCAAGAAGTTCATTTACGAGCTCGATGTGCCGGTGATCGTTGGTGGCGTTGCGGGCTACACTCCGGCGATGCACCTGATGCGTACTGGCGCTGCGGGCGTCCTGGTTGGTTTTGGCGGCGGTTCTGCTATAACTACCCGCCGCGGCCTGGGCATTCACGCGGCGATGGCAACTGCTATTTCTGATGTTGCTGCTGCGCGTTCAGACTACTTGGATGAATCAGGCGGACGCTATGTTCATGTGATTGCTGATGGCGGTTTGGGTCGCTCAGGCGATATGGTCAAGGCTTTGGCTCTTGGCGCTGACGCTGTGATGATTGGTGCTCCCCTGGCGCGTGCTGAAGAGGCACCGGGCAAGGGCTTGTACTGGGGCAATGAGGCACACAGCCCCGAGTACCCTCGCGGAATCCGTACTCCTTTGGGCACTGTTGGTCCCCTACAAGAAGTTCTCTACGGTCCTTCTCACCACGTCGATGGTACTTCGAACATCGTGGGCGGGCTTAAGCGTGCTATGGCAACCTGCGGCTACACTGACCTGAAATCATTCCAGCGTTCAGAGGTTACGCTGACCCCGTACACCGCTTAGGGAACCTGGCTGTAAATACCCCGTTTGAAGAAAATTCCCCGCTTACTATAGTTGAGCTCTCAACAGTAGGCGGGGATTTTTTCCTTAAAAAAGCGATAGGGTAGAAAGGTGATAAAACAGGCTCTTACCCCGCGCTGGCTCGGTTTCTTGGCGTTAGTTCTTGCGCTCGTGACCGCGTTCGTCATGCTTTCTGCTTGGCAGCTCAACGCATCGATTTCTAACCGTGTGTACGCTGACCCTGATAAAGATAGGGTGCGCGCTTACACGGAGGTGATGAAAGCGAATGCTCCGTTGATTGCGCGAGAATCAGATACCGTGGTGAAGGCAACAGGTAGCTACGTGCCAGGGTCTTCGTATTTAGTAGCCAATCATTATGACGGGGATCAGCGCGGGTATTGGGTGGTGAGCCAGTTTGTGCCCGAGGACGGTCAGCAAGTTGAGCTGGCTACCTCCAGCGCTACGCGTAGCATTGCTGTTGCCCGTGCCTGGGTTGCGACGGCGGATGATGTACCTGCTGATCCTGTAGGAAAGATTACTGTGGCAGGGCGCGTAGTACCCAATGAAGCCCCCGTACGTTCAAATTCTCTGGAGGGTGAGGGGGAGCGCGTCCTGGGGTCTGTAGCGACTGCCTACCTTAGTAATTTGTGGCAGGTGCCCCTTTACTCTTCTATTCTTACCGCTGCCACTGAGGTGCCGCAGGGCGAAGAACTTCTACTGACCGATGAGGGAACTATCGTAGCGGACGCCACGATTATAGGTGCTCACGAGAATGTCCGCCCTGTTAAACCGCACCAGGTTGAAGACGCCAGCTTCAATTGGCTCAATATCTTTTACTCTCTGGAGTGGATAGTTTTTGCAGGCTTTGCTCTTTATCTATGGTGGCGTATGCTCAAAGATTCCGTAGAGAAACAGGAAGATCCCGCCCAATATTTTGAGTACGACGGCGAATATTTCAAAGATGAAGAGAGCGGTCGCTACTATTACTGGGACCCCGCGGATCAAAAATATTATTTCTTTGATGAGGTACCAGGTGTAACAACCTCAACGTCTTTGGGTGTTTCTAACCCGCATTATCGAGCATAAAACTAGCAGAAAGTGAGCCATAGGTGGTAGCAGATCATCAAAAACCGGTTGGTCCCGTTGAACGTACCGACGGTAAAAAAGTAACTCTTGGCGAAGGCGGAGTCAGTAACGGACGCGGCGGTTTTACGGTGCGAAAGAAATTTGGCGGTACCGAGTCGCAGATTAGGTCGGCGCTGACTTTCTATAAGTGGTGCGCTTGGATTTCGGGCACTTTCTTGTTGCTTCTGGTAGCTGAGATGATTTCTCGTTACGTTTTCGGTTATGACCTGGTAGCAGGTGCTACGGATGCTGCCACTGGCGAGACTGTCGCCTTGGGTTGGCTGAACCTTGAGACCGGTAACTTGACGGGCGGTCTGAACATCTCAACGTGGATTCTGATTATTCATGGTTGGTTCTACGTGATTTATCTGTTGTCGTGCCTGCGTCTGTGGTTGCTGATGCGCTGGGGTATTGCTCAGCTGATTGTGATGGCTTTGGGCGGTGTGGTGCCCTTCCTCTCTTTCATCGTGGAGAAAAAGATTCACCAGGAAACTCTTGCCTTAGTGGAAGCTAATCCGCAGGCGCTTAAACGCTACTAGGAGCCTCGACTCCTGGTAGCTTGCGGCTACTGCATCTTGTGGTGTTGTAGCTTAGAATTGTTTTATCCATGTTTGAGCGGTTGTAACGCTTGAACGCAACTCATTGACACTAAGGCAAAACAAGTGACCAACGCAGAAAATACCGTTGAGCTCGAAGAGCGCCCGGTACTTGTTGTTGACTACGGTGCACAGTACGCGCAGCTGATTGCTCGCCGCGTCCGTGAAGCCGGAGTTTACTCCGAAATCGTTCCTCACACCATGTCTACCGAGAAGATGCTGGCTAAAAACCCGGCTGCTGTGATTCTCTCGGGTGGCCCCTCATCGGTTTATGCTGAGGGCGCTCCTTCTGGTGATATTGCTCTGTTTGAGGCAGGTATTCCTGTCTTCGGCATTTGCTACGGGTTTCAGGTGATGGCTCATACTTTGGGCGGCACCGTTGCACAGACTGGTTTGAGTGAGTTTGGCGCAACTGATGCGACTTTGTGCGCTGCCGATTCGTCGTTCTTGACGGGTACCCCGCAGACTCAGAACGTGTGGATG
Organism: Rothia sp. ZJ1223; assembly: GCF_016900985.1. Taxonomy (NCBI): domain Bacteria; kingdom Bacillati; phylum Actinomycetota; class Actinomycetes; order Micrococcales; family Micrococcaceae; genus Rothia; species Rothia sp. ZJ1223. The sequence continues at coordinate 353,996 of NZ_JAFEUT010000002.1, read as the reverse complement.
TCACACGGTGACTCTGTAACTGAGGCACCTGAAGGCTTCACCGTGTTGGCACAGACCCCCGGTGCTCAGGTTGCGGCGTTCGTTGATACCGAGCGTAAGTTCGGTGGCGTGCAGTGGCACCCTGAGGTGAAGCACTCTGATTACGGTCAGGTTGCTTTAGAGAACTTCTTGTTCAACGTGGCTGGTTTGGAGAAGTCCTGGTCAACGGGCAACATCATTGAGGAACAGGTCGCGAAGATTCGCGAGCAGGTTGGTAGTGACCGCGTTATTTGTGCTCTTTCGGGCGGCGTTGATTCTTCTGTTGCTGCTGCGCTGGTTCATAAGGCTGTGGGCGATCAGCTGACCTGCTTCTTCATTGATCATGGTTTGTTGCGTGAGGGTGAACGTGAGCAGGTTGAGAATGATTACGCATCGACTATGGGCATTAAGATTGTGACCATTGATGAGTCGGAGCGTTTCTTGGACGCTTTGGCTGGCACCACTGATCCTGAGACTAAGCGTAAGGCGATTGGTCGCGAGTTTATTCGTTCTTTTGAGACTGCTCAACGCAAGCTGATTGAGGAGGCTTCAGAGGACGGCGGCGATATTAAGTTCTTGGTTCAGGGTACTTTGTACCCGGATGTTGTTGAGTCGGGTGGCGGTGAGGGCGCCGCTAATATCAAGTCTCACCACAATGTGGGTGGTTTGCCTGAGGATATGACTTTTGAGCTGGTGGAGCCGTTGCGTACCCTTTTCAAGGATGAGGTGCGTGCGATTGGTCGTGAGCTTGGTGTGCCTGAGAAGATTGTGGCGCGTCAGCCGTTCCCTGGCCCCGGTTTGGGTATTCGCATTATTGGTGAGGTGACTCGTGAGCGCCTTGATATTTTGCGTGCGGCGGATGCGGTTGCTCGTGAGGAGCTGACTGCTGCTGGCTTGGATGAAGAGATTTGGCAGTGCCCTGTGGTGTTGTTGGCTGATGTTCGTTCGGTGGGTGTGCAGGGTGATGGTCGTACGTATGGTCATCCGATTGTGTTGCGTCCGGTGTCGTCTGAGGATGCGATGACGGCGGACTGGACGCGTATGCCGTACGATGTGCTGGCGAAGATTTCGAATCGTATTACGAATGAGGTTCGTGAAGTTAACCGTGTGGTTTTGGATGTGACGTCGAAGCCGCCGGGAACGATTGAATGGGAATAAAAGCAATTTTCGGCCAGTGGCCGAAACAAAAATTGCTTTTATTGATGCCGAGCACAGCGAAGCGGCGAGGCTAGAAGGGGGTCGGCGTGAGCCGACTCCTTTTGTTTTGTTCAGTTTTTCTGATTCTGTCGGTCTAGTTATCTACTGGTGACCGCCAAAAGTAATGCTGACCGCTAGATGTACGGTCAGCATTACTTTTAGCGGTCACCCCCTACTTCTGATGGTCACTTCTGAGTAGGGGAAAACCGTAAGGCCTCGCTCCTAGTGAAGGGGGCGAGGCCTTTGGCATCCTTTTTATGAGTGTCTTCTCATACATTCACACCGGATGGTTGCTTTACGGTAGTCATGGGGATTTCACCGTAAAGCTGCTCGTGGTACGAGTTAGGGAAGTCCCCTACTACGAGTCATCTTATTTTAGGTGGTTTTTGCGGGTTTACCAAGGTTTTTGCGCGTAATGGTGGTTGTTAGTTGCTAAGGACTTTATAAACCTTCGCCTCATAGGGGCGCAGCGTTTGGTGGGCATCATCTGAGTAGTTGCTGATGACCAGCTGGGGGTTGTGTGCTGCGAGCTCGTAGGTTCGCTCTTGTTCCTGGTCGGTGAAGTTAGCGATAATAAGTAGCTTTTCGCCGTTGTCCGCGTGACGTTCGTAGGCGTAGACATCGGCGTCCTCTGTATCGAGGGGGACGAAGGTGCCGTAGACCATATGCTCTTTGAGTTCACCGCGGCGGAGCTTGATGAGCTGCTGATAGTAAGCAAAGACCGAGTTTTCGCGGTCTTGGGCATCGGCTGCGTTGACAGTGGGGTAGTTATCGTTAAGACCGATCCAGGGCTCAATGGTGGAAAATCCTGCGTATTCTGTTGAATCCCACTGAACAGGTGTGCGTGCGTTATCGCGTCCCTTGGCGTAGATAAGTTCCATGGCTTGCTCGTGAGTGAGAGTGCCCTGCTCGGTCACCATGTCGTGGTAGAAGTTGATAGAATCAAGGTCTTTGTAGTCCTCGATGCTATCGAACTGTACATTGGTCATGCCGATTTCTTCGCCCTGGTAAATGTAGGGGGTGCCCTGCATGAAGTGAAGGACGGTGGCAAGCATCTTGGCGGAGAGTTCACGGTATTCTTCGGCATCGTTGCCGAAGCGGGAAACAACGCGGGGCTGGTCATGATTGTTCCAGTAGAGCGAACCCCACGCTTTGCCTGCGAGCTCAGTTTGCCATGAATTGAGAATTTCTTTGAGCTCGCGCAGATCGAATTTTTGTAGGGACCATTTGCCCATGCCAGCTTCGGGGTCTGAGTCTACGCCCATGTGCTCGAAGTGGAAGATCATGTGCAGCTCATCAGATTCGAAACCTGCGTACTGGATGGCTTCGGCGGGTGGGGTTGCACTCATCTCGCCAACAGTCATGCAGTCATAGTGCGAGAAGGCTTCGCGGTTCATTTCGTGCATCCATTCGTGTACCCTGGTACCGTTTTCGATCACAAAGGGAATGGACGAGCTGTGCTTGGCGGGGTCTACGGAGGGGTCATCGGGTAGACCCTCGGGCTTGGAGATGATGTTGATGGCGTCCAGGCGGAATCCGTCGATGCCCTTATCTAACCACCAGCGGGTCATCTCGTAGATAGCTTCGCGTACCTTTGGGTTCTCCCAGTTGAGGTCTGGCTGCTTTTGGGAGAACATGTGCAGGTACCACTGGTCGGTGGTTTCATCGTATTCCCAGGCTCGTCCGCCGAATTCTGAGCCCCAGTTATTGGGAGGCAGCGGATTACCGTTCTCATCGGTGCCTGAAGAATCGCGCCAGTAGTAGAAATCGCGGTAGGGGTTGTCTTTGGATGAACGGGACTGCACAAACCATTCGTGTTCGTCTGAGGTGTGGTTGGCAACCATGTCCATGAGGATCTTAATGCCGTTGTCATGAGCGGTGGTGAGCAAGCGATCGAAGTCGTTCATGGTGCCGAATTCGGTCATGATGGCGTGGTAGTCGCTGATATCGTAGCCCATATCGTCGTTCGGTGAGCCGAAAACGGGGGAGAGCCAAATGACGTTGATGCCGAGTTCCGCGAGGTAAGGAATGCGGGAGGTGATGCCGGGGATATCACCGATGCCATCGCCATTTGAATCCTGGAATGAGCGGGGCCAGATTTGGTAGACGACTGCTTCTTTCCACCACTGTTTACCTGCGTTTGAAGTGTGAGCCACGGGGTCTTCCTTTCGAAGAAGAGAGTAAGAGCTAAAAGCAGAAAATAAGAAGTCTCCGGGGCAGGGTCTCATACACTGCCCCGGAGATGAAGGTAGGGTTTATGCCTTGAACGCGAACACTACGGATTCGTAGGGACGCAAGGTGTTGCCGGCGGGAGCGTCCTCGTAGTTGCTGATTAGTAGTTGGGCCTCGGTGAGGTCGTAACCGTAGTCGCGTTCGAGTTCTGCATCGGTAAAGTTGCTGATAACGAGCAGTACCTGCCCCTCAGATTCACCCTGACCGTAACGAAGGTAGGCGTAAACCTGGTTGTCATCAGCATCAAGTAGCTTGTAAGTGCCATTGACCACGATGGGGTGCGCGTGGCGCAGCTCGATGAGCTTCTTGTAGTGGTAGAACACCGAGTTCTCATCTGCCAACGCTTCTTTGGCGTTGATTTCGGTGTAGCGCGGATTGAGCTTGAGCCAGGGGCTGCCAGTGGTGAACCCGGCGTTCTCGGTGGTATCCCACTGCATGGGAGTACGGGCATTATCTCGCCCTGATGCCGAGATATAACGCATCATATCGTCGTGGCTAACAGCGCCCGACCCCACGAGTTTTTCGTAGGAGTCGTGGATTTCAAGGTCGTTGTAGTCCTTGATGTCATCAAAGAAGACGTTGGTCATGCCCAGCTCTTCACCCTGGTAGATGTAGGGGGTGCCCTGCATAAAGTGCAAGGTAGTACCCAACATCTTTGCCGAGCGGACGCGGTGCTCGGGGGAATCGCTACCGAATCGAGAGACAGCGCGGGGCTGGTCGTGGTTGTTCCAGTACAGGGCGTTCCAGGCTTTGCCCGAAAGGTCGTCCTGCCACTTGGAGAGGATGCGTTTGAGATCCACCAGCTCAAAGCGGGTGTCATTCCACTTGCCCAGTTTCGCATCGGGGTTGGAGTCTACGCCCATATGCTCGAACTGAAAGAGGGTCTGCAACTCGTCGCGGTCAAAACCGGTGTAGAGCAGACCGTCGGCGGTGGTAACGAAAGGAGTCTCACCGACAGTGATAATGGGGTAGTGGCTCAGTACCTCACGGTACATTTCGTTGAGGAATTCGTGGACGCGCGGACCGTTAGCAGCCATCACCAGCGAGTCTGTTTTAGCACCAGCGGCTACCGCCGGATCATCAGGGTATGACTGGTCTTTGGAGATGAGGTTAATGACGTCCATACGGAAGCCCGCCACACCCTTATCGAGCCAGAAACGCATAAGATCGTAGACTTCTTCGCGTACCTTGGGGTTCTCCCAGTTCAGATCGGGCTGCTTCTTGGAGAAAAGATGTAGGTAGAACTGCTCGGTGGTTTCGTCCCATTCCCAAGCTGAAGGGGAGAAAGCTGCAACCCAGTTAGTGGGCGGAATCGGGGTGCCATCTTCTTCGAAACCAACCGCGTCCTTCCAGATGTAGTAGTCGCGGTAGGGGTTGTCTTTTGATGAACGGGACTGCACAAACCATTCGTGTTCGTCTGAGGTGTGGTTGACTACCAGATCCATTACGATTTTGATGTTGTGCTCGGTGGCTACCTTCAGCATCTCATCAAAGTCTGCCATGGTGCCGAACTCATCCATAATGTCGCGGTAATCCGAAATATCGTAGCCGTTATCATCATTGGGGGATTTGTAGACGGGTGAGAGCCAGATAGCATCAATGCCGAGGTTGGCTAAGTAAGGCATGCGGGTGGTGATACCGGGGATGTCGCCGACGCCGTCACCGTTAGAATCCTGAAAAGAACGAGGGTAGATCTGGTAGATAACAGGTTCTTGCCACCACTGAGTTGATACAGACACGGTATTTCGCTTTCTCTCGTTGGATTGGTAAAAGTTTGTTTAGTTAAAGAGCTGTTGGGGGTCGAAGTCCACCAGAACACCGGAGTGATCTGAAATTGCCTCGGGGCTGTTATCGGCAAAAACTACCCGGTGATAATCAACCTGTAGGGGCTGATCGGTGAAGATGAAGTCAATCCGCATCGCTTTGGTCGCTGTTTCCCAACCAGCGATTTTTTTGTGGACGGTGTATTCGCCCTCGCGTGCCTTTGCAAGGGGGTAGGTATCGTGCCACTGGCGTGAAATCACCTCAGCATAGCCTTCCTCAGGAGTCTCAGGATCATTGTTGAAGTCACCAGCGAGAATCACTGGAGCTTTGCCTGCCAGCTGCCTCAACTGAGAATCAAGTGATGCAAAATCTGAGGCAAAGAGATACTTATCTTCGATGAACCACCAGTTCATATGGGTGCTCGCCACCCAAAAACTGCCGTCAGCGTGAGGTATCTCTAGGGCAAGGGCAGTGCGTCGCCAAACCTGGCTGTAATCGTAAGAATCATCCATCACGATGGGTGCAACCTGACGAGGTTTAACCTTGCTGAATACGGCAACGCCCTCATCGTAAGCGTTCCACGCCTCGTGTGCATCTACCCACGACCAGTAGTAGGGCCTACCTAAGTCTTTGAGAAAATGCGCGAGGAGAAGACCAAAATTATCGTGGTGAACCGCTCGCTCAGTAGCCGAGAGATAGTATTCATCAGCGCTGATGGCGAGAGTCTCCTGGTGCTGATTGACTTCTTGCAAAGCAACAACATCAATATCTTCATCAATGATGAACTTCGCCAATGTCTTAATCTTGGGAATCTGGTGCAGCTCCACCCAGCTGTGGGTATTGAGAGTCAGAATTTTCATGGTTTTGAGTCAGCCTGCGCTTTTGAATAAATAGTGGTGATAGTTGATTCTGCTTGGCACAAAAGCCATCGGTTTCATCTTATGGACGCGCGACGTGCCATCCCGCTTTAAGTCGTAAATATATCGAAAGAACTTTTGCCGGTTTCTGTTACTGATGTGTCAAACGTTGAAACTATTGCCAAAACCATCGTGGCGTGGTGTTAAACACTCAGATACCATGTATTCTCTTCTTCGTTACTTGTCTCTTTCGATTGAGGATTAATCTGCCATGATGGAGAAAATCCAGAGGTTCGGCTCGGCAATGCTTGCCCCCGTCCTCATCTTTGCATTCGCCGGTCTTGCCGTCGGTATCGCAATTATTTGTAAAAATGAGCAGCTGCTCGGAAGCATCGCTGCTGAAGGTACCGGTTGGTACAACTTCTGGTCTGTCTGGGAGTCCGGCGCTTGGACTGTTTTCAACCAGATGGAACTTCTGTTCGTTCTTGGTCTGCCCATTGCTTTGGCTAAGCAGGCTCAGGCACGTGCGGTTTTTGAAGCCGGTATGGTCTACCTGACCTTCAACTACTTCGTTGGCGCCATCTTGAGCATTTGGGGTACCAACTTCGGTATTGACTTTGAGCAGGACCTCTCAGAGGGTGCTGCCGGCACCGGTCTGAAGATGATTGCTGGTATCAAGACCCTCGACACCGGTATCTTTGGTGCAATCATCATCTCCGCTATTGTTGTGTGGTTGCATAACCGCTTCTTCAACACCAAGCTCCCCGACTTCTTGGGCATCTTCCAGGGCACCCAGTTCGTTTACGGTCTTGGCTTCTTCTTGATGATGCCCGTTGCTCTGTTCTTCTGCCTGGTATGGCCCACCATCCAGACCGGCATCGGCTCACTGCAGGGTCTGTTCATGGGCTCAGGCGTTTTCGGTATCTGGCTCTACGTATTCCTGGAACGCATCCTGATTCCCACCGGTCTGCACCACTTCATCTACACCCCCTTCGTATTCGGCCCCGCTGTTACTCCTAACGGCGTCACCAAAGACTGGGTTGCAGCTCTGCCCCAGATCGCTCAGTCAGCAGCTCCCCTCTCAGAGCAGTTCCCCGCAGGTGGCTTCGGTCTGCACGGTAACTCAAAGGTCTTCGCACCGCTGGGTATCGCCGCGGCTTTCTACACCACCGCGCGTCCTGAAAAGCGTAAAGAGACCCTCGCTCTGCTGATTCCTGTCTGCTTAACCGCAATCTTGATCGGTATCACCGAGCCCCTGGAATTCACCTTCCTGTTCCTGGCACCCCCGCTGTTCGCAGTACACGCTGTTCTGGCGGCAAGCATGGCGTCAGTCATGTACGTCTTCGGTCTGCGCGGCAACATGGGTGGCGGTCTGATCGACTTCCTGTTCCAGAACTGGATTCCGCTGTGGGGTAACCACTCAGGTACCTACATCTCGCAGATCGTCATCGGTCTAATCTTCACCCTGATTTACTTCGTAGTCTTCCGCTTCTTGATCCTCAAGTTCGACTTCAAGACCCCCGGCCGTGAAGCTGAGGGCGGCGAAACCAAGCTCTACACCAAAGCCGAGTACAAGGAAGCAAAGAAGGCAGGCACCCTGGGCGCAGCCGCTGCAGGCTCAACTGCTACCGCTGTTGATTCCAAGGATCCCTACAACCAGCGTGCAACTGACTTCTTGGCTTTGCTCGGTGGCGCTCAGAACATCACCTCGGTGAACAACTGCGCAACCCGTTTGCGTGTATCTGTTGATAACCCCGAGCTCGTTGCTTCTGAGACTGACTTCAAGGGTGCTGGCGCTCTTGGCTTGGTCAACAAGGGTAAGGCTTTGCAGGTTATCGTCGGTATGGACGTTCCTCAGGTTCGTGACCGTTTCGAAGAGATGGTTAACTCCAACAAGTAAACGTTCACTTCACTTTTTGAGTGAATGAACAAAGCTCCCGGTTAGCTTATATGCTGTACTATCGAAAGAATAGGTAGCATCGTAAGACACCGGGAGCTTTTGTTGGATTTGCAGGACATCGTCAATGCCCATCAGCACCGTTTTAGTGAGACGGAGCGCGATATCCTCGCTTTCATGCTGGAGAACGAGGAGTTCGTCAGTGAGGCTACTATTTCATCTCTTGCCCACCGAACCTTTACTTCTACGTCGAGTATTATTCGGCTGACTAAAAAGCTGGATTTTACGGGGTTTGCGGAGCTCAAATATTTCATCAAGTCGTCGTTGAATAAGCCGGTAGGCTCTCCTGAAAACTTTGTGGAGTCAGCAAAAGATGACATTGCCAAGACTTTTGAATTCCTTGAGGGATACGATTTAGCCCCGGCACTTGAGAAAATCCGACAAGCTCGCAGTCTTTACTGCTACGGCACCGGCTATGCCCAGCGCAACGCGGTGCAAGAATTTGCTAAATCTATGCTCTCGTGCGGACGCTTTACGCACGTGATCCCGGCTCACAATGAGTTTGCCGGCAGCGCTCACGTGATGACCGCCGAAGACCTTGTCATCATTGTTTCGCTTTCGGGCAATACAGAGCAGATTCGAGAGACGGTTAACTTACTGTCATTGCGGAAGATTCCCATGATTGTGGTGACCGCATTTGGCATGAACTATATGTCTTCGGTAGCGAACTTCAGTCTGCGATACGCCGCGACCCCGCGTCCTATCCCCATGCAACGCACCCCCTTTCATTCCTTTATTGGTCTCAACGTACTATTGGATTACGTGGTACGCCGCTATATTGACTTGATTGATCAAGATTTATAACCCCATGAACGCTATTTATAACTTTTTAGAAAATTCATCGCGCCTGAGAACTGTGCTTTTTTGGGTGTGGATGCTCAGCGCCGCTGGTTTTGTGTTTTTTGCCTATACACAGTCAATGACGGTGGGACAGAGCTTCAGTGAAACTCTGCAGCACCCTGCTATTGCTCTTTCATTTTTAGTGGCGTGTATGTCTGTGATTCAGTCGGTCATGCTGAAGGTCGCTGAGAGCGAGAACCCTCAAACGGTACGACTTTTTGGTATTTTCAGCGTGGTTCAGCAGATTCTGGTGGGCAACCTTATCGCCGCGCTCGTTGCTTTTTTCCTCGTGCGTTCTCTGCGCTTTGAAGACCGCACGGAGCAGTTCGCTCCGCAATGGAGGTGGGCGCTGGTCGGAGGTATGGTGCTGATTGGTGTCCTTACCCTCTTGACCCTTATTGCCCGCTATAACCAGATGACGCCGGGCAGCTAGTTTTCCTTTTCTTATATCACCATTGGCATAAAGAGTGCGCCCTGTAGGGGCGATGACGTGTACTACGAAGGATTGTTTGAACGTGAGTGAATCCGCCCAGAATCAGCAACAAGACTACACCGCAGCAGATAGTTTTAATGAAGAAAGCGCTGCCGGTCTTGAGCGGTGGGCTGAGCAGATGGACCTGTACACCGGGCCTGACGCGCTGCTTGATTTTAACCAGGTTGATTACGTTCATATTGATTTGTCGAATGCTAACCCCTCTGGCGTCGCGCAGTTGATGATGGGGCGCAAAACTCGCCTCTCAACAATTTTGCGTGAGAAGTCCCTCTTGGAATCGGGGATGAGCGCGGCACGTGTTTTGCGGGCTAAGATTTTTGAGCTTGAGACAGAGCACGGTTTGGATGCCGGCTATTTTGTGGCTGGCACCGCCTCATGGCTTTCTCGTGATCTCGGATCAGCCCAACGGTTGGCTACCGAGAAACGGTTCATTGCCCCCATCTTGCTTGCACCTTTGGCTATTACCCCGCATACAAGCGGCGATGATTTTGAGTTGCGCTTGACGGGTGCCGCCAAACTGAATCCGGCATTGGTGCGTCAGCTGCGTAAAGAGTACAACATTGATTTGAGCAGCATGGATGTGGCTGCCCTGGCGAACTCAATGTCGCGCCTTGACCCTGAGCCAGTGATTGACCGTATGCGCTCATCCACCGCGAAGATCCCCGGCATGATGATTGAGTCGAAGTACCTGGTCTCCACCTTCGCCGATCTTAAAGAGAGCACCGGTGCCCTACCTGCTACAGCGCACACCAAAGTTGTGCGTGATCTCGCTGCCCTCAAATCAGGCATCGAGCTCTCCTCACACGCGCCCGTGGCGGTGAACCCGCTACCCCCAATTGATACACGTCCAGTAGCCGATGAATTCTTAGTTGCCGATGCAGATGCATCTGCCCAGGAGGTTGTAGATTTAGCTTCCAGCGGTCATTCTTTGGCTATCACCTCGGCACCCGGTACCGACGACATTCGCACGGCCCTCAATATTGCCTCTACTCTGATGAGCCAGAATAAATCGGTGCTGATTGTAGGGGAGAAGAGCTCTACTCTACGCACTATTGCCGCGCAAACCGCAGCGCTGGGTCTGGGCGATACCGTTTTTGACGTGCTCAAAGATAGAGAGAGCGAAGAAACCCGTCAGCTACTCATTCAAGCAATTGTACGCAATGAGAACGCTGTTGAACCTGATTATTCTGAGGTGTACGCTGAGCTTGAAACCACCCGCAACCAGCTCGCTGAGCACCTTAACGCTTTGAAATACACAGAGTCACGATGGGGCTGCTCACCCTTTGATGCGATGCAGACCCTGGCGGCGCTGACTGCACAGCAGCCTGCTCCTTCAACTCACGTTCGTTTCAACCGTGATGTCATGGACGCGCTCACCGACCGCTCCGCTATCACCCGACAGCTCGTGCGGTTGGGCGAACTGGCAGGCTACCGCTCGTCCACCCAATTTTCGCCTTGGCATCAAGCCACCCTCGTAGACACCCAGGAAAGCCAAGCTGCTCATGAGCTGGTGAAATCGCTGCACGAATCTATGACCAACCTTCGTGCCGCCATGAGCCTGATGGGCAACGAAACTGGTATGCGAACCGGCAACAGCCTTGAGCAGTGGAATGAACAGTTGGGTTTGCTAGAACGAATCCGCGAAACTCTCAAAGAGTTCACGGGTGATATCTTCGAACGCCCGGTGACCGATTTAATCGCTGCGACCGCCTCGGGTAGCTGGCGACGCGAACGCGGCATCGAGATGAGCACCATGCAACGCTCACGCCTGCGTAAAGCTGCCAAGGAATACATTCGCCCCGGCGTACACCTGAGCGATATTCACGATGCGCTGGTTGTGGTGCAAAGCCAGCGCGAAGAGTGGATTACCTGGGCAGCAGAGGGCAGCCTTCCTGTACCACCGGCAAACCTTGACGAATTGCGCGCTCATCATGATGAGTTGCGTGCCGAATTTACCGGTCTCGAACTCGTTCTCGAAAACAGCCCTCAGGGCAATGATTTTATTACCGCACCGGCGGCAGATATACTCAAACGCTTGAGTCACCTCATCGATGACGAATACCTGTTGCACACCCTGCCTGAGCGCGATGGCTTGATTCGTTCACTCACAGAACAGGGCCTCGGCGAGCTGCTGGATGACTTACGCGAGCGTCAAATTCCCGCTGAACACGCACCCGCTGAACTAGAGCTTGCCTGGTGGCAGACTGCTCTGGAAATGATGATCGCTTCGCAAGAAATTGAAATTCTTGACGGCAACCAGCTAAGAGAACTCGAAGCTCGCTTCCGCCGTGCAGACTACCGTCATATCGCGTCCACCCCTGCACGCTTGCTACACCGCTTGGCGATGCAGTGGCAAAAAGCGATCAGCGAGTACGCCGATGAAGCTGCATACCTTAAATCTCACCTGCGTTCCCACGAGTTTAGCCTTTATGAGATTCTCACCCACGCCCCGCACCTAGCCACTACTCTCTACCCTCTGTGGGTTTCTTCGCCCTTTGCTATCAGCCGCAAGATTCCTGCCCATCAACGCTTTGACACGGTGATTCTCTTGGACGCTGAATCGACCCCGCTGGCAGCTAACCTACCAGCGATTACTCGCGCAGACCAGGTCATTGCCTTCGGCGACTCGGTGAGCGGCCGCCCTGTACCCTTCATGGTGTCAGCAGTTGCCCACAACGCAGTGATGGACGTTGATGACAATTTGGAATCCACCATCGATGTGCTAGCAAAGATCGTTCCTCAGCGCTCGCTCGCCATCGTCAACCGTGCCATAGACCCCGCTCTCTTTAGGTACTTGAATGAGCACTACTACAACGGTCAGCTCATCCACTACCCCTGGGGTGAAGAAATCACCGAGAGCGTCGCGGGGCTCAGCGTGGAATACGTGAGCCTTGAGGGGCGTATGAGCGATAACGCCAGCATGGATTCCCCCTCCGTTGAGGTGGAGCAGGTGGGGTGGCGCGTCATTGAGCATGCCATCAAGCGTCCCCACCAGTCGCTGGCGGTCATTGCCTCTACCGCGCGTCATGCCCAGCGTATTGCTGATTTCGTGCGTCGAGCGTTGGAAAGCTACCCGCAGGCAGCTGGATTCTTTGCCCCCGGTAAAGAACCTTTCCGCGTTGTCAATGTTGCCCGCGCCGAAACTATTGAACGCGATGTTGTTTTTGTGGCGCTGGGGTTCGGGCGCGCTCCGCATAAACCGGAGGTCCACTCTCTCGGGGAATTCTCGGAGGCACACGGTGGCAAGCATTTTGTAACAGCGATGACTCGTGCCCGCCACGAAACCCGCATCATCACCAGCCTGAGCCTGGACGATATGAACCCGGCTCTGCTCAAAGGGGGCGCACTCGATATATACCGTTTGATCCAGGAGTACTCACGCCAACAAGAAGCTGATACCGAAATGGCTTTCGGTGCGCAGATTACCGACAAGCTGCCAGCCAATGAGTTCTTGACGAACGATGCAATTGAGGCAACCGATATGGGAGACTGGCTACTCAACGATTTGGTGCGCCGTCTTAAAGAGCGCGGGGCTCGCGTTCACTCTTCTGAAAATAACGATATTTCTTTGGTTGTCACCGCTGAGGGAGAGTCCCTCTCTGCTGGTGCCATGCGCAGCCCGCGTGCCCGCGCTATGCTCCACGACGGGGCAAGTATGCGTATTCCCCTTGCTGTTTCCTCTGATGGGGCAGACTCTTGGGCTGACTTATCGGTGCGTGAACGTACCCGCCTTCTGCCTGAGCGTCTGGCACGCACCGGGTGGAACTACCTGACCCTGTGGACCATCGAAGTGTTCTCGGATCCTGAGGCTGTAGTGGAGCGTATGAGCACCTACCTGGGGATGGGGGAGCACAAGGCATCATGACCGAGAGAAAAGAGCCAGAGTACTCGTCTACCCCGCGTGCCCGGCGCGGCAATAGGCGAGCCACCGGCGGTAGCGCTGTCGGTGGTTCAGAACCCCGCCTTGCAGGACTGACTCCATCCGCTACCCCCGTGGAGCAATCACAGGATGCACAACGGGATGAATGGATGAAAGCCCAGAAACCTCCGCACTACGGCTTATAAACTAAAAATTACCTAACCACGAAAACTCCGGTGGTTCTCACCCTGACAGGGTGAGAACCACCGGAGTTTTTGCTGCCGCGATGAGAGGCTGCAATAAACAGCGAAATTTTAGGAGTCCGCTGATTTTTTCGAGTCGTTAGCGTAGAAGCCTGACCCCTTAAAAACAACGCCTACGTTGCCGAATTTTTTACGCAACTGATCCTGGTCGCATTCCGGGCAGGTCTTGAGGGCATCTTCAGAGAAAGACTGGTGCTGTTCAAAAATATATTCGCAGTTTTTGCATTGATAAACATATACCGGCATAGGTAAAACTTCTTTCGCGATGTAGTGCTCAGACGTAAAATTTTCTGAAAATATCATACCGCTCCGCGGGAACCGGAGAGGACGGCGCCTAAGATAGAGGAGAAGACGTCAGCTTGTGTACTCCACTGGGAGTTAGCACAGCCTGTGCCCTGAAATCATGAGATTCTGCGGGGAGAGCGTCCAGCAACTCATGATCAAAAATAACGGCGTAGGTGCGTGCTCGCGCCGGGGCGCTCAGGGGCTGCGTCAGCAGGTCGTAAAAGCCGCCGCCCTGGCCCAAACGCGCGCCGTCAGACGCTACAGCTAGTGCCGGAATGAGGCGAAGATCAGCCTGAAGGAATGCTTCTGCCCCCAGGTCTTTGCCGGTTGGTTCTGCTATTCCCAGTGAGTTCGTGGAGGTTGTGCCCTGAGGCGTCCACTCTACCCACGCTAATTGGCGCTGAGCTTTAACCACCGGCACAATCACTTGGAGCCCTGTGGCGTACGCTGTGTGCAGGAGGGGGAATATTGGCGGTTCTGTGTTCAGCGGAAGAAAAGCTGCAAGCACTGAGCTTGGGGCTAGACCCTCGATCAGCGGTACACCGGATGCCAAGAGCCCCTGAGCAACTTGTGATCCCTGCAAAAGACGGTGCTGACGTACGCGATTCTGACGAATATGAAACCTCAACAAAGATTTATTGTGTGAGGCACTCGATAAATGTGGCATAACCAGCCCCCGCTATATCATCAGCGAAATACTTCGCATTATCAGTTATCCTTTAAGTTATGACTGAAACTAATGTATCGCGTGCTATCACTAAAGCAGTAATTCCTGCTGCTGGTTTGGGCACCCGTTTTCTTCCCGCAACCAAGGCGACCCCTAAGGAAATGTTGCCTGTTGTTGACCGTCCCGCTATTCAGTATGTGGTGCAGGAAGCCGTAGACGCCGGTCTGACCGATGTACTCATGATTACCGGACGCAACAAGCGAGCCCTTGAGGATCACTTCGACCGCGTTCCCACTCTTGAGGAACAGCTTGAAGACCAAGGCAAAGATAAGCTGCTGCGTTCGGTGCGTGACACCAATGATTTGGGCGAAATCCACTACGTGCGCCAGGGCGATCCCAAGGGCTTGGGGCATGCTGTTTTGCGCGCTAAGGTACACGTGGGCAATGAGCCTTTTGCCGTGCTGCTGGGTGATGATCTCATTGATGAAAAAGATGACCTGCTGTCAGAGATGGTTGCTGTGCAGCAGAAGACCGGTGGCTCTGTCATTGCGCTGATGGAAGTTCCCGAAGACCAGATTTCAGCATACGGTTGTGCTGCGATTTCTCAGGTTGAGGGCGAAAACTTCTTTAAGGTCTCAGAACTTGTTGAAAAGCCTGCCGTAGAAGAAGCACCCTCAAACTACGCCGTAATCGGACGCTATGTATTGGCACCTCAGGTTTTTGAGGTTCTTGAAAACACCGCTCCCGGTCGTGGCGGTGAAATTCAGCTCACCGACGCCCTGCAGACTCTTGCTAAGGGTGAGAGCGAAGGTGAAGGCGTTTACGGTGTTGTCTTCAAGGGTCGTCGTTTTGATACCGGCGACAAGCTCAGCTACCTCAAGGCGAACATTATTCTCGCTGCAGAACGCGAAGACCTCGGCCCTGATTTGCGTGCCTGGGTTAAAGAATTCGCTGCTGAACTTTAGAAAATAAAGAACGTCAGAAGCTGAAGAGATCGGTGGGGTGACTATGTGTCGCTCCACCGATTTTTTATGACACACTTGATTAGTCACACATGTGTAATTTCGGTAAAGTGATAGAAACACCCAGCGGGGGTGTTCGCAAGAGTTTAAAAGGGGTGGGGTCTGATATGACTTCTGTGGTTGGCGCATCGAGTCTTCTCGTAATCATCGCCGGTGTCATTATCTGGTTTTCTCAATCGCGCTTTAAAACCCCGCTTTTTGAGGCTATTAACGCTGAAAAGTTTGCTTCTGACGTCATTGACGGGCAAGAAGAAAACCCCTCCCACCCTCTAGTCGCTGACGAAAATCCGGCTCAGTCTTTCATTCTCAAAAAAGGTCGCACTGCGATTTTTGTTGCCGCAGCAATCTGCCTGCTGTTGGCTTTGCTGACCGCCCTTGCCGCACCGTTTACCGCTGTTAGCTGGTGGGTGCCCCTGCTCTTGGGTGGCTTTAGCTTTACTGGATTAGCTACCCTACGAGCACTCGCAGTGGCAGATATGAAGAAGAAGTCTGTCTCTTTCGCAGAGCGCGGGGACGCGCGTCCGCGCTCGATGAATCTTACGGTAGCTGAGGCAGTCGCTCACGAGGAAAATCCTGTTGAGATGGCAGCTCCTTACGAGACTGAGCGGGTCTACCGCCCGGCTGCTGTAGCCTCAGCGGCTAAAAATCTGCGTCGTGCGCGTACTCACCGCCCGGTTGAACATCGTAGGGTGGATGCCGCTGCCGTTGAACCTGAGGTGTTGGGGCCCAATGATGCACCTGCACGCTACGAGGCGCACCGTAGTTTTGAGGTGCCTGCTGCTAATACATGGACTCCGGTTGAGGTGCCTGTTCCCACCTATTTAGAGGCTGAGGTGGTGTATGCAGAAAGAACTGTTGAACCGTTGCAGGCACCGGCTCCTGTGCATGCTGAGTCGAAGACCGTTGTTGAGGCGGCAGCGCGCGGCAGCAAGAGCATTGATTTGGATCAGGTATTGAACCGCCGCCGAGCGTAAGAGAACCTCTCCCATACATTTTTTTTTGGGGGGGGGGTAAAGTAAAAGATAAGGGCCAGAACTCCGTTGGGGGTTCTGGCCCTTGGCATCACACACGCAGAAGAAAAAAGTTTCCTCATACCGTCTAGCTCAAACTTCCCACAAGCTGAACTATTTGGTAATAAAAATATAACCTAATTCTGTGCCTCTTGTATAGTCTCAACAGAGAAAAAGTTTGAAAAACCTAATCTTTTACTTAGGTAAGCCTTCATCTATCGCTGTCTGCCCGCCCCCAACGTGCCCCACGGCACCTGTCAACTACAGCCTTTAGCCGGTAAACTGGTGCAGATGAAAGAGTGGATCGATAACCTGAGCCTGGTGGGAGCCGTTAGCTTCTTCTGGGCTGTGGGTATTGCGCGAACCAGCATTGTCTACAGCTTAGGTAGGCTTGCTGCATCCGGTGGTCAACGCTGGGAGCGCGTCCGCTCAGTGTTCAAACACCCTGCCTACCAGCGAGCCCAAAAGCTGGTGAACACCTGGGGAGTACTGGCCGTGCCTGCCTGTTTTCTTACCGTGGGGCTCCAAACCGCGGTCATTATGACCACCGGGTTCACTAAAATGCCGCTCGTACGATGGATCCCGGCAATGCTAGCGGGCACTCTCATCTGGGGGAGCATCTACGGCACCGTAGGTATGGCAGTAGTATGGGCGTGGTTAGAGCGTCCCTGGATAGCGGCACTACTGGCTGTAGCTGCGCTCATCTCTGTTTTTCTTCTGGTGCGCCGAAAGCACCGCCGAGCCTCTCACCTTCACACCCATTCGCTGCACACCCTGCCCGCTACAACGTTGAGAGAGAAGACCCATGACTGAAATACCGGTAGAAGACGTCACCGCTGCTGAGCGTTTGCCCCTCGTAGCAGAAGAACATGCCCCGCTACTGGCAGACCACGATGTTTTTGAACGCCTGCACTCTTTTGACGCGCACGCCTACCCCATGCGGGTGGGGTTCGTGCCCGGTGTGATGCCGGGTAAATGGTTTGGGCGCTGGCATGACCGCTACGGGCAGGTGCGCCCGCTGGCTGAAATTCCTCTCGCCGAAAAAGCTGGGTTAGCGGCTCTCGATGGCTTCGCCCGTATGGTCTTGATACGCCCCGAACACGAACCGGTCTCTGCTGATAAAGACCGCTACCACCGCATTGAGCTTTACCGTGAACAACAGGTGGTGGTGATGCCGCAGGATCACCTTCTCAGTATTCTCGATGAGGTTCCGGTTGCTGAACTCGCTGAAGAATTTTTGTTGCAGGAACCCGAGACTGTACCTGAGTGGGCTGCTGCTTTTGAGCCCTACCGCGCGTCCAACCCTCAAAAACTTCCGCAGATGCGCCACACCAAGGACGCAGTGGAGCTGGTGGCTGCCGGTTTGGGGCTGTTGATTGTTCCGCTTTCTATTGCCCGTCTGTACCACCGTAAAGATCTCACCCACCGCCCGGTGCCTGATATCAAAACTAGCGCTGTTGCTTTGGTGTGGAAGCGTGAGTTCCGCGAAGATATTGATGAGGCAATGGTGCAGGACTTCGTGGGCATTTGCCGCGGGCGCACTGCCGCTTCAGACCGCGGAACCGATAGTAAGCAACAGGCGCTAGAGAAAAAACGCAAAGAGAAAGAAGAAGCGCAGCGTAAGCGTCGAGCCGCTAATGCCCGCCGTGAGGAGCAAGACCGTAAAGCGCGTAACGCTCGCAAAAACGGAAATGCCCGCCAGCACAGCGCCCAGAAGGCGAAGGTGACGGGCAAACCCGGTGGCAAGAAACGCCGCTAAATACGACTAGGCTGTGGTGCCTGTGCCAGTGGAAGTCGGCGCTACAGCAGTCGGCGGGGTGCCATCTGCCGAACGCACCACCGACTGGTTGAGTAGGGGAATGCAGTAGCCAGCAGCGTCCAAGGCTTGCTTGAGCTCTAAACGCAGGACGCGCGCAACCGTCCACTGCTCGGAGGGAGCGGTTTTTACCGTCACTCGAACGATCATCGATTCTCCGCTGACCTTTTCAACGCCTCTGATCTCAGGCTTTCCCACAACGTGTTCGCTGATATCGCTGGATTCTACAGCTCGTTGGGCGGCGCTGAGTAGAACCTCATTAACCTTGCCGATATCAGCGTCGTAGGGAACAGGCATATCAATGTTGGTACGCGCCCAACCCTGGGATGAGTTTCCGACGCGCAGAATTTCGCCGTTTCGCACATGCCAGAGGGTGCCATTGATATCGCGTACCTGTGTGGTGCGAAGACCCACAGCCTCTACCTCGCCCGAGGCTTCGCCCAAATCGACCCAGTCGCCAATGCCTAACTGGTCTTCTGCGACGATGAAAATACCGGTGAGGTAATCCTTGACAAGCGATTGTGCGCCGAAGGAAAGAGCAACACCGACGACGCCGGCTGAGGCGAGAACGGGGGCGATATTGAAACCCAGTTCTGCGATAATCATGACGATTGCCATCGCCCAAATGGCAATGGAGGCTACTGATCGTAAGACTGAACCTACCGTTTTGGCGCGTTGGGCCTGGCGGGTATTCGAAATGCCGGTATCTTGCATCCAGCGTCCCACCCCGGTGCCACCGGAGATAATGCGTGCGTGCGTACCGCGAGCAATGGATGCTGTGATGTGCTTGATGACCAGGCGTACCAGGGCACTCACGAACAGCGCTACCACAATAATGAGCAGGATGCGCAGGGGTTTTCCCAGCCAGAAATCGAGACTGCTCAGATCGTCAATAATCGAATCCATGAAAGTAACAGGTTGCGCGTTCTGCGCAATGATAGTTTGAAAACTCATACTTCAAGCCTAGCTGACTGATGCACCTGAGGAGTCTTCATAAGGATGCATCATAAGGGATCAGCCTTTACTATGGAAAGTATGCCGCTTTCTATGGATACTCGCCCTTCAGCTTACGCAGTCATTATTGAGCAGGGAAAGATTCTTCTGACCCGCTGGGTGCCTGCCGACCGCAGAAACTCTCCTGCTTGGACGCTGCCCGGTGGAGGCATGGACCCCGGCGAGCAGCCCTACGACACCGTGGTGCGTGAGGTTTACGAAGAAACGGGCTATGAAGCAGCCCCCGAGGACCTCTTGGGCGTGGACGCGGGTTATTTTGACCCCAACGCCGGTTCGGAGAACGTTTTTTGTGCGCTGCGCATCGTTTACCGCGCACATATTGAGGGCGGCACTTTGCGGCACGAAATTGGTGGTTCATCTGATGAAGCTCGGTGGGTGCCTATTGCCGATCTTGACAAGATCCAGAAGGTACACCTGGTTGATGCTGCGGCAACCATGATGGGGTACGCCAACAGCACCGACTGGGCACGCCGTTTTCGCGAACGCCAGCTGAGCCGGTAGGTGCAGTGTGAAGAGTAGGTTTCTTGCCGGTACTTGTTCAGCTTTGGTCTTGCTCTTATCGGCGTGCGTCCCCACAAAGCCAGCTATTACGGTTGATCCAGAAGCTACGTCCTTTGGGACCATCACTATCTCAGCCGGTATTTCCCATGAAACAAAGATGGTCGCTCACCTCTATGCCTTTGCCCTCAAAGAGGCGGGGTACACGGTCGAAATTACCGACACCGGCAACACACGTGCCGAGTATTTAGAAGCTATGCAGGCGCGTCCTCTCACAGCCCAAGATGTAGCGGCGCCACCTATACTGGCAAGCCCCGAAGTCTCTGCGCGATCTACCGCCACCAACAACCCCCAGACCGTTGATATCACCCCCGACTACACGGGCAACTTACTCTTACACCTGACAGCCGAGGGCACCCTCAGCCCCACCGATATAGCTGCGGCAAAAGACCGTGCTACAAGAGTACCCACGGTTGAACCCAGTACCACCGCAAGCGCCTCAGCTAGCGCCACTGCGAGCCCAAGCTCCAGCGCGGTTGCTACTGAGCCGCCCCTGAACGTCCGAGGCATGTCTAGCAGCGACATCATCTCGGCCCTCGACAAAGCACTGCCCCTTGACACCTCTCTTCTCAACGCCGCCACCGCAGAAAACAAGGACGCTCTGGTGGTCACCCGCGCCACCGCTGAGAAGTACGGCATCAACTCCATCGCAGACATAGCCAAACACTGCCCCGACCTGACTCTGGGGGCACCCGCGACTTTTGAGCACAGAAGTCACGGGCTGGACGCGCTTAAGACGGTCTACGGGTGCGAGCCGAAAAAGTTTGTGGCGGTCAATAACCAGGGCGAGCTATCAGATCAACTAGCCAACGATACAGTGCAAATCGCTGATATTTTCACCAGCTCACCAGACATTGAAGACAACGCATTTGTGGTGCTAGAAGACAACGCCAACAATTTTATTGCCCAGCAAATTGTGCCAATGATACGCACTGACGAAGTGCCCCAGGGCGCTCGGGACGCCATCAACACTGTATCTGGCAGACTCACCACCCAGGATCTCGTCAGGCTCGGCAGACTTACCACCGGTGAGAACTCTATTACGCACCAAGAGGCGGCAATGTTCTGGTTTGACAGCCTGACGGAGTAATCTATATCGCATGGCAGTTTACAAGCAGTCCAAGAAGCTACAGAACGTTCTTTACGATATTCGCGGTCCCCTGCTCGAAGAAGCAGAACATATGGAGTCACGCGGGCATCGTATTCTCAAACTCAATATCGGTAACCCAGCCCCCTTCGGCTTTGAAGCGCCCGATGCCATCATGATGGACATCATTCAGCACCTACCCGAAACCCAGGGGTACTCAGATTCTCGTGGCCTGTATACAGCCCGCACCGCCATCGTGCAGTACTACCAGACCAAAGGTATCCTCACCATGGAGCCCAACGATGTCTACCTGGGCAACGGGGTATCAGAGCTGATCCCCATGACCTTGCAGGCTCTGCTCGATACAGGGGATGAGATTCTGGTGCCGATGCCGGATTACCCGCTGTGGACAGCCTCAACTGCTCTAGCCGGTGGTAAACCCGTCCACTACCGTTGCGACGAAGAAAACGGTTGGTTCCCAGATATCGAGGATATCGCCTCGAAAATTACCTCCCGCACCAAGGGCATCGTCATTATCAACCCGAATAACCCCACCGGTGCGGTCTATTCGAAGGAAATTCTAGAAAGCATCGTTGAGCTGGCGCGTGAGCACGGGCTAGTGGTATTCGCCGATGAAATCTATGAAAAAATTACCTACGAGGACGCGCAGATGATTCATACCGCATCCATCTGCGGTGATGACGTGCTGTGCCTGACTTTCTCGGGGCTTTCCAAAGCCTACCGCGTGTGTGGTTACCGTGCGGGCTGGGTTGCTATCACCGGCCCCAAGTGGCAGGCAACCGACTATCTTGAAGGTATTCAGCTGCTCGCATCCATGCGCCTGTGCGCCAACGTGCCCGGTCAGCACGCCATTCAGACTGCTTTGGGTGGCTACCAGTCGATTAATGAACTGATTTTGCCCGGTGGACGCCTGATTGAACAGCGCGATCTAGCCTACAAAATGCTCAGTGACATGGAAGGCATCACCGTTAACCAAGCAGAGGGCGCGCTCTACCTGTTCCCCAAGCTCGACGTTGATCACTTCAACATCACCTCAGATGAACAGTTCGCTCTAGACTTGTTGCACGAACAAAAAATTCTCATCAGCACAGGCACAGCCTTCAACTGGGATCAGCCAGATCATTTCAGACTGGTCTTCTTGCCCGATACTCAGACCCTGCACTCAGCCCTTGAACGTCTCGGAAACTTCTTGGCTGAGTACAAGCAAAACTAGCCCGCGCGCCGGTGCCTGCTTAACCCATATAAAAATCCCACGCTAGTGTATGTACAGCGTGGGATTTTTATAACAGATTTTTAGACGACGCTGCTGCGAGCGGTGCTAGGAGTTGTTGTGCTCTTGCTGATTATTCTGAGCTGCCTGCAACCGCGCCTGAGCACCATCTAGCCATGCTTCACAACGAGCCGCCAGCGCCTCACCGCGTTCCCAGAGAGCGATAGAATCCTCCAACGAAGACGCCCCAGATTCCATACGCTGCACCACCTGCATGAGTTCTGCACGCGCCTGCTCGTATGACAGCTGCTCTACCGGAGCGCCGCCGGTTGAATCATTAAAAGTAATATTTTCGCTCATTATTATGCCTTTCATAGCCATTTAGTTTTACTCAGTCAGGGGCAGCGACCCCTGTACCTAAATATTCGATTCAAAGGTCTCAGTAACAGTTGCCTTCGCTAAACCCTGAGCTGCTCGCACCATTACCTCGGTACCCTCAGGCAGATTCCGCGCGTCTCGCACCAACTCACCCGAAACGGTTTGCACCACGGCATAACCTCGCTCCAAAGTGCGCTGGGGCGAGAGAGCCGTGACACGCGCTCGCAGCTGGCGAATATTTTCATGGTGGCGTACCACTGAAGAACGTGCCGCTGTCAGAGCGCGCGAGCGTAGACGTTCCAGGTCTTCTTCACACGCCAACAAACTGGTGCGAGGAGCCAACAGAACCGGGCGGGATTTAACCTGGGCAATACTGGCACGTTCATTGCCGATAAAATTCTGAACTGAACGTTCAACAAAGGCACGCGCCTGGGTGATACGCGCTTTTTCTTCTGCAACATCGGGTACCACCCGCTTGCCTGCATCGGTGGGGGTGGACGCGCGCACGTCGGCTACATGGTCAATGAGGGGGCTATCAGCCTCGTGCCCGATAGCTGACACCACAGGGGTGCGAGCAACAAAAAGGGCACGAACCATTGCCTCTTCGCTAAAAGGCAGTAAATCTTCTAGAGAACCGCCGCCGCGGGCAATAACGATAACATCAACCTCTGGGTGCGCATCGAGTTCGCTGAGAGCCTGGGTCACCTCTCTCAGCGCGTGAACTCCCTGAACCGCTACCTCTCTGACCTCGAAAGCAACTGCTGGCCAACGCAGAGAAGCGTTACGAATAACGTCTTTCATCGCATCAGAATCACGACCGGTAATAAGACCGATACGATGCGGCAATAGTGGCAGAGGTTTTTTGTGCCGCTGGTCAAAAAGCCCCTCGGCAGCTAAAGACTGCTTGAGCTTTTCAATGCGTTCCAGCATTGAACCGGTGCCCACCGTCCGCAAATTGCGGCCGTGCATGGAAAGCCTGCCTGTTTTCACCCAGTAATCAGGTTTGAGTTGAATGATGACGCGCTGACCGCGTTCTAATGTACCCTGAATTTTCGCGGTTTCTTGATCGAAGAGAGTAACCGAGACTGATATCTCCTCATCTATATCGCGCAAGGTCAGGTAGGTGACGCGGGCGCGCTTGTTCAGCTCAATAATCTGGCCCTCAACCCAGGTAGGAGATGCTTTCGCCACGTGCTCGTGAAGTTTTGTCGAAAGCAATTTGAGGGGCCAAGGATTCTCCGGCGACGTAGACCCAGCAGTGGGAGCTAACTGCCGGTGAGCGTTAGGCACCTGCACCTGATATGGTGATGGTTCAAAAGAAGAAGTCATACCTATAGCCTAACCAGTCAGACTGACATTTTAGCCTGCTCACAAAACTAAACGTACAAAAAATAAAAAGTGATGTGTTGCAGAGCATCTAGCAAGTTTTCAGTAACTACCAGTAGATTAGGTGGCATGGCACAGCAGAAAAAACACCCCCCTCTTGAAGCGACACAGGTGCTTCCACCTGGTGATTACTCGCATTTCACTACAGAGGCGCCGGCAGCAAATACCGACGCGACCCTGCCCATGCCGGTACACCGAGATGCACCTGATGTTCGTGCATCTGAGAAGACAAGTGCGGAACAGGTAGCCTTTTCTGCTGAAGAAACAGTGCCTTTTACCGCCGAGAGCACCCAACCGTTAGCGGCGCATCGGGTAGTAGAGCCTCAGACTTCTCCCGCGCGTCCTAAAGTCAGCAAACTTGAAAACCTTGAAGCCTACGGCGATGGTAACTGGGGTAACCCCAGCGTTCAGGCACCCCCGCTGCCAGTCAGCTACCAAATAGCCAGCCAGCCATCAGCTCAGCCTACGGCAGCATACAGGGCACCGCAGAAAGTACCTGTCTACGCACCACCCGCCCAGCCGGCAGTATCGGGGTACGCCTCACCGGCATATTCGCCGCCCACTTATGCGCAGCCTCAGGTATCACCGGTGCGCGTACCCGCCCGTAAACCTCGCTTTTCAGCCCTGCGTAGACTACTGTGCGTTTTGCTCGTGCCCGTATTCTTAGCCTTGGGATCTGCAAGTGCCCTTGCCTACTGGGTTCAAAGCACCATCATTAACCCCGCGAGCTTTAAGGCGCTAAGCGCGTCGATGGCATACGACACCGAATTCCAAGGCAATCTTGCCCGCGCTGCTGCTGATGACTTCATGAACTCATCCAGTGCCACAGCAATCTTGGGAGACGGCAATTCAACTGCCTGGTACGGGGGCGCTCAAAACTGGTTGCACAATCAAGTCAATACCGTTGTACACGATTCTGCCCAAGCGATGGTGAACCACGATTCTTACCCGAAAGTATGGGAGACCGTTATGGCTGATACCCATGCTTACCTGTTCAACGGTGAACGCAAAGCCGCTGCTATAGACCTCAACTACTTCTACGATCAGCTGGATGCGTTTGTGGGCAAACCGCTGGGGTTTGACCTCAATGCGGACGCGGATCAGCGCCTCATCTTGCTCGATGGTGCTGAGGGCGGGTACCCCATCAATGGTTTCGTGCAAAGTCTCATGAATTTTGCTGATAGCTGGCAGATTCTTACTGCGCTGACCATTGCCGTGGGCGCGTTTATGTTCGCTCTGTGGCCCGGCCGCCGACTGCTATTTGCCGCAATAGTTGGTTTCTTGGGTGCTGGCATGCTGACGCTAGGGGGAGCACTTGCACACAGTTCTGCTTTCGGTACTGACGCTTTCAATATTCCCACCAGCACCGGTCAGACCTTCGTGCAGCAGCTGATTTCAACGTTCACCTACTCCTTGGCGTCTTTCAACAATTCCCTAGCCGGTACTGTTGCTCTGGTCTCGGCGGGTCTGCTGGTGCTAGCTGTGGTAGTAGCTGCCGTCAGGGGCATCACAAGGCGTACCGCATAGGCGTCAAGAACCTTTAGAATGGAGATTATGTCTGCACCTGTAGAAAACACCTCGATTTCCCTGGGACTGCCCCGCGTTCCCAAAGTTCGCCGTACCCGCGAAGATGTTGAAGCCGCTGCGCCTGTGAACGGAGCCAAAAAGGTTCTGTTGGCAGCCCCTCGCGGCTACTGCGCTGGCGTCGACCGCGCTGTCATCGCTGTTGAAAAGGCTCTGGAGCATTATGGCGCCCCCGTATACGTGCGCAAGCAGATTGTGCATAACCGTCACGTGGTAGAAACCCTTGAAGCGCAGGGCGCTATTTTCGTGGACGAGGTGGAGGAAGTTCCTGAGGGTTCTGTCACCGTTTTCTCTGCTCACGGTGTATCACCCGCTGTGGTGAACGCCGCTGAGGAACGGCAGCTGAACACGATTGATGCCACCTGCCCGCTGGTGAATAAGGTTCACCGTGAGGCTGTGCGCTTTGCCAAGCAGGACTATGACATTTTGTTGATTGGTCATACCGGTCACGAAGAAGTTGAGGGCACCGCGGGCGAGGCACCTGAACACATTCAGATTGTGAACTCCCCTGATGAGGTAGAGCGGGTAACTGTACGCGATCCTGAAAAGGTGGTGTGGCTTTCGCAGACCACTCTCTCGGTGGACGAAACCTTAGAGACCGTGGGTCGGTTGAAGGAGAAGTTCCCGTCGCTGCAGAACCCGCCGTCCGATGATATTTGCTATGCGACCTCTAACCGCCAGGGCGCTATCAAGGAGATCGCTCCCCAGGCTGATTTGGTAATTGTAGTGGGTTCCACTAACTCCTCGAACTCGGTGCGTCTAAAAGAAGTTGCCCTTGAATACGGTGCCAAGCAGGCATACTTGGTGGACTTCGCTCACGAAGTTGATGAAGCCTGGTTTGAGGGGGGTGCCACTGTTGGTGTAACCTCTGGCGCGTCCGTGCCCGAGGTGCTGGTGCAAGATGTGCTGAACTTGCTCTCAGACTACGGTTACTCTGATGTAGAACCGGTAGAGACCGCTACCGAGGACATCCTCTTCTCCCTGCCCAAAGAACTGCGCTCAGCGCTCAAGGGCACTGCCGAAAACCACTTAGGTGGACGCGGCGCGAAGCCCATGCGCTAAAGCTCGCTCACCAGTTACACCTATAAAACTGCCGCCCTCTATGACTTAGAGGGCGGCAGTTTTATATGCGGTTGGTCTTACCTACAAACGGCGTGCAGTCAGTATCTGCGGTTTAGAACAGATCACCGAGCTTGTACACAATAGCGCTGAAAGCAGCCAGACCAGCGATTACCACAAAGACATTGGTGAGCTTGCCACGGTAGGGGGCAAGAACCTCAACTTTGTGAATAGCGTACATCGGCATCAAGAACAGCACCACAGCCATGATGGGGCCCACCAGGGTCTCGATCAGACCTAAGATGCTGGGGTTGAGAATAGCTGCAATCCACACGCAGAAGAACAGCACCACCGAAACAGCGAGGCTGACCTTGTTCTTAGAAATACCCTTTTCTTCGGTCTTGAAGTTGGAACGAATGATGCCCATGGCACCCTCGTGTGCGCCCAGCCAGTGACCGAAATAGGACGATGAAATCGCGGTAATCGCAACAATCGGTCCCAGAATTTCGATGAAGGGAGCGTCCAACTCATTAGCCAAGAAAGAAAGAATTGGAAGGTTCGACTCGCGAGCTTCTTGCACGCCCTCGCTGCCCAGCGCCAAAACGCAGGACCACACGAAAATCATAGTGAATACTACGAGAATGGTAGAGGTAGCTCGCAGGATCTGGCTTGCTTTTGCTGCTGATTGCAGACCGTAGCGTTCGCGCATTGACACGGAGAACTGCGAAATAGCCGGTGCATGGTAGAAGCTAAAAACCAATACGGGGAGCATCAGCCAGAAGGTCAGCGTGAAGTCGCCGAGACTGGGAGCCTGCGAGAAGCTGTCAAAAGACCAGCGCGGAATCAGGTAAACAGAAACAGCCAGCAGAATCAGAATCAGTGGGTAGACCAGGGCGTTGGTGATGGTCAGCATGATTTTCTGGTTCATCAGCATGACGCCGGTGAGAACTGCAACCAGGATGCCCGAGAGCAACCAGCGGGGCCAGGGGTCCATGCCCAGCTGGTTCACCATGACTGAATTAACGGTGTTGGTGATACCTACGCCGTAAATCAGAAGAACGGGAAAAATGGAGCAGAAGTACAGAACTGTGAAAATGCGTCCAATGCTGACGCCAAAGTACTGCTCGGTGAGGTTGGTGATGTCGCTATCTGGGTTCTGCGAGGCGCACACCATGCGAGAGAGCGCACGGTGCGAGAAGTAAATCATGGGCCAAATAACGATGGTTGCCAAAAGGAGCGGCCAGACGCCACCGGAGCCAGCGTTGATGGGCAGAAATAGGATGCCTGCGCCAATAGCGGTACCGAAGAGGCTAATAGTCCAGGTACTGTCGCTTGCGTTCCACTTGGGTTTAGCGGGAGCATTCGGGTTCATCTCAATGGCTGCGGTTGAGGTATCTGAATACTCGTGGGGTGTTTGTGATGAGCTCATCAGAGTCCTTTTTATTTAATAGTGGGTGTATAGTGGGGGATCTTCCCCAGCTCACTATCTCTGAGACTAGCGCAGAATGAATGTAAGCCCAAACACTGCTAAGTGTGTCTTATGATGTTGGAGTTCAGACTGAGAGTAAAGATGACGATAATGGGTACAGTACGAGTGAAATTGCTATGTGAGCTGGGAGGATAACGCTGTGCCCTATCTATTTTTGATACTGGCAATTGCTGCTGAGTTGTTGGCGACCTCGCTACTAAAAACGACGGAGGGGTTCACTCGACTTCTACCCACGCTGGGATGTCTAGCCCTCTACGGGTTTTCTTTTTTCGCTCTGGCGAACGTTGTGAAAGACATTCCGGTGGGTGTCGCCTATGCGATGTGGAGTGGGCTGGGCACCGCCGCGATTGTGGCTATTGGTGCTGTTTTCTTGGGTGAGCCGGTCACGGTGGTGAAAGTTGTGGGCGTGTCGCTGATTATCGCCGGGGTTGTCATACTCAACGTGGGCGGTAGCACCCACCAAGCTGCTGGCCCTGCGACAGGCATCCTGGAAATCGTTGGCACCCCACCACCAACCCACTAATCAAAAAGGCTGGCTGGGGTAACTTGTCACGGGGCGCTACCTACAACCAGCCGTTTGCTTCTGCCTTGCGCGCGGCATCGAAACGGTTTTCTGCGCCCACCTTTGCGATGGCGTTCGAGAGATGGTTGCGTACCGTTCCTTGGCTGAGATGTAGCTGCCGGGCAATGCTCGCCACAGATGCACCGTCCTGAGCTGCTATCAGTACATCGCTCTCACGGTCGGTGAGTGGGCAAGCTCCTACCGAGAAACTTTCGGCAACCAGCGCAGGATCAACTACTCTCAACCCTGCATAAACCTTACGAATGGTCTCAGCTAGCTGGGCGGCGGGAGTGTCTTTGACAATGAAGCCTGAAGCACCGGCTTCTAGTGCGCGGGAGAGATAACCCGGTCTACCGAAAGTCGTCACTATGAGGGAGCGGGTAGCTACCTTGCATTCAGTAAGTTGCGCGGCGATCTCAATGCCGGTCATTCCCGGCATTTCTATATCGAGGAGGATGACGTCCGGCTGAGTTTCCTGCACAAGATTCAGCACTTCATCGCCGCGTCCGCAGGTTCCTACAAGCTCAATATCTGGTTGTAAGGAGAGCAGCGTACCCAGAGCTTCACGGATTAGCTGCTGGTCATCGGCTATCAGAATTTTAATCATGGCTTGCTTTCTGTGGTGGGCGCTGACGGAATATCTGGGGTATCTTGCCCGTTCATTGTCACCAGCAGGCTGGTGTTCGGGTGGTGGGTGAGAATGAGGTCGCCGCCTGCTTCAGTCACCCGATTTTTGAGCCCGGTAAGTCCCTCGCCCATCACAAATTCACCGGTTGCACCGTCATCTATTATTTCAAGGCGTTCGGCGGTGAGATTAACCCAGCAGTTCTGTGCCGATGAGTGCCGGACGATGTTCGTAATCGCTTCTCGTAAAACCCAGCTAAAGAGGGCAGCATTGTTTCCTGCCTTTGTGGCGTCTGCTGGTTGAGGGAGGTGGGCGGTAATTTGGGCTGTTTCGAGTGCCCGGTATGCGGCTTCGATCTCGCCGGCGAAGTCGGGGCGTTTGAGTCGGGTGACGGTTGCTCGGACCTCTGCCAGCGCGGTGCGCGACAGCTCAGCGACCTGCCGCATTTCCTGGCTTGCTTTCTCTGGCTGGGTTTCAGCGAGCGCCGATGCCAACTCGGCTTTGAGGCTGATGACTGTCAGCGTGTGCCCGAGAATATCGTGGACGTCGCGGGCGATGCTCTCAGCCTGTTGTGCTTGGGCAAGTTCCTCTTCTTTGCGCTGATGCTGGTCTGACAAGTAGCTGAGTATCGCCATGAACACCACAAACCCGGAGCCGGCAATAAAACCAAAGCCACCTGCTTCAAATATCTGTGGGAAGAATACCAAGAGAGTGATGAAAGAGAGGACGGTGATAGAAATTCCAACGCGAATACCCAGTAGCTGGGGTTCATGAAAGCACCATAGAGCCACAAAGTAGGTTGTACCGTAGAGAACCCAGGGCCCTAGAAAGAAGGTCAGACCTCCTAAGGGAAGAAGCAGAAGCAGGCTCCAGTAGAGGGTTTTCTTGACAGGGTTGGGTGCTGTCAGAAGACGGTAGGCGCCGAAAGACAGAAGATAGGTCAAAGAAAAGATTAGGAAACAAAGGAGTCCTAGCCCCTTAGATAGGGGGCTGAAAGAATCGTTCTGCATCAGGTAAAGGATAGGGTAGACCTGAAACACCAGCCAGATTCCCGAGAAACCTGTGGCTACCTTATCGAATTCTTTGAGCGCTGAGAAATTCACTGTTTTATTCTCCTATCGATATCTAGCCTAGCCTTAGCGGCTGCGGGCACGGTGACGCAACAACCAGGCGCTAAGAACAAAGACAACACTCCAGCAGAGGAAATTGAGGACGGCGTATTCCAGCGGTTCTGTAACAAACCAATTGACTGCATCCGTGGTCACGGTATCGCCACCCGTGAAGAAGTAGCGCGATAACTGAGTGACGCCGTAGAGGGGCGTAAAACGGGCAAATTCTAGGAGGCTGGGGGAAAGCGGGCTGAAGGTCGTGCCGAAAAAGCTAAAGAACACGAGCAAGCCTGCTGCCACCGAAATGGCACTGGGATTTTTGAAGATACGGGCAAAAGCGACCCCGTAGAACACAAAGATAGAGGACGCTAAGAAGGTTACTAGCGCGCACAGTATCTGCTGTTCAAGCGGTATCTCTGCCTTGGTGAATCGTGCAATGATGTTTACACACAGCACTGGAAGTGCAGTTGTAACTAGAGCCCGAGCCACCTGAGCGAGCAACACTTGCTTGCTGGTTAGGGGTGTTAGCGCAAGCTGCCTGCCCCAGCCCGACTCAATCTCAACTACCGATGATGCAGAAGCAGAGACAGCGCCCGAAACAGCACCGTAAACAGCCATACCAATCATCACATAAGCTGCGGCGTTACCCTCACGAAAAGCATACTCACCGTAGGTCTGCATACCACCAAAGAGCAGGTAGAAACCTACCGGCATGATGATGAGATAGAAAACGCCAGAAATATTGAAGAGCGACTGTTTGAGATCAAAGCCGATGAAACGAAGAAGGCACATGGGAAAAACTTTCAGGGGGGGGGAGGTTACTTAGAAGGGTTGCCTGTCAGCTTGGTGAAAACATCAGCCAAGCTGGGCTGAATCACCTCAAGATTGCTGATAGATTGCCGGGGCAGTAGGTAGGTAAGAAATTCTTCAACGAGAGTGCAACGCAGAGTGTACCGCCCATCAGCGCATCTCAGGTGAGAAATACCCCAATCATGAGTGTGCTGCTGGGTCAGTTCCAGGGGAGCGGTGTCGTCCAGATTAAAAGAAACCTCACGAAAACCTGCCCGTGCCCGCAGATCCTCTAACCTTCCATCGGCAACGAGCTGACCATCTGCGAGCACAAGAGCCCTGTCTGCAAAATCTTCAGCCTCTTCTAAATAGTGGGTTGCAAAAATGATGGTCTTACCGGTTGCGGCCTGCGCTCGCATAGAAGACCAAAAGGACGCGCGGGCATTGACGTCCATACCGGTGGTTGGCTCATCTAAGATCAGTAGGTCTGGGTTGCCCAGAAGCGCAAGAGCAAAACGAATTTTCTGTTGCTGGCCGCCTGAGCACTTGCCGATTTTTCGGCGGGCGATATCTGCGATACCGGCTGTTTCTAACACCGCTTGTACATCGGGTGCGTGGGGGTAAGTGGCGGCGACCATCGCAACCTGGTCTTTGACCGAGAGGTCTTTGAGCAACCCACCCGATTGCAAGACTGCCGTCACCTGCGAGTTCTGGATGGCGGCACGCGGGGCAGTACCGAAAACGGTCACTGATCCGGAGGCAGGGGAGGCTAGCCCCAGTAGCATGTCAATGAGAGTAGATTTGCCCGCACCGTTTTCTCCGAGCAGGGCAACAATCTCGCCGGGGGCAATACTAAAGCTGACATCTCTGACGGCATCGACTGTGCCGCTACGGCTGTGAAAGCTCTGGGACAGGTGAGAGGTGCTCACCGCTGCGTACCTGGTTACTGTGTTCATGGTTCTAGTCTGCCGGCTACTGGCAGGGGCTAAGAATGTCAAAAGTCATGACTTGCCCCTGACAATTGTCATAGGTTCCACCGGTCGCACGAGCTGGTTACTGCCAAAGTACAAGCAAACTCACCTGTGCGGTGGCGGCTGAAAGAAGCGTGCCGCGCGTCCCGCCTAGTAAACTAGGTGCTAAGAACACCCTAAAACAAAGGTTATTTTTCCGTGGCTCTCACTATTGGTATTGTCGGTCTGCCCAACGTTGGCAAGTCCACCCTCTTTAACGCACTGACCAAAAACAACATTCTGGCAGCGAACTACCCCTTCGCAACCATCGAACCGAACATCGGTGTGGTGAGCCTGCCCGATGAGCGTCTGGCTCGTTTGGCTGAGATTTTTGGGTCGGAGCGTATTCTGCCGGCTACCGTCTCCTTCGTTGATATTGCGGGTATCGTTCGCGGTGCATCAGAGGGCGAAGGCTTGGGTAACCAGTTCTTGGCAAATATCCGCGAGGCGCACGCTATCGCGCAGGTGGTGCGTGCTTTTGATGACCCCGATGTGATTCACGTGGACGGCAAGGTTGACCCTGCCTCAGATATGGAAACCATTAACACTGAGCTGGTACTGGCTGATTTGCAGACTCTTGAGAACGCTATTCCGCGTCTTGAGAAGGCTGTGAAGATTAAGAAGGGCGACCCTGCTCAGCTTGAGGAGTACCAGAAGGCTCAGAAGATCTTGGAAGGGGGCGATACCCTGACTTCCAAGCAGGACGAGGCTAAGCTCGACTTTGCTCTGTTGCGTGAGCTGAACCTGCTGACTACCAAGCCTTTCATCTATGTTTTCAACTCGGACGAGGGCGTGCTGGCTTCTGAGGAGAAGCAGCAGGAGCTGCGCGATATGGTTGCCCCGGCTGAGGCTGTTTTCTTGGACGCGAAGTTGGAGGCTGACATGGTGGAGCTTTCTGATGAGGAGGCTCGCGAGATGCTGGAAATGAACGGTCAGGACGAATCCGGTTTGGATCAGCTGGCTCGCGTTGGTTTCTCAACTCTTGGTTTGCAGACCTACCTGACCGCTGGTCCTAAGGAAACCCGCGCTTGGACTATCGCTAAGGGCGACACCGCGCCTCAGGCTGCCGGTGTGATTCACACTGACTTTGAGCGCGGCTTCATTAAGGCTGAGGTTGTTTCTTTCGCTGATCTGGACGCTGCCGGTTCTATGGCTGAAGCCAAGGCTAAGGGCAAGGTGCGTATCGAAGGCAAGGACTACATCATGGCTGATGGCGACGTGGTGGAGTTCCGCTTCAACGTCTAACCCGCAACGGTCTGAAGTTTAGGCGGTCGGCTACTGCCAGTAGGGGAGCGGTCGACCGCCTTTTTGCGTCCTCTGGGGCAGTAATCTCGGCTCTTACTTTTGGGTGACCTTGGCGATAGACTGATTTCATGCTATCAACGGTCATAATATTCAAGGTTTTAGGAATATCTTGGTTTATGAGTATGTTGGGATTGACAGTGAAGTTGTGCGTGATGTGATTGAAAATCATCTACCTCAGCTACAGGAAGCCTTAAAGGATTACCTGAGTACAGGCCCCCAATATTAGCGAGAATTAGTGGAATGTCGCTCTAATGTTTAAGGTTTTCTCCACGGTATCGGGGCGGCTCTAGGTCCGAGAAAACTAGCCATCACCCCACCGCTCTGACCGCGCACCTAAATACTCAGCGTCCTGATAAATTTTTAAGATTCGGTGTGTTGTGCGCCTCCCCTTAGGTGGGTTTGGCATAATGAGTGAACACTATTCACCTATACAGATGAGGTACATGATGAAAACTCGCATCGCATTCATTGCTGGCGCTGGCCTTGGTTACGTGCTGGGCACACGCGCAGGTCGTTCACGCTACGAGGAAATCAAGAATCAGGCATCCGCCGTGTGGAACGACCCCAAGGTTCAGGACGGTCTCAAGACCGCGCAGGAGACTATCGCTGAGAAGGCGCCCATCGTAGCCGAAAAAGCGAAGGAAGCTGCCGCTACTGCAGCTGAGGCAACCAAGGCTAAGGCTGAAGAGGTTAAAGAAAACCGCGAAGAAGCTAAAGCTGAAAAAGTTGCTGAAAAAGAATCTGCGAAAATTGAAAAGAAGGTAGACAAAGAAATCACTGAGACAGAAAAAGAAGCCGACAAGATTCGTAAAGAAAACGAAAAAGCTAAGAAGAAGGCTGAAAAGATCGCTGACGAGGCACCTGAGGACGTCATCTCAGACCCCGCAACCGCAATCGAAGATGAAGGTCCCATTAACAACTAAGGTCACCTTTTGAGCTTTTGCCTTAAACAGCAAAACCGTAGCGCCGAACAGATGAAGCGCTACGGTTTTTCTTTACCCCGTAGACGCCTATAGGATTTTGGTAGGGTACTACTGATGACTTCACCCGAGAATATTCTTTTGCGACTGAGTCCGCGCGATGAGGCTTATGTTTACGGTCTTTTTGATGAGTTGGAACAGAGGGGCTTTCCTCGACAACACCAGACGCCTCATATTTCATTGACATTCGCTCCTACCCTAGAACCGCGTGTGGTGGAGCTGGCTCAGCAACTTTTGCCGCCGGTGATTCCCGCTGAGATGCGCAGGGTAGGTTTCGTGACCTTCGGTATTAAGCGTAAACAGACAGTTGCCTGGTTATTGGAGGCTCCCACTGAGCTTGAGGACGTGGCGCAGCAGCTCAGTTCTGCCAATCCCGAGGGGCGGGGCAGGCGTTGGGTTCCTCACCTGACCATGGGTTTGCGGCTACCGCGGGAGGTCGTACCTGATTATATTCGCGCCCTCGACGAATTGACTTCACCCCACGTTAAAAGTCTCACCGCCGAGCGAGCGGTCTACTGGCGTCCTGCTGTTCAGCTGGCGCAGGTACTTACTCCCTAAGGGTGTCTTTCCTCAAAAGCTCACTGCACACGGTTTCAGGTGGGCGGTTGTTTGCACACCCGGTAGAATGGGGAGAGCCTCTACACACAGATGAGATAGGAAGAAAGCTATGGCTGATACTTTGCCCGCTTGCCCCGAATGTTCAGAAGATTTCACCTACGAGAACGGCGATCTGCTGGTGTGCCCTATGTGCGGCCACGAGTGGAATGCTGATGCTGCAGAAGATTCAGTGGATGCATCCACCAGTGTAGTTAAGGACGCGGTGGGTAATGAGCTTGTTGATGGCGACACCGTAACCATCGCTAAGGGTCTGAAGGTTAAGGGCGGTGCTGATATCAAGGCTGGCACTAAGGTGCGCGGTATTCGCCTGCTGGAATCTCCTGTGAACGGTCACGATATTGAGGCTAAAGTACCCGGTGCCGGGCAGATGTACCTCAAGTCATCAGTTGTAAAAAAGGTCAGCTAACTTGCTGCGATATAGCTAAAGAGCACCATGTACAAGGGTCGGTAGAGAAATCTACTGGCCCTTGTACGTGGGTTGGAGAAAGATTAGTTGATAGGCAACCCTGAAGAGTAGATTTTGAGAACTCCAATGGGCAGTGGACCACCGTAGATATGCGGGAACAGTTCTTCTTCCCCGTCGTCCGGAGTGCCGGGTTCGAAGCGCACGGTGAGCTGGTGATCTTCAAGAGAGCTATCGTCGATGGCGAGAATGATGATGTCATCACGGTCGCTGTAGTGGGCACTCCAGACGGTACGCACCTGCTCAATGGAGGCGCACGCATGAACAAAGCCATCGGCGGTCAGTGGTGTATTGCGCGTTGAGAGGGCGTACTCACCGTCGTGTTGGGCAGCTGCGTAGTCTTCGGGAAGGGCAATATGAAAGAGCATATTTTCAGTGTAGCCCGGTTGCGCTGTTCTTACTGTGAAACAAAAACTGTTGCGAGTGCATGCCGCGGGTAAAGTGGGGCGTATGCACCCTACTCTTGAACTGATGAATGCCCGCAAGCGCAGTGGCTCTTTACCTCTGAACCGTGATGATGATTCCCGGCTTGTCCTAGTATTGGAGGGCGGCAGTTCCCGCGCTGCTTACGGCGGGGGAATGGTGGGGGTGCTCGAAGAATTAGGTTACCTCAATGTCTTTGACGCTGTGTACGGTACAAGCGCCGGTGCTTTGAACGCCGCCTGGTTTTTGTGTGAGCGTGCCAACGCCAATATGCACGGTTGGTGGGATCCTGAGTCGATGAAAGCTGCCATTAAAATCAGTAACTTTTTCAGGGGCAAACCCGTGGTTGATGGGGATTTACTCATCGATCATGTGTACGTGAACGTCACCGAAATGGGCTTTGAAGAGGTGCTCTCTTCGCCCATTGAGTACCACCCTATAGCTACGGATGCTGATACCGGCGAGAACACAGATTTAGCGTCGCTGATCCAAGACCTCAATTCTCTTAAGCGCGCCATGAAATCAACCGCGCGCATCCCGCTACTTTCAGGTCTACCTGTTGAGCTTGCAGAGCGACGTTTTATCGACGGCGGTATGACCGAGAATGTACCTATTGAGACCGCTTTGGCGCAGGGCGCTACGCACGTGCTGGTGATTCGCACTAAAGCACCCAGCACCGAGCTGGCAACCACTAACAAATATACCCAGGCAGTTATTGCTAGGTGGCTAGCTAAACACGCACCGGGGGCTGTTTCTGCGTGGGAGGCACGCAACCGCCGCAA
Organism: Rothia sp. ZJ1223; assembly: GCF_016900985.1. Classification (NCBI taxonomy): domain Bacteria; kingdom Bacillati; phylum Actinomycetota; class Actinomycetes; order Micrococcales; family Micrococcaceae; genus Rothia; species Rothia sp. ZJ1223. The sequence continues at coordinate 317,264 of NZ_JAFEUT010000002.1, read as the reverse complement.
ACAAGAACTTGAGGTTCTGCTGCAAAAAGAGTCTGCGCGCGTGCTGCAGGTCGCCCCGCCGCATGATGCACCGAGTATTTCGATGACCGACTCAAACCCGGCAATCCTTAAACAAGCGGTAAATATTGGTAAGGATGCGATGCGCCGGGCACTACACGAGGGCACGATACATCTGAAATAAGCCCTTATATTTACTGTGCTAACGTAATACCGGTGTGGCAGGGACTATGCTTATAAGGGCGAAAAATGGCGAAAGGTCTCATGCAGATGAAGTGGTTGGTTTGGGCAGTTGGCGTACTAGCTTACGTCTTGGCGGTCATCAACAGGTCATCGTTTGCTGCACTCGGCCCGGTGGCTCAGGAGCATTTTGGTGTTGATGCTACCGTTCTTTCGTCTTTTATTACCGCGCAGCTGGTGGTTTATGCGATGGCGCAGATACCCGTGGGCGTTGTGCTTGACCGCTGGGGTGCGCCCGCCCTGGTGACCGCTGGCATGGTGAGTATGAGTATTGGTCAGTTTCTGCTGGGTAATGCAGAGACTGTATGGGGCGCTGTTCTGGCACGTCTGCTGGTGGGTATGGGGGACGCCTGCATTTTCGTTTCGATGATCAGGCTCATCTCTGAGTGGTTCTTGCCCCGCCAGATTCCCGTCGTTAACCAAATTAGCGGCAATATCGGCCAAATGGGTCAGGTTGTTGCGGTCACCCCCCTCGTGGTTTTAGTGCAAACAACCAGCTGGCAAACCGGCTTCACTGTCCTGGCAGCTTTGTGTCTGCTGTGTGCCGTAGCCGCTGTATTCTGCCTGCGCGACAAACCCCAGCAACAAACTATTTTTCAGAAAATTACCCACAAACCCGCGTCCGTATCGAGCAAAAGTTTTCATTCCACCGTTCTCAACGCCCGCCAATCGTCACCCATCACTGAGGCTTTACCCATTATTGGGCCCAACTCATCGGGTATCGCTAAGGCGCTGAAATCGTTGCTCAAACGCCCAGGAATCCGCATGGCTTTCTGGATTCACCTTTCGCTGTGTTTCACTGTTTTTAATTTTACCCTGCTGTGGGGAACCCCTTTTATCACCGGTGGTTTGGGATATACCGAAGCTAACGCTGCCTTTTTGATTACCACCATCATCGTGACCCTGCTCGTTTTTGGTTTCTTTGCCGGCAGCATTCTCAGACGTTTTACCCGCTACCGCGTTCACATTGCAGTCGGTGTGGCAACTATAAACCAAATCTTGTGGGCAATCGTCCTGTTTTTCCCTGGTACACCACCGCTGTGGTTACTTACCGTTCTGGCGGTAGCCTTGGGCACCGGAGGGCCAATCTCAATGGTAGCCTTTGACGTGGTGCGCTCGCACGCTCCTTTGACCCAGCGCGGTGTTGCAACAGCAATAGCGAATATGGGCGGGTACACCGGCACCTTCGTCATGATGTTCGTGGTGGGTCTGCTCCTCGACATTCAGGGTGCAGGTAACCCCGAAAGCTATGCCTTGCAGCCCTTTAAAAATGCCATGATGGCACAGCTTGTTTTCGGTGTTATCAGCATCCTCGTTATCTGCTGGGAATACCCCAAAGCTAAGAGGTACCTCAACAGTAAAGGCGTGTACCTCTAAAGATAGTAGGCGCTATAGGCAGTGTTGGCAGTTTTAGCTTAACCCCCTCGCGTGCGCTTGTGCTTATACCTTGATGGGAGTCACAATAAGAACATGGCTGATATTACTTTTGATGGAACTCCCGTACACACCACCGGCGAACTGCCCGCAGTGGGCTCAACCGCTCCGGCATTTTTGACCGTCAACACTGACCTTGAAGACGTCAGCGCTGAGACCTTCGCCGGTAAAAAGATTGTTCTCAACATCTTTCCGTCTGTTGATACCGGCATCTGCGCCCAGTCGGTACGCCAGTTCAATGAGGAAGCTGCCGGTCTAGAGAACACCGTTGTTGTAAGCATCTCGCAGGATCTGCCCTTTGCGCTGGGTCGTTTCTGCGGTGCTGAGGGCATCGAGAATGTGGTAGCTACTTCAGCTTTCCGTTCGTCCTTCGGTCAAGACTACGGTGTAACCATGACTGACGGGCCGCTCAAAGGTCTGCTGGCGCGTTCGGTGGTTATCATCAACGAGGGTGGCGAAGTAACCTACACCCAGCTTGTTCCCGAAATCAAGACCGAACCGGATTACGAAGCTGCTCTCAAGGCACTGAAATAAATCCGTACCTCTGATGTTTAGCCCCGGTTCCAGAATAACCGGGGCTTACCTATACCCCTCACAGGTGCCCTCAGAACACCAAGGGTAGAAAGAGAAAACCATGGCTGATTCTAACGAAACCTCACCGGCGGAGCGTACCGCTGACCCCAACTACCGTTCTGTCACTGTTGAGCGTGTTGGTCTCAAGCACTACCGTGCAAGGGGAGCTAACGGAGCTACCCTCGATTTTGGTCAGGGTGAGGGTCTGCTGACCCCCGTAGAACTGCTGCTTGCAGCTGTTGCCGGATGCTCATCGGTAGACGTGGACATAGTGACCTCCCGTAAAGCAGAACCCGAGAATTTCTCGGTGCAGTCCTCAGCGCTGCGCGTTGAAGAGGAGGGCGCGGTTCGCCTTGACGATGTTGAGGTCAGCTTCAAGGTCACCTTCCCTGCCACCGACGAGGGAGCTAAAGCTCAGAGTATGGTAGATCGTCTTATCAAACTTTCGGCAGAGAAAGACTGCACTGTTTCTCGCACCGTTGAGCACGCTACCCGGGTAGAGTTCATCAACGAAAACCCCACCAGGGGGTAGCTTCTACCGGGCACCACAACCTCACCTGCGGGTTGTCATTTCATGGGGGGGCGGACGCATCTGCCCCCCCCTGCGTGCCCACAGCGGGTTGATGCCAGCCACATTTGTACAATAAATCTCAAAAGTAGCTATTGAATGTACCACCCCGGTGGTAGTCTAAAGAGCAGCTTAGGGGGCATAAGTAAAACTTATGAAGCTCTCTTTATTCCTTTCACAGCAAATGGACGTAACTTTCTATGGCATCTCATTCAGCGCCAGTGGAGACACCATCGGTCACCACTGACGACAAAAACCTCAAGCGCGGTCTGGCAAACCGCCACCTGCAAATGATTGCAATCGGTGGCGCTATTGGCACCGGGCTCTTCGTGGCATCCGGCTCAACCATCGCTACCGCTGGCCCTGGCGGTGCCCTCCTCGCCTATGGTTTGATCGGCATCATGGTACTGCTACTCATGCAGTCACTGGGTGAAATGGCAGCGCACCTGCCTATTTCTGGTTCTTTCCAGGCGTACGCAACCCGCTACGTCTCACCCTCCTTCGGTTTCGCCATGGGCTGGAACTATTGGTTTAACTGGGCGATTACCCTTGCCGCTGAGCTCGTTGCTGCCGGCATCATCATGGCATTCTGGTTCCCCAACGTGCCCGGATGGATCTGGGCGGGCGTATTCCTCGTTGTTCTCACCGCACTGAACGCCCTGAGCGCTCGCGCCTACGGTGAGGGCGAGTTCTGGCTGGCAACCATCAAGGTTGTTACCGTCATCGTCTTCTTGATTGCTGGTGTCGCCATGATTTTTGGTATCTTTGGTGGTCACGGTGAGGGTTTTGCTCACTGGAGTGAGGGAGATGCTCCCTTTGTAGGCGGCTGGCTTTCCATTATCTCTATCTTCATGGTGGCTGGCTTCTCCTTCCAAGGCACTGAAATGATTGGTGTTGCTGCGGGTGAAGCTGAGAACCCTCGTCGTGATGTGCCTAAGGCTATCAAGAGCGTGTTCTGGCGCATCATGCTGTTTTACATCGGTGCTATCTTCATCATCGGTACCCTCGTGGTCTACACCGACCCTAACCTCTTGCGATCGGACGCCACCGATATCGCTTACTCACCCTTCACGATGGTGTTTGAGCGTGCAGGTCTTGCGTTTGCTGCTGGTTTGATGAACACCGTTATTCTGACCGCGATTCTCTCAGCCGGTAACTCGGGTCTCTACGTTTCATCACGTATGCTCTACGGTCTGGCGAAAGAGGGGCAGGCGCCCAAGATTTTCGCTCGCGTGAACAAGGCGGGTGTGCCCATTCCTGCGTTGCTCATGACCGCAGCTATCGGTCTGTTTGGTTTCTTGACCGCCATCGTTGGTACTGGCTCTGCCTATACCTGGCTTATTAATATCTCCGGTCTTTCGGGCTTCATTGTCTGGGTGGGCGTTGCGATCTGCCACTACCGTTTCCGCCGTGCTTACGTTGCGCAGGGCAATGATGTGAAGGACCTTCCTTACAAGGCACCCCTGTTCCCGCTGGGACCGCTGGTTGCTTTGTTCATGTGCGTCATTGTTATTCTCGGTCAGAACTACGAGGCTGTGTTTGCCGGACGCGGCGCTGAGGTTCTGAGCGCGTACATCGGCTTGCCCATCTTTATCGCTGTGTGGCTGATTCACAAGGCAGTAACCAAGTCTAAGACTGTTCCCCTGGACCAGATGGACGTCACCGGCTTGGATCTCACCAAGTAGGCAACACCAGCCTTACACTCAAAAGGTCTCACCTATCCTGCCCAGAGTTTTCTGTGGGGAATAGGTGAGACCTTTTGGTTTTACCCCGTAGGGCTGTTTTTGCGCTTCATCTCGATGTCAGTATCGTAGGCGTGCTCAGTGAGAGTCTCACCCGCACCGTCGTAAATATTGATGACTTTTTCGATATACTGAGAGTTTTTCAACGCGAGCTTAGGAATTATCGGCACCCGCTTCAAAGGTTTTTACCACCAAAACAGTGGAGAAAAAGGAAAGCATGAGAAACCCAGCAACGCCGCTTCTGTCAGACTCAGCATGCCGGTAGCGGTCAGTCCCACCGCGGCTAGCATCATCATCAAATCTGCGCCCAAGAGAGTGTGTTGTTACAAGGTGCGTGCTGGCGGTAAATCAGACCTCTTTACGCAGCCGTAGACGGATATCGAATTTCAGACCGATAGTGAAGAGCATGAGTGTGATACCCGAATCACCCAGCTCGGTGATAACACCCCAGCTCTTCATAACCGATAAAGTTCATAATCAGCCCGCCGACCAAAAACCTAACAGGGGAGTAAGACTCATCTTTTTGCCAGCAAACCGCACAGTACCGGCATCACCAAATAGGGAATGTAATGCGATATATTTATACCCTTTTACAGACCGTACTGAACGGGAACAATGCCTTTCTCGGCGGCGTATTTGAGGTCTTCGAAGTCAGCGGTACACTGTTTCGCGTAACCTTGGGACCACTGCGCCAGCGCCATATCGAGTGGCTTACCGCCCTCGGCAAAAATCGCGATATCGCCAATGCGATGCGACTGGGCATGGGCGCGTGCCAGCAAGGACGCGCAGAGCTTCGCGGTTGTTTTCAGCCCGTCAGCATCGAGGGCAGCTAGGTTGATGGAACCCTTCATATCACGGAACTGGCGAATGTAGTAATCGCGCGGTAAACCATCATGCCCAGGAATACGGTCAACCCAACCCAAGAACATATCAGATTGCGCTTGCAAAACTTTCTGCGATGCCACTACCCGGTAGCCGTTACCGCGAATCTCGCGTCCACCCGGAATATGCGCCTGCGCACCCTGCCTGCCGTAGCTGTAAAGCACCGATGTCTGCGCCTCTTTGATCTGCAAAAACAGGGGAGCGCGGTTAATATCTTCAAGCAAGGAAATGTAGCAGCGAGTGCCCACAGAACCAACACCTACCACACGCAGCACCTGATCTATCTCGGTGAAACTCTGCAAAAGATAACGAATTTCGCTGGACGCGCTGTTCACATACTGACTCCACAGTTGCTCCCTCACCTCATTGGGCAGGGCATCTGAGTGCATGGTCAGCGGCGGCTGATCCACAATGCGGTGGCTACCGTTCTCTTCTTTCACCGCGAACTTCGCCAGCGCCTGCGCTGAGTTACGGGTACGCGCCTTATTCGTGACCTTCTCAAACTGCTTGCGCGCTTTACCCTGATCCATCGCGTCCACAATGCTGTCGGCATTCACCGAATAGTAGAAGCGGTCAAGCGTGCTGAGCTCCAGCATTTGAAGTAGCGTCTCGCGGTAGTACTTGGAGGTCTTGCGGGTAATCTCGAACGCCGTAGACTTGCTCTCTTTATTATCAATGGCCGCCAAATAAACGGACGCCATCAGCCGCTTGAGATCCCACTCCCACGGTCCGTAACCCGCTTCATCAAAATCATTGAGGTCAAAGAGTAGCTTGCGCTCGGGGGAAGCATAAAAACCAAAGTTCGAAATATGCGCGTCCCCGCAAATGAGCATACTGACGTTCGAGGTGGGCACCGTCGAAAGATCAGCAGCCATCGTTCCGGCAGTACCGCGATAATACGCAAAAGGAGATTCCAACATGCGCCCCATACGCACCGGCACCAAATGCGCCAGGCGGGTCTGGTTCTGTTCCAACAAGATATCAAGCGGAGCGCGCTCGCGTTTTACTGGCTCTGAGAGGGCAGCAATATCGGATTTAGAAAGCACAGTGAACGCCTTTCGCACAGGGTAATGAGGGGGTACTTCTAGCCTATCTGCTGGGAGCATTCAGCGGTTAACCGGCACTGAAAATGTGACGGATGCACAGTGTTGGGCAGGCGCGTGTGGGCTAGAATTGGTGAGGTTTTTTATTTGGGTCAGCGCGGTGAAGGCGGGGCAAACAGTGGCTAAGTTATATTTTCGGTACGGTGCGATGAATTCGGGTAAATCTACCGCGCTGTTGCAGGCTGCTTACAACTATGAGGAGCGCGGTCAGCGGGTGTTGCTGGCTAAACCCCGCGTAGATACTAAGGGCGATACCGAGATTGTTTCGCGTCTGGGCGTGACCCGCCAGGCTGATTTTTTGATTGGCTCTGGCGATAGTGCATTGGAGCTTTTCCACGAGGCTGCTGAGCAGGCAGAGCACGAACACGCTGATGAACGCATGCACTGGCATCTACCTGTCTCTTGTCTGCTGGTTGATGAGGCGCAGTTTCTGACTGTTGAGCAGATTGATGATTTGATGCGTATTGCGGTCACTGAGAACATTCCGGTGATGGCGTACGGTATTCGCACTGACTTTAGAACCCACGCTTTTCCCGGTTCGGCACGCCTGCTCGAAATTGCCCACACGCTAGAGGAACTGAAGACTATTTGCCGGTGCGGACGCAAGGCGATGTTTAACGGTCGCACTGTAAACGGGGTCTTTATCTTTGAGGGCAGCCAGGTGGCAATCGACGGGGTACACGTGGGTTACGAGTCACTGTGCGCGTCCTGCTATCTCGAAGAATCGGGTGGAAAGCTGAGCCAGTAGCGCTAGGGCAGTACACCCGGTCTCTTAACTGGATGGGCGGACGCGCACTGCCGCTGGCGCGGTCAAATAGAAGAACCGCCCGGTGGTTTAAGGCGTCCACATTACTACCTACATTTAGTGAGGTCTAAGAGCCCTGCCACGGCCGCCCATGTGCTCTGCTTAAAGAGGCAGTACCGTTATCAAAGTGAACTCTCATAGTGCTGTTGACATGGTCTCTTGATTTTCCGCAGCAAGTATTTTGGCATGGGTTACGGTGTGTCAATGGCAAGAAGAGCCGCCAGATTGTGTGTCTGGTGTGCGAGGCTTTTGAAATATACGGGGATGATTCTCAAGTAAAAAGTGTGGTCTCTAACGCTAACCATTACTTTTTGAGGTAACCATGAAACCCCTTGCAGCCCCTTCGCTGGCTCTATTGAGCATCGCTGTTCTGGCTGGTCACGGCTCTAACGATACCGCTGAGTCAGCAGTAACTGACGCCAGCTCGGTAGTAAGTTCAGCTGCTGCTATGCCTTCAACTGAGGCTTCAATGGAGTCATCAGCATCCGCTTCAGCATCAGAATCCAGCGATTCAGCAGTTGAGTCTGTTGTTCCTGCCGGCGATGACAAGGGCTTCTCACTGATTACCGTCTCAAGCGCAACCACCGAAGGCAACAAAGCAGTCGTGGACGCAATCACTCAGCCAGTGACCGACGCTGAATAAGCTTCACAGCTTCTAGCAGCTCTTTCGGTTTGAAAGAGCTAGCTGATAACAAAAATACCCGCACGGCTGAGAGGTTGTGTGGGTATTTTTGTGCTTAACCCTTGAGGACGCGAGGCTGGTGCTACTACGTCTCTTATGGGACTTTCTACAATCCAGCGCGAGAGAGATAATCTTTCATGCCGGGAACGGTGAAAGCGATTTTTCCGTAGGCGGGGGAGTAGATGAGACCCATTTTCAATGAGGGAGCTGCGCAGGATGCTAGTACCCGAAGCGGGCTTCTTTAACTGGGTTGCGATGTTCTCGGTTGCTACGGGCGAGCCCATGCGCAACTATGCCAGCACCGGGGCAGGATAGGGTTTGAGCTACCAATCGATCGAGCATTTACTTCTAAAAACTTATAGTGAGTTCTAAAAATAATTATAGAACTGGCTAGAACTTTTTAGAACCTCTGGGGCAAGGGTAAGGACTACGGTCTCCTGCGCCACTTTGTTCTTACCAAGCGGCAGGGCAACAGGCCGTGTTCAGCTGTGAGAGGGGGCAGCTCGTTAGCTTGGCGACACATGATGGGGCTGAGCGCTACCTAGTAGACCTGTTGGTTGGGTATCTGGTCTTGTAGCATATGAGATATAAGCTTAATGACCTCAGAATCCAAGGTTCTGATGGATAAAGTACTGGAACATAAAACCGAGCTCCAGGCTGTGTTTGACCATTATGATGCCCATGATCTGCGGGTTTTTGGATCGGTTGCCAGGGGAGACGCTGGTAGCGAGAGCGACATCGATTTTATGGTGTAGTTGCGTAACCCGGAGCACCGGTTTTTGATGCGTATGGGTGGTATCAATGAGCTGTTCCGTCAGATTCTCGGAGTTGATGTGGATGTTGTTGTTCCTGAGATTCTTTGTGAGAAAGTCTCGCAAACTGAGGCTTATTCAAAAGTAAGGAACCACCCCGCACCCACCAACTAGACAACGACCCCACCAGCGGCAAAAAATTGAGGATAAATCACTACAAATATTCTCAAAGCCACACCGGAAAAGACCGTTGCCCAACCAGCGTACAACAGGACTAACCAGCCAGCAATTCGCCACACTACTAACAAACCTCAGCCACCATCTCACCTGGGGCAAACCAGGCGGTAGACCGCCAGCGCTCACCCTAGCCCAAGGACTCAAAGCCACCTTACTCTATCACCGCCACAACCTCACCGAAGAGCTCTTAGCAGACCTCTTCGGCACCTCTGAGCCAACGATATCGCGGGGCATCAACACCATCGAACACGCCTTAGAGAAAATCCTCTCTCCACTGAATCGACCTTTGAGAGAAAGTCTAAAAGTCCCTGGCTCATTGGTGGTTGATGGGACACTCATACCCATCTGGAACTGGCGTTCATTAGGTACAACAAATTTCTCAGGCAAGCACAAAAAGGCTGGTTTTAATCATCAGGTTATCTGCACGCTTGACGGTAAACTCTTAGCGATGACAGACCCGTTACCTGGGGCTAGGCATGATGCATATTGCTTCAAGGAGCACGGGTTGAATCGGTTCCTAGATTCTTCGACTTTGGCTGATAAGGGCTATATCGGGCTAGGGCTGGTGACACCGAACAAGAGGCCTGCTGGTGAGAAACTAGGCAGGAATCGTAAGGCAGTGAATCGTCAGATCAATAGGTTGCGTTCGGTCGTTGAGCAAGTCATTGCAAATGTTAAGGCCTGGCGTGTTTTGCACACTGGGTTCAGGCGGCCGTTGGGGTCTTACCGGCGGGTGTTTTCTTCTGGTGCGGGGGTTGGTGTTTTTTTGCGGCTGGGGAGACTTTTGAATAAGCCTCTAGATTAGTGGGCCCCCACGCTCCTCGCGTGAAGGCCCAGCCACTCTTATATTTTATTCAGTTATTGAAAGCGCTTTTTGCAAGCTTCTCGCTTACTTCAAGCCCTCCACGATCTCATTTAGCGTCTTTGACGGGCGCATCGCGTCGTCTGCCTTCTCTGTGTTGGGCTGGTAGTAGCCGCCAAGATCTACGGGCTTGCCCTGAACCTCAAGTAGCTCAGCTACGATCTGCTCTTCTTTCTCACCCATAGCTCTAGCCACGGGAGCGAACTTAGCCGCCAGATCTGCGTCCGCAGTCTGCTGAGCCAGCTCTTCAGCCCAGAACTTCGCCAGGTAGAAGTGCGAACCGCGGTTATCCAGCTCACCGGTCTTACGTGACGGGGACTTGTTCTCGTTCAAGAAAGTACCGGTTGCCGCGTCCAGAGTGTCCGCCAGAACCTGAGCCGCAGCGTTGTCGTAGTTCTTCGCCAAGTGCTCGAACGACGCAGCAATCGCTAAGAACTCACCCAGTGAATCCCAACGCAGGTGGTTTTCCTCCACCAGCTGCTGAACGTGCTTGGGTGCAGAACCGCCCGCACCGGTCTCAAACAGGCCACCACCATTAATCAAAGGAACGATAGAGAGCATCTTCGCTGAAGTGCCCAGCTCCAGAATCGGGAAGAGGTCGGTGTTGTAATCACGCAGAACGTTACCGGTCACCGAAATGGTGTCCTCGCCCTTGCGGATGCGGTCAATCGAAACCTGGGTAGCTTCCTCAGGGGAGAGGATGCGAATATCCAAGCCCTCGGTATCATGCTGGGGCAGGTACTCGTTCACCTTCTTAATCAGGCTAGCGTCGTGGGCGCGCTTTTCATCCAGCCAGAAAATAGTGGGAGTCTTCGAATCACGTGCACGGGTAACAGCCAACTTGACCCAGTCCTGAACGGGGACGTCCTTGGTCTGGCACGCACGCCAGATGTCACCGGCTGAGACTTCGTGTTCAATCAGCACGTCACCGGCGGAGTTCACAACCTGAACCTTGCCATCAGTGGCAATTTCAAAGGTCTTATCGTGTGAACCGTACTCTTCAGCCTTCTGAGCCATCAAACCAACGTTGGGCACAGTACCCATAGTGGTCGGGTCAAAAGCGCCGTTGACTTTGCAGTCCTCAATCACTACCTGGTAAACACCAGCGTATGAAGAATCGGGGATAACCGCCAGGGTGTCCTGCTCTTCATCGTTCTTGTTCCACATATGACCGGAGGTACGAATCATCGCGGGCATGGACGCATCCACAATAACGTCTGAGGGAACGTGCAGGTTGGTGATGCCCTTAGCAGAGTTCACCATTGCCAAATCGGGGCCCTCGTCAAGACCCTTTTCAATCAGAGCGCGAACATCGTCCTGAATGTCAGCGGGCAGTTCACCAATGCCGTCGATGATAGCTGCCAGACCGTTATTGCCGTTCAAACCAGCTTCTTCAAGAGCTGCGCCGTGCTTGGCGAAAAGCTCTGAGAAGTAAGCGCGTACTACGTGACCGAAAATGATGGGGTCAGAAACCTTCATCATGGTTGCTTTCAGATGTACTGAGAACAGTACGCCCTCTTCCTTGGCGCGCTTGATCTGCTCAGCCAAGAAAGCATCAAGCTTTGCCGCGTCAATGAAGGTACCGTCGATGATTTCACCCTTAAGAACAGGCAGGGATTCCTTGAGGATGGTCTCTGCGCCGTTTGCTGCAAGGTGCTTGATCACCAGGGTGTCGTCCTGCTCAAGAATGACTGACTTCTCGTTAGCCTTGAAATCGTCAATGCCCATGGTCGCTACATTGGTCTTTGAATCAGCTGACCAAGCACCCATCTTGTGGGGGTTCTTGCGGGCGTAGTTCTTCACCGATAGGGGAGCACGGCGGTCTGAGTTACCCTCACGCAGAACAGGGTTCACCGCTGAACCCTTAACCTTGTCGTAACGTGCGCGGATCTCCTTGTCTTCATCGGTTTCGATGTCATCGGGGTAATCCGGCAGGTCGTAACCCTTTGCCTGCAGCTCCTTCACGGCAGCCTTGAGCTGCGGAACTGACGCCGAAATGTTGGGCAACTTAATGATGTTAGCTTCGGGCTTCTTCGCCAGCTCGCCCAGCTCAGCCAGCGCGTCCGGCTGGCGCTGCTCTTCGGTGAGATGCTCAGGGAACTGCGCAATAATACGACCAGCCAACGAAATATCGCGAGTTTCGATAGCAACACCTGCGCTGGTTGCAAAAGCCTCAAGAATGGGCTTGAACGAGTAGGTAGCGAGCAGGGGTGCTTCGTCGGTGTGGGTGTAAATGATCTTTGCCATGTAGGGGCCTCTCCCTTGAAGATTACGGGCAGTGTCGTCTCTTACATTACTCTATGTGCCTGTGCTCACTACAAAATGAGTTGTGAATTTTTCGTAATTTTTTTGATCCATAAACCCTTGACTGGGTGGTGGCGTAAACTGGCGTGCATGAAAATTATTACGGTCAGCGCGGTGGTGATAGTGCGTGAGGACGGTTGGGTTCTTACCGTTCGTAAAAACGGCACCACAGGTTTTATGATGCCCGGTGGCAAGCCTGAGACAGGTGAGGACGCGCGTACCTGCGCCCTGCGCGAGGTGAGGGAAGAACTGGGGTTGGTTTTAGAAAGTCATCAGTTGGCAGACCTGGGTGTTTTTGAAGCGCGAGCCTTGAATGAGCCTGACATGACGGTGCGTGCCCATGTATTTACCGTGCGAGGTCTTACCCCCGGCGTCCTAGATACTGTGCAGGCGGCGGCTGAGATTGCTGAACTCAAATGGGTGAACCCTGCAACGGAGCGCGAGAACCAGGCTGATTTGAACCTTTCGCATATTTTCCCTGCCCTGGTCTAGGGAAGTCTGCGCGTGGGCTTCATCAATGAGTCTCCAAAGAATTGCTTTAGGAGCAAAGTAATTTTTGTGAAGAAACCTACCGTGGAAGGAAAGCCCACGACAACTGCATCCCACCAAGACCGACTGCCCGATGCTCTCGACATAGGAGCCGTTCGCCTGCGCGTTCGCAACATGAAAACCGTGTACAAGTTTTACACCCGCGGTGTGGGGCTGCACGAGATCCTTTACGACGGCAAAGATATCTGGCTGGGTCTGGGTAACAAATTCTTAAACTACAATCCGCGCCTGCGTCAGCCGGCGCGCACAGAAGCGGGACTCTTCCACGTAGCTGACACTCCGCACAATGTAGCGCTGTCTTTAGCGAGCCCCCTGTCACGCCACCAAGACCGCTACGTAGGTTTGGGCGATCACCTTGTCTCAGAAGCCTTCTACTTGGCTACCCCCCCCCGAAGGCAAGGGCGTAGGACTCTACCGCGACTGCCTTATTTTTGCGGGTATCGAATCCAGACGGGAGAACGCGTCCTTGAGTTTCAACGCCCCCCGGAATAACCGGCTGAAAGTCAGTGGTAAGTAGCCGTTTACCTAGGTTTGGGGATGGAGAGCGACAACCTGCCCCACATCATATGAGCTGGCTTATGCTGGGTCTATGACTGACTACCTAGACCACCTCATCACCGCACCGCGTACCGGTGCGCTCACTACCAACCGGGCAGGCGACGCTATGATGAGCGTCAGCACCCTGAACAAAGAGGGTAAAAAGTACCGCACCCAGATTTTTGCTATCGCGCAGGCGGGTACCGAACTCACCAAACCTGTAGCGCTCACCACCATTGAGAGCAACGCGAAGCTGCTGGCGCTTGCCGAGAACGGCGACCTCTACCTCACCCTTGACAAAGATATTGATGAAGCCGAATCGAAGAGCCTGAAAGGCATCTGGAAGTTGGGCAAGCGCGGCGAACCGCAGCTGGTTTTCAGTTACCCCGGTGGTATTAGCAACCTTCAGGTGCGCGACACCGCAGCGGGCAGACGGCTTATCTTCACTGCCCAGCATATTGCAGATTCACTCCAGGATCAGGCGCAACTTCTCGATGCCCGCGAGAAAAATGGTGCCAGCGCGGTACTCTACGATTCTTTTCCCACGCGTTTTTGGGATCACGATTTAGGGTTGGGCACCAAGACACTCTACCTCATGGACGAAGGCTCTGAACCCCGCCGCCTTTCCCTGCCCACCGGCGTCCTTGAAGGGTATGAAGTATCACCGGATAGCACCCGTGCCCTGGTCACCCTACAGACAAAAGTGCGCGGTATTCACCCGCGATCTAGTGTTTATCTCATTGATTTAGAGCAGGACGCGCCCGCCCAGCTCATTGCCGAGGGCGAAGACCGGGCAGTCTACAGTGCTGGGGCATTTAGCCCCGACGGTTCGCGTGCTTTCATCTACCGCACTGAAATCTGGTTGCCGGGTCAAAGCCTCGACCTACAACTTTTCAGTTACACCTTCGCTACCGGTGCCCTAACACGGCAGGGCGCTGATGTTGATCGTTGGCCCAGCGACGCGCTATGGCTTGACGATCAGCGTTTTGCCTTCGCTACCGATCACCTGGGCGCGGGAGCAATTTTTGTGGGGACTCTTGATGGCGAAACCCGTCAGCTGATAGAAACTGGTACCACTCACTACTCCTCACTGGGCGCTGGCAACGGGCAACTGATCGCCCTGCGTGACTCCATTCTGCACTCGCCGGAACCTGTGACTATCAACCCCGAAACCGCAGAAGAAACTTTACTGCCCACCCCAGTGAAAACCCTGCGAGGTGCCGGAAAGCTCGAAAAAATCAAGACAGTTGCCGAAGACGGCACCACCGTCACCGCCTGGCTAGCACTACCCGAAACAGCTGAACATAAGCTACCTCTGGTGACCTTCGCCCACGGCGGCCCCTGGGGCTCGTGGAACTCTTGGACCTACCGCTGGAACCCCTGGGTACTTACCCAAGCAGGTTACGCCGTGCTTCTACCCGACCCCGCAATTTCCCTCGGCTACGGACGCGCCATGCTCGATCGCGGCGGGGACACCATCGGCGACACCCCCTACACCGACATCATGGCTCTCATTGAAGTCGCCAGCGCCCGCACCGACATCGACGGTGACAACGCTGCCTTCATGGGAGGCTCCTACGGTGGCTACATGACCAATTGGGTAGCAGGGCACGCAGGCACCCGCTTCAAGTGCTACGTCACCCACGCGTCCTTATTCAACATGCAAAGCATGTACTTCACTACCGATAACGGCACGTGGCACGAATGGATGTACGAGCCTGAAAACGGTCAACGCAACTCCTACTCACCGCACGAGCACATCGAGAACGTGCAGGCACCGGTGCTCGTGATTCACGGCGACAAGGACTACCGCGTACCCATCGGGGAGGGGCTGGCGCTATGGGCTGCGCTCAACCGCCACAGCTCCCACCTCGGGCACAAATACCTCTACTACCCCGATGAGGGGCACTGGATCCTCAAGCCCGAAAACTCCCGACTCTGGTACCAGACCGTGCGCGCATGGCTTGATACCCACCTTTTAGGCCGCGCCTTTGAAACGCCCAAGAACCTGGGATACACCGCACGTAGCGGCGAATGATTCCCTGTAGAGTTCTACCGCGCATCTTATAAAAGCAGGCGCTCGTTGGCTTCCATTATTCGACGGAAGTCAGCGAGCGCCTGATGCTCTTCTGGAGTATTTCACCGTGGCATCTTAGCTAACGGGCGGCTCTGTAGTTGCGGTACCTTGCAATGACTGAGCCGAGCGGTCCGAGATTCGCCATGACCCACAGGCAGTCCACCATAAAAACCAGCATGTAGAGGGTGCGGGTCAGTGATGAAGCGGTTCCTGCATCCACCAGCGCTCGCGTGTACCCGGTAGCCCCGAACAGAATGGCGGTTACTGCTACTAACCACACCAGTGCCCAGAGGAGTTCTGAGGTGCTTGAAGTGCCGGTGCGTAACCAGTATTGGGCGTAGAAACGATGAAGCGCGGTGGTGAAGGACGCGTTATGGACAGCGACAGCGGGGCTTCGGGTTTCTTGCTCGGCTTCGAACTCGTCGTGAAAACCGCCCTCGCTAAGTGCCTCCGGGGTGTCTTCAAGGTACAGGGGTTGGCTGGTTCCGGGGTTATGGGTAGGTCTGCTCACCTCACCATTGTCTCAGACCGCGGCAGGTAGGGAAACCGCGCTGCGTCCTGAAAGGCTGACAAACCCGGTTACCGGGGGATTGCTAACCGTGTGCCGATACAGAGACAGCAGGCGGTTGGGACATGATGGTAATCATGGGGTTCTTTGTGGTGTGAATGGTTCTTACGCTGTGGTGCGTAGTGGTTCAATGCACAGAATACTAACAAGCCGCGCTACCAAAAAACGTGTACCGACAACCTGTGGATAACTTTTATAGCCCCCGTAAAGATCCTAGTCAGCCACTTGTGAATGGAAATAGAGTCAAAAGATTACCAGCTTCACATTCAGCCATATTTTTCGGTGTTAACCCGCCCGCGGACCTTCGGGCTAAGCTAGTAAACAGTCCACCCCTGCAAAGAAAGTCAGAGGAAGTTTCTCATGTCTACCGCGCTCATCACCTACTTTGGTGCCTTCGAAGGTGTCGCCGAGAACCCCACCCAGCAGGTTGCAGAATACGCTCGTGCCCACCTTGAACAAACGCGTCCGCACCTTAACCTGGTACTTGCCGAGCTGCCGGTCGCCTTCGATACCTCAGCCAATGAGTTACGACAGCTCATCAAAGCCCACAAACCTGATGCTGTGATTGCCACGGGTGTTGCCGTGGGACGAGACAAAATCAGCCTTGAGCGCATCGCCATTAACTGCGATGACGCGCGCATCGCCGACAATGCAGGAGACCAGCGCCAAGATACCCCCATCATTGGTGGGGCTCCAGCGGCATACTTCAGCACCCTGCCCTACCGCGCTATCTTTTCAGAGCTGGGTAATACTTACCCCCTCGAAATCTCAAACACAGCAGGTACCTACGTCTGCAACCACGTCTTTTTTCACCTGATGCACACCCTAGCCGATACGGGTATTCCCGCCGGTTTCATCCATATACCGGCTATCGGTAACAGCTTAATACCCCAAACCCTCACCGCCCACCAAGATACCGGGGGAGTAGAGGGAAAAACAGTTCCGATGCTACCTCTTGAAACTGTTGGGGTCGCGCTCAGCCGCGCAGTAGAACTAACGTTAGACCCGATAGCTTCTTAAAACAGTTAAAGCACAAAAATGCCCTGCACTGTTACCAGCGCAGGGCATTTTCAAACCTAAAGGTTAGGGGCGGTCAATGTCCTTGGGCTTGTCGTACTGATAACCCTCAACTTTTGAGGGGAAGATCGACATCACGAAAGGTACGATTGAAAGACCCACGAAGCTGAGCAGGTAGAGCCAACCTGGGAAACCCGCATCTTGCAGGCGACGGAAGCCCAGACCCAGAATCATGACAGAGAAAATCAGCGCAACAAGGAGAAGTGCTGTGTAGAAACCAAAACCTGTCAGCATAGCAACAACGCCGGCGTCGGTCAGCTCACCGGATGAATCTGAGGTAGGTATCCCGGCAACGAAAGTTGCCACAGAACCGATGAGCAGTAGCATCAGCACAAGACCCATGCTTAACTGAACCCACCAATACTCTGAGCGGCTGGCACGGCCCGAAAAATGGAACATGTACTTAAACCAGTTTTTGTGTGCCTGCCCGAAGCCCACATGGGGGCGAGGCTTAGAAACATAACCAGCATTGCCGTACCCGGCAACACCGTAACCCGGTGTACTGTAGCCGCTATTGTAAGCGCCCTGTCCGTAGGGGTACTGACCACTGTAGGGCGATGGCTGGCTGTCTGCGCCCGGGGCAACGTACGAATTCTGTACTGATTCAGTACGGTTGCCGCTTGGATCGTAGCTACCAGCGCTGTGGCTGCCGGTAGAAGATGACGGGTTTGACGATTCGGCTGACCCGCTGGCAGTTTCAGCTGGTTCTTGTGGAATACGGGGTTCGTAGGGGCTCTGCGAGGTCATTGATCCTTCCTCCAAGCTAGGGAAAATTTGTCCCTCACTATTTTACAGAGGTCTTTGCGGGGCACGAAAAAGGTGGCTGCCGCCCTGTGAGCGACAACCACCTTTAGTTAACCTTTTGCTAGAGACTAGCTACGGTTTTCTAGGTAGAAATCTACCAGACCCTGGGTTGATGAATCCTGCTGTGCCAGCACCTCGCGGTCACCTGCTACAGCCGGTGCAATTTCAAGGGCGAGCTTCTTACCCAGCTCAACACCCCACTGGTCGAAGGAATCGATACCCCAGACAACCCCCTGAACGAAGGTGATGTGCTCGTAGAGGGCAATCAGCTGACCCAAGACGGACGGGGTCAACTTTGACGCCATGATAGAGGTGGTGGGGCGGTTGCCAGTGAAGACGCGAGCGGGCACAATCTGCTCGGCGGTGCCTTCTGCGCGTACTTCGTCGGCGGTCTTGCCGAATGCCAGTGCCTGAGTCTGCGCGAAGAAGTTTGCCAGGAAGAGTTCGTGAACGTCCTGCTCGCCGTCCTTCGCCGGGTGTACGGGGTTCGCGAAAGCGATGAAGTCGGCAGGGATTAGGCGGGTGCCCTGGTGAATGAGCTGGTAGAAGGCATGCTGACCGTTGGTACCGGGTTCGCCCCAGAACACTTCACCTGTCTCGCAGGTGACGGGGCTGCCGTCCATACGAACGCCCTTACCGTTGGACTCCATCGTGAGCTGCTGCAGGTAGGCAGGGAAGCGGTGTAGATACTGGTCGTAGGGCAGTACGGCGTGGGTGTGAGCACCCAGGAAGTTGACATTCCAAATGTTCAGCATACCCATGAGGGCAGGAACATTCTGGGAGAACTCAGTGGTGCGAAAATGCTCATCAATGGCGTGGAAACCTGCGAGGAAATCTTCAAAGACCTGCTGACCGAAAACGATAACCAGTGAGGTGCCGATTGCTGAATCAACGGAGTAGCGGCCGCCCACCCAGTTCCAGAAGCCAAAAGCGTTCTCGGGATCGATGCCGAATTCTGCAACCTTATCAAGGGCAGTAGAAACAGCGACGAAGTGCTTGGCAACGGCTTCAGTCTCTTCCTTACCCTCCAAAGCGTCAGCATCACGCAGCGCGTCCAGCAACCATTCGCGGGCAACGCGCGCGTTGGTGAGGGTCTCCAAGGTACCGAAAGTCTTGGAAGCAACAATGAAGAGGGTGGTCTCGGGGTCAAGATCAGCGACGGTTTCAGCAACATCGGTGGGATCGATATTTGAAATGAAGCGGGCGCTTAGACCCTCCTGCTTGTAGGGCTTGAGCGCCTCGTAGACCATGACGGGCCCCAAGTCTGAGCCGCCGATACCGATGTTGACGATGGTTTCAATCTTTTTGCCGGTGATGCCTACCCACTCGCCGGTGCGTACGCGCTCTGCAAAAGCATAGATTTTGTTGAGCACGGTATGAACGTCTTTATCAACGTTCTGACCATCAACAACGAGCTCGGGGGTCTTGGCTTCGGGGCGACGCAGCGCAGTGTGCAGTACAGCGCGGTCTTCGGTGATATTGATGTGCTCACCGGTGAACATCGCTTCGGTGTAGCCCGTAAGGTTGACGGCTTCCGCGAGCTTGCCCAGCAGCTCAACAGTTTCATCGGTGATGAGGTTCTTTGAAAGATCAACGTAGAGGTCGCCTGCGCGGTGGGTGTTCTTGGACGCGCGCTGCGGGTCGTTAGCGAACCATTCGCGAAGGTCGGGGGCCAGTGAATCGTGGTGGTCTGCAAGTGCCTTCCACTCTGAGGTGGTGGTTGCATCTGTTAGCTGTGAAAAGTCCATACTTCCATTTTGAACCCTCACCTCATGAAAGAACTACCCCAAAGGGCAGAAACAGGCGCAAAACCTAAGAATTTTCCCTCACAAACCCATAAGCTCACAAAAATGTGGAGACTACCGTCACGTATAGGGTGGGGAAACGGAGCGAAATAGACCACTCTTTTTCTCATGCCACTGCCTAACTATTGCCTTATCAAGGGGCTTACCGTGATGAATCATGTATTGCTAACCGGTGTACCACTGTAGAAATGAGAGCGACGGTTAGATAAGGTAGAGGTACTGTTCCCTTTGAAAATTGAAATAAATTCAAAGGGATTTTTCGTGTGCCCCCGTTGTGAAGCTGCGGTGTGGTCCCGCGTCGATGGCCGGATAAACCTGCTTTCGGTGCTCGCGAGGCTAAGACGAAAAGACACATACGAAATATACAAGGAGATATAAATGACGCGTACAGTCAAAACGCCGCCTGGGGATCTAGCCCCCAACGGTTTGACCCGCGAAATGATGGAGAAAGTCGAATCTGGCGTTCTCGCTAAGCGAGTCTTCTGGCCCGCAACCATCATCATGGTCGCATTCATCGGCTGGGTACTGGCAATGCCCGACACCGCTCAAGAGATCTTCTCGGATCTCCAGAGCACCGTAATCGGTTACTTCGGTTGGTACTACGTAGCCCTTGTGGCATTCTTTGTGGTTTTCGCTCTCTACGTTGGTTTCTCCCGCTTGGGCGACGTGAAAATCGGTAGTGACGACGATGAACCTGATTTTAGCTTTCTGACCTGGCTTTCCTTCCTGTTCGCAGCAGGTATGGGTATTGGTCTGGTGTTCTACGGTGCTTCAGAGCCCCTCATGCACTACGTCAGCCCGCGTCCTGGCGTTGGCGGTAATGAAGCTCAGGTAGCTCAGGCAGCAATGAGCCAGTCCTTCTTGCACTGGGGTCTGCACCCCTGGGCAATCTATGTGATTGTTGGTCTTGCACTGGCATACGCTACCCACCGTCAGGGGTTGCCCCTTTCTATCCGCTACGCGCTCAAGCCTATTTTCGGCAAGCGCATTGAAGGCGGCTGGGGCGATGTAATCGACGTCATCGCTCTGGTAGGTACTCTCTTTGGTGTTGCAACCTCCATGGGTCTAGGCGTGATGCAGATTGCAGCTGGTCTGGGCTACATGAACATCGATGCCAACACCCAGCTGGGCTACGTTGCGATTATTGCTGTGCTAACCGTCGTTACTCTCATTTCAGTGGTGACCGGTCTTGAAAAAGGCATGAAGATCCTCTCTAACGGCAACCTGATACTGGCAGCGGTTGTCTGCATCTTTGTTTTGCTGGTTGGTCCCACCCTCTTCATCTTCCGCGAGTTTGTTGCTGCTATCGGTGCGTACTTGCAGAACTTCATCTCGCTGACCTTCAACACTCTGGCACTCTACGGCGATGAGGGTCAGCAGTTCCAGGCTGCATGGACCACCTTCTACTGGGGCTGGTGGATTTCATGGTCGCCCTTCGTTGGTATGTTCATCGCCCGCGTCTCTAAGGGACGCACCGTGCGTGAATTCGTGCTGGGCGTTCTGCTGGCACCCTCACTGATCTCATTCTTCTGGTTCACCGTCATGGGCGGTTCAGCTCTGTATCGCCAGCTCTTTCAGGGCGGCGGTCTGCTGGAAGAGGACGGCTCAGCTGTTGCAGAAAACATCCTCTTCCGTATGCTGGAGGGCATGCCCGCAAGTAGCGCCCTGATCATCGGTGCTGTACTGCTGATTATCATTTTCTTCGTGACCTCAGCTGACTCCGGTGCCCTGGTTCTGGGTATGATTTCAACCCACGGCTCACCCGAACCCAAGACCTGGATTCGCGTGTTCTGGACTATGGTTGCTGGTCTTGCCGCTGTTGGTTTGCTTGTTGCAGGTGGTACTGACTCACTGACTACGATTCAGACTGTCGCGATTCTCACCGCGCTGCCTTTCTCAGCCGTGATTCTGCTGATGTGCGCGTCCTTGGCTAAAACCCTGCGTCACGAACACAATCTCATTGTTCGTGCCCAGCGCCGCCAGACCCGCCGTGAAATTGAACGTGCGATCTCAGACCGCGTTGCCGATAACATCGATGAGATGGTGGCTTCAGAAGTGAAGACCAGTGTGTCAAAGGTTGTGGACGCGCGTGTTGAAGCGGCTGTCGATGCTGCCGTGGCAGACGCCGTGGCTGATGTTGATGCCCGCTTGGATAAGGTCGTCAACCAGGTTGATTTGCACAACGTTGCTATCGAGCAGATGACTGACACTCAGGCGCAACGCTTGCTGACTGCTGATGAAATCGCAGCTGACCAGGCTGCGAAGACTCAGAAGGATTCGAAGTTCCGCGCCCCCTGGAAGAAAAACTAAGCTTTTTACTTCCTAAAAATACACCGGCTGAGGGCGAGCCTACTGCTGTCATAAGCATTAGGTTCACCCTCAGCCGGTGTTGTTTTAAAAGGTGTAGCTCACCACACCTGCGGTATTTGTGGTGTACCTGATAGCTAGAAATCCCAGCCCAGTGGGTATGATATACCTAAAGCCTGCGGTTCTACGTGCCCAAAATCTTTGGCATGCCGCAAGCATCTTATATTTCCTAGAATAAAGCGAGACCCTAACGCATGTCTGAAAATACCGCATCACGTAGCGATCTACGCAACGTGGCTATTGTTGCCCACGTTGACCACGGTAAGACCACCATTGTTGACGCGATGCTCAAGCAGACCCACGCATTTTCATCCCACGCAGACGTAGAAGACCGCGTCATGGATTCCGGTGACCTTGAAAAAGAAAAAGGCATCACCATCTTGGCAAAGAACACCACCGTGTTCTACGACGGTCCCAGCACTAACGGCGAGCCGATCACCATTAACGTTATTGACACCCCCGGCCACGCTGACTTCGGTGGCGAGGTAGAGCGCGGTCTGTCAATGGTTGACGGTGTTGTACTGCTCGTGGATGCCTCTGAAGGCCCCCTGCCTCAGACCCGCTTCGTGCTGCGTAAGGCACTTGCCGCTAAACTTCCCGTGATTGTTGTGGTGAACAAGGTTGATCGCCCCGACGCACGTATCGACGAAGTGATCGGCGAAACTATGGACCTTCTGCTGGGTCTGGCATCAGACTTGGCTGACGAGGTACCCGATCTTGACGAAGAGTCACTGTTGAACGTCCCCGTTGTCTTTGCCTCGGGTAAGGCTGGCGCTGCGTCCTTGAACCAGCCCGCTGACGGTTCGCTGCCCGATAACGATGACCTTGAGCCTCTGTTTAAGACCATCATTGAGCGCGTTCCTGCCCCCACCTACAACCCCGATGAGGTTTTGCAGGCGCACGTCACCAACCTTGATTCTTCACCCTTCTTGGGTCGCCTGGCGCTGTTGCGTATTTTCAACGGCACCCTGCGCAAGGGGCAAACCGTAGCGTGGGTACGCCATGACGGTCAGACCAAGAGCGTTCGTATCTCTGAACTGCTTGCTACCAAGGCGCTTGACCGCGTGCCCGCTGAATCAGCTGGTCCCGGTGAAATCGTTGCGGTTGCAGGCATTGAAGACATCACCATTGGTGAAACCCTCACCGATCTTGAGAACCCCAAACCCCTGCCCCTCATCAAGGTTGATGATCCCGCGATCTCCATGACTATCGGTATTAATACCTCACCCTTGGCAGGTAAGGTCAAGGGCGCTAAGGT
This sequence comes from Rothia sp. ZJ1223, assembly GCF_016900985.1. Taxonomy (NCBI): domain Bacteria; kingdom Bacillati; phylum Actinomycetota; class Actinomycetes; order Micrococcales; family Micrococcaceae; genus Rothia; species Rothia sp. ZJ1223. Next base: position 294,041 of record NZ_JAFEUT010000002.1, on the reverse strand, counting down.
AACCGCCCGTCAGGTCAAGGATCGCCTTGATAAAGAACTGATTGGTAACGTCTCCATTAAGGTTCTGCCCACCCAGCGTCCTGATGCATGGGAAGTTCAGGGTCGTGGCGAGCTGGCACTGGCTATTCTTGTTGAGCAGATGCGCCGCGAAGGTTTTGAGCTGACCGTGGGTAAGCCCCAGGTTGTCACCAAGACTATCGACGGCAAGGTTCACGAGCCTATGGAACACATGATTATTGATGTTCCCGAAGAGTACTTGGGTGCAGTTACCCAGCTCATGGCAGCTCGTAAGGGTCGCATGGAGAACATGGCGAACAACGGCACCGGCTGGGTTCGCATGGAATTTGCTGTTCCGGCACGTGGTCTGATTGGCTTCCGCACCCAGTTCCTCACTGAAACCCGTGGCGCGGGTATCTCCAGCTCCTACGCAACCGGTTACGAGCCCTGGTTCGGAGACATCGAGTACCGCACCAACGGCTCAATGGTTGCTGACCGCCCCGGTGTTGTTACCCCCTACGCGATGATTAACCTGCAGGAGCGTGGCTCATTCTTCGTAGAACCCACCACCGAGGTTTATGAAGGCATGATCGTTGGCGAGAACTCCCGTGCAGATGACATGGAAGTAAACATCACCAAGGAAAAGAAGCTGACCAACATGCGTTCGGCATCTGCCGACAACTTCGAGAACCTGACCCCGCCGCGCAAACTGACCCTTGAAGAGTCACTTGAATTCGCTCGTGAAGACGAATGCGTTGAGGTTACTCCCGAGGCAATCCGCATTCGCAAGGTAACCCTGGACGCCAACGAGCGCGTCCGCGAGTACCGTCGCCGCGCACGCGCCTAAGGTCTAAACGCTTAGTGGGAACTTTCAGCAATGAGGGTTCCCACTTTTCGTTAACCGTTGAGTGCGTACAGCTCTGAAACAAGATGCTGACTGCTGAGCGCGGGCAGAGCCTATAAAATGGCGGAAGAGCAAAAACCTTTGTTGAGAGAAGAGACCCGTGAAGACAACACCGCTGGGTGAGAACACTGAGGTTCCCTACTACCCTGAGCAGGGCACGCAGGTGAGCGATGATGCCGTGTACTCCTTACTGCCCGAGGGGCTGAATAGTGAGGACGCACGGGTGCTTTTTGTGCATGCCCACCCCGATGACGAATCCACCTCTACCGGTGCGACCATGGGACACCTAGCTGCTGCTGGCGCGCAGGTGAGTTTGCTGACGGCTACACGCGGTGAGATGGGCGAGGTCATTCCCGAAGACCTCAAACACCTTGAAACGTGGCATCCCGGCACTACTGACCGCGGGGTGGGGCTAGGGCGCGTCCGCGAACAAGAACTAACAGAGGCACTTGAAGTGCTGGGCGTGAAGCATCACGAGTATTTGGGGCAGGGGAGCGCACATGTTGAGGGGGCTCCTGAGCTTTACCGCGATTCGGGTATGGCATGGGGCGCTGATGGGCGAGCCATCGCTAACCCTGACGCCGCCGATGACTGCCTGACTAAACTCTCAGCTGAGGCGCAGGCGCAGGCAGTAGCCCAGCATATTCGTACCCTCGAACCGCAAGTGGTAGTGACCTACGATAACGGTGGCGGCTACGGGCACCCCGACCACGTACGAACCCACGAAATCGTGGTGCGTGCGTTTGAGCTCTTGGGGGCGGACGCTCCCGCCCTACTCTGGGGGTTAGAAGGAGACTTCGATGCCCAAGACGCCCGTGTTCAGGCTGTTATTCGCGGAGATCACTCCCGCAAGCGTGAGGCGATGCGTGCCCACGCTACGCAGGTCATTATTATCTCTGACGATATTTTTGAATTCTCCAACCGGGTGCCGCAGAAGATCTCTGCCACCGAAACATACCGCCTGCTGGCGGGAAAGGGGTAGCGGATGCGACCTCATGAGCTTTCACCGGGTACAACCACTAGCGCTATCACTGCCACTGCACTAGGTCTTATCGTTGCCCTGGCAGGTACCATGTGGCACGGTTTTATCTACTATTTCTCTGCTAGCGTTTACCTGCCCTGGGGCGCTGTGCTTGCCCTGATTCTGACGTTTGCTGCTACCATTTGGTTGGTCTCACATACCCGCAGAGCCTGGACGGGTGGGGTGATGGGTTTCACCCTCTTTCTCGCCCTTATGTATATGGCGTTCGGACGCGCATCCGAGGGATCGATGCTGGTATTTATGAATACTGAGTACGCACCGGGGGTTGCCGGCACGCTGTGGAGTATGGGCTCTTTAGTGTCTGTGGCAGCCGGAATTCTTGTTGCCGGTTTTGTAGGCGCGCGTTCCACAAGCGAGTCTGCCCGGCGCTAAAAGTTTCTGTATCAAGAACATGATGTATTGTCTGCCACTAAAATCTGTGCAAACTGGTTGAGCGGTTTAGACTGTAAAAGAAAATATCTGCATACCAGCGGTACCTCCGTCAGCAATTACCGACGCATCCGAGGTTCACCCGTTGTTGAAGAAGAAAGGCCGCGGCATGACTTACATTATTGCCCAACCCTGTGTTGATGTGAAAGATAGGGCATGCGTTGATGAGTGCCCTGTTGACTGCATCTACGAGGGTGAACGTTCCTTGTATATTCACCCCGATGAATGTGTTGACTGCGGTGCCTGCGAGCCCGTGTGCCCTGTAGAAGCTATCTACTACGAAGACGATGTACCCGAAGAATGGGCTGATTACTACAACGCCAACGTTGACTTCTTCGATGATTTGGGTTCACCCGGTGGAGCTGCGCGTTTGGGCAAGATAGAGAAGGATCACCCCATGATTGCTGCTTTGCCCCCGCAGAATCAGGACTAATATTTTTTTCAGCGTTGAGCTGGTTTCAAACCCGCCTAGGCATGTGCCGTAGGCGGGTTTTTTGTACCCGAAATATTCCGATGTGTAATCACTCATGTAAGGCTCATCGTCTTTTCATGATCTTTCATTAGACTTAGCTAGTAAGAGAAAATCACAAGAAAGTGCCTTCAATGCGAACTTTTGGTTTAGAACTACCCGATTACCCGTGGGACACCATGGCTCCCTATAAAAAGCTGGCGGAGGAGCACCCCGATGGTGTGGTGAACCTGTCGATTGGCACACCGGTTGATCCCACCCCTGATGTCATTCGTGAGGCGTTGGCTGCCGCTACGGACGCGCACGGTTACCCCACCACACATGGCACAGTTGAGGTGCGCCAGGCTATTGTTGATTGGTTTGCCCGCCGCCGCGATGTGCCGGGACTGAGCCTTGACCAGGTGCTACCGACCGTTGGGTCGAAAGAATTAGTGGCATGGTTGCCCTTCCTTTTGGGGTTGGGTGAGGGCGATATCGTGGTGCGCCCAACTGTTGCCTACCCCACCTATGACATTGGCGCGCAGCTTGCCGGTGCGACCCCTATCGCCGCTGATTCGCTGGCAGAACTTGATGATGAAACTCGCGCACGGGTACGTTTAGTCTGGGTCAATTCACCGGCTAACCCCACCGGTATTGTGCGCGATGTTAATGAGCTGGCCGCACTGGTGACGGACGCGCGTGCTGTGGGTGCAGTGGTTGCCTCCGATGAGTGTTACGCGGAGCTGGGCTGGGGGCAGTGGGACGAGCAACGTGGGGGCACCCGCGTCCCCTCAGTTCTTGACCCGCGCGTGAGCGGCGAGAATCAAGAACTGGTGCTCAGCGTCTATTCCCTGTCAAAACAGTCCAACCTTGCAGGCTACCGCGCCGCTTTCTGTGCCGGTGACCCCGAGATTATTGGCAATCTCTTGAACTCGCGCAAGCATGCGGGCATGATTGTTCCCGCCCCGGTGCAGGTGGCGATGGCAGTGGCTCTGGCAGATGACGCGCACGTGAACGCGCAGAAAGATATCTACCGTGCCCGTCGTGAACGCTTGTTCCCGGCAGTGGAAGCATTCGGTCTGACCGTTGAGCACTCAGAAGCCGGTCTGTACCTGTGGGCAAAATCTGATGAAGATACCTGGGGTACTATCGAGCGCTTTGCTCGTCTGGGAATCATCATCGGCCCTGGTGTTTTCTACGGGGACGCAGGGGAGGGCTACGTGCGTATTGCCCTTACCGGCACTGACGCTGATATCGACCGGGCGGTAGCCCGTCTGACGTCCCAAACCACCTAAAAGTAGAAAAATTACACGCTATGACTTGTCAAATGTGACCTGGTGCATGAAATCAGGGTAGTCTAGCAACAGAACTTTTGTGAGGTGAAAAAACTCTGCACACGCTTCAACGCTGAATACCGTGCAGTTCTTACTCTCACCGTCATCTGGAGGAAAAATGACCGATCACCACTCAGCAACCCTCAACTTCGAAGAAAAGAAGCTGACTCTACCAGGCATCAAGGCTGTTGAAGGCAACGACGCTTTCGAAACCGCTGGCCTGCTGAAAGAAACCGGGCACGTAGCCTACGACCCCGGCTTCATGAACACCGCCAACGCTAAATCAGCGATCACCTATATTGATGGTGATGAGGGCATTCTGCGCTACCGCGGCTACCCTATCGAAGAACTCGCCGCGAAGTCTAGCTTTGTTGAAGTTGCCTATCTTTTGATTTACGGTGAACTACCTACAGCAGATCAGCTAGAGAAGTTTGACACCATGATTCGTCGCCACACCATGGTACACGAAGATTTCAAGACCTTCTTCTCGGGCTTCCCCCGCGGTGCTCACCCCATGGCGGTACTCGCTGCATCAGTCTCAGCCATGTCAACCTTCTACAACGACTCACTGGACCCCTTCGACGATCACCAGGTTGAGGTCTCAACCTTCCGTCTGCTCTCAAAGGTGCCTACCCTGGCAGCATACGCCTTCCGCAAGGACAAGGGCGAGCCCCTGCTCTACCCCAAGAACGATCTGAACTACTCAGAGAACTTCTTGCGCATGTGCTTCGGCTTCCCCACCGAGGACTACGAAGTAGACCCCACCATGGCAAAGGCACTCGATACCCTCCTGCTATTGCACGCAGACCACGAGCAGAACTGCTCAGCATCAACCGTGCGCCTGGTAGGTTCAGCCCACGCCAACATGTTCACCTCCGTCTCAGGCGGCATCAACGCCCTCTACGGTCCGCTGCACGGCGGCGCCAACGAGGCAGTACTCAATATGCTGCGCAAGATTCGCGACGAAGGCATCGCACCCGAAGACTTCATGGAGAAGGTCAAGAACAAAGAAGACGGCGTACGCCTCATGGGCTTCGGTCACCGCGTCTACAAGAACTACGATCCTCGCGCTCGCATCATTAAGAAGACCGCAGACGAGGTTCTGGGCAAGATGGGCGGCGACAACGAGTTGCTTGAGATTGCTCAGCGTCTGGAAGAGAAGGCACTGGCTGATGACTACTTCATTGAGCGTAAGCTCTACCCGAACGTAGACTTCTACACCGGTCTGATCTACACCGCTATGGGCTTCCCCGAAAAGATGTTCACCGTGCTCTTCGCGCTGGGTCGTATGCCCGGTTGGATTGCTCAGTGGCGTGAAATGATTCAGGATCCCGAGACCAAGATTGGTCGCCCCCGCCAGGTATACATTGGTGAGGGTCTGCGCCACTACCCCGGTGCATAGACCACGCTAGAGTTCTGAGCAGCTAAAGGACGCGCCACCCTACTTACCTGCCCTGCGCAGGGGAGTGGGGGCGGTGCGTCCTCGTCTACCTAGTGGTATCTAACGGTGCCTTTTGAACGGCGATGCTGCCAATGAATCTGTGTATGCCTATTTTCCTTCCTGTTAAATATGTACAATAAATTGTACAAGGAGGAAAAATGAAAACAATGACCTACTCAGAATCACGAGCACGTTATGCAGAAGTCATGACGAGCGTAGTCGATGACTGCGAAGAAATCGTTATCACCCGCGCTGGGCATGAACCGGTGGTCATGCTTTCTCTACGCGAATATGATTCGCTGAAAGAAACAGCCTACCTCAAACGCTCACCCCGTAATGCTGCGCGAGTATCTGCATCTATCGAGCGTTTACGCTCAGGCATGGGTAGTGAACACAACCTCATCGACGAGTAAGCCCATGAAAATTGTCTGGGATGAAGCAGCTTGGGAGGACTACCTGTGGTGGCAGGTACAGGATCGCAAAGTGCTGAAACGAATAAACCTGCTCATCAAAAATATTGCCCGCAATGGGCATGAAGGTATCGGAAAACCTGAAGCGCTCAAACATGACTGGTCGGGCTTTTGGTCCCGGCGTATTACTGATGAGCACAGACTTATCTACGCACTCACAGAGGATAGTCTGCTCATCGCCTCCTGCCGGTACCACTATTAGAAGGCTGATGTCCCCCCCCCCTACTACGAAACTTACCGTGTGCCCACGTACTACCCGGGGGGCTGGACGGTGCGTCCTTGAGCTTTCTAGTGGCGAGCTTTCTTCTGTCTGGGACAGCATATAAAAAGTGGGTGGCTACCTCTGGGAAAGAGATGGACACCCACTTTTTGAGCTAAAGTTGAGTTCTAGGCTTCGTACCCGTTGGGGTTATTCTTCTGCCAGTTCCAATGATCTCGCACCATGGTCTTGATGTCGCGGGTAGCGCTCCACCCCAGATCGGCAAGGGCGGAGGAAGGATCAGCGTAGGAGACAGCGACGTCGCCGGGTCGGCGGTCTACAATCTTGTAGGGCAGTTCCTTACCTGCTGCCTCTTCAAAGGCATGTAGAACTTCAAGAACCGAATAGCCGTTGCCGGTGCCTAAGTTCCAGGTGTGCAAGCCACCGTGCTCGGCGATGTAATCCAGTGCCTTGAGGTGGCCATCCGCCAAATCAACCACGTGAATGTAGTCGCGCACACCGGTGCCATCAACCGTGGGGTAGTCGTTGCCAAAGACGTTCAGGTACTCGCGGCGTCCCACCGCAACCTGAGCAATGAAGGGCACCAGGTTATTGGGAATACCGGCGGGGTCTTCACCAATGCGACCAGACTCGTGAGCGCCAACCGGGTTGAAATAGCGCAGCAGGGCAATGTTCCAAGAATTATCTGAGGCAGCCAGGTCAACCAGCATGTCCTCAATATGTTCCTTGGTACGACCGTAGCAGGACTGCGCGTCCATATTAACCTTTTCAACCAGGGGCATCTCTTCAGGAGCACCGTAAACCGTAGCCGATGATGAGAAAACAATAGACTTGCAGCCTGATTCTTCCATCGCGTACAGCAGGTTGAGGGTACCGGCTACGTTGGTCTGGTAGTACCACAGGGGCTTCTCAGCCGATTCACCCACAGCCTTGAGACCAGCGAAGTGAATCACAGCATCGGGCTTCACCTCGTTGAAAAGATCCTTCATACCCTGCAGATCAAGCAAATCAACCTGGTGGAAAGCTGCCTTCTTGCCAGTTAGCTCAGCAACACGCGCCAGCGATTCCTCCGATGAGTTCGCCAGATTGTCCATCACGGTTACATCGTGGCCTGCCTCAAGAAGCTCCAATACGGTATGCGAACCGATGTAGCCGGCACCGCCGGTCACCAAAATCTTCATAGTTTCTCCTTCTGTCAATCAACTACTGCTTTAAGTCTAAAACGGGGCGTCCTCTGATAACAGCCAGAAAACACCCCGCATAGAAAAGAGAATCTTTAGTTAGCGTGCAAAGCGTCGTTGAGCTCAACAGTTTTTCCGACGCGAGGCAGCACCTCAATAGCACCGGTGAGTGAGTTACGACGGAAGAGTAGGTGTGAAACGCCTGAGAGTTCAACAGCCTTGAACACCTTGGGTTCTGCACCCTTCTCAACAAAAACGTTCACGCGTGAGCCAGCAGTGATGTAAAGACCAGCCTCAACTACGCAGTCATCACCGAGGGCGATACCGATGCCAGCTTCAGCACCGATGAGTGAGCGTTCGCCCACGCGCACACGCTCGGTACCGCCGCCTGATAGGGTGCCCATGGTGGAGGCACCGCCACCGATATCCGAACCATCACCGACAATGACGCCCTGGGAAATGCGTCCTTCAACCATTGAGGTGCCCAGGGTACCCGCGTTGAAGTTCACGAAACCTTCGTGCATGACGGTGGTTCCTGATGCAAGATGAGCGCCCAGACGTACACGGTCGGCATCACCAATACGAACACCAGCGGGTACCACATAGTCAATCATGCGGGGGAACTTATCAACATGACTGACGCTCAGATGACCGCGCTTACGCAAACCGATGGCAAGAGCGTTGAACTCTGAAGCGAGAACCGGACCAAAATTGGTCCAGGCAACATTGGCGAGCTGACCGAACAGACCATCAAGATTAATAGAGTTCGGCTCCACCAGGCGGTGCGAGAGCAAGTGCAGACGCAGGTAAGCATCCGAAGCATCGGCGGGCGCCTCATCAAGGTTGATGCTCACCTCTACGACCTCGGTACGAACGTTGCGAGCAGCGTCCTCACCCACTAGCTCGGTCAGCTGCTGCTGGACGCTTGCATCTGCTGAGGCTGAAAGGGCAGGAGCAGGGAACCAGGTATCGAGAGCGGTACCTGCATTGTTACCTGAATGGACGATGGTTGCCAGACCAAAGCCTGAAGCTGTGCGTGAATTAGTCATACTCTCAAGACTACGAAACAAAAAGGGCGTAGCTCAAGAACTGGCTGTATGGTGGACACATGACAAAGACACTTGCACCTAGCGACTTTGAATCTTATGGTCCGAAAACCCTCGATATTGGGCAGGACGTAGCCCAGCTGACCCAGGATCTTCTTGATATTTTTTCGGTATCGGGTGAAGAGAAGTGTCTTGCCGATGCCGTTGAACAGCAGCTGACTGCCCTGAGCCACCTGAGCGTAGTTCGCAATGGGGATTCCATTATTGCTCGCACCAACTGGGGTAAATCCCAGCGGGTCGTTTTGGCGGGGCACCTTGATACCGTACCCCTGCCTCAGGTTGAGGGTTCGCTCGGAACAGTACCTTCACGCTGGATTGAAGAGGACGGCGAACAGATACTTTACGGACGCGGTGCCACCGACATGAAGGGCGGAGTAGCGGTGCAGTTGGCACTAGCTGCTACCCTGACCGATGCAGCGTACGACATCACTTATGTTTTCTATGACCACGAAGAAGTCGCATCAGAACTTTCTGGTCTTGCTCGCCTGATGCGCGAACACCGTGACTTACTGACCGACGCTGACTTTGCCGTGCTGCTGGAACCCACCGACGGCACCATCGAGGGCGGTTGCAACGGCACTATGCGCTTCTGGGTTCACTGCGCGGGCAAAGCCGCCCATTCAGGACGCGCCTGGGTAGGGGAGAACGCCATTCACAAGATGGGCGATGTGCTCACCCGACTGGCAACCTACAAACCGCAGACCTACGAGGTGGAGGGACTTGCCTACCGTGAGGGCCTCAACGCCGTACAAATCAGGGGCGGAGTTGCCGGTAACGTCATCCCCGACGCTGCCTCGGTACACATCAACTACCGCTTTGCCCCCAATAAAACCCTTGACGAGGCAATCGCCCACGTTGAAGAAGTTTTTGAAGGCTACGAGCTAGACTTCGTCGACCAGTCATCGGCCGCCCGCCCCGGTCTTGACGCTGAACTCTCGCGCTCTCTGATCGAATCGGTAGGGCAAGAACCCAAACCCAAGTACGGGTGGACGGACGTAGCCCGATTTTCTGAAATCGGCATACCCGCCGTGAACTTTGGTCCCGGCGACGCCCTCCTAGCCCACACAGACAACGAACATGTGAGTGCCTCGGCTATTGACAAGTGCTACCGGGCGCTGAAGCGGTGGCTGATCGCCTAGAGAATTATTGAGTGTGTAGGGGGGGGCTACCTGCCGAATTTCCACCTCTGAACCAGTCCATTTTCCGCAAGTGAATCGATTGTTTTTCTATAATTCTGCCGATTCTTTTTCTCTGCCTCAGAGACTCTACCGACGGCTCAGACGGTGTTTGAAGACATTCAAAAGCACCCGCGTCCTGACCCCAAGAAAAGGGCAGGGTCGCGGGTGCTCGTTTAACTAAGTGAAGGCTGCAAGGCTTACGCCTTGGGGATCTTGAACATCATTTCGGTCTTGGGACGCGCGTCGTCGACTTCACCGGGAACACCGTCAGCGTGCTTAATAGCAACATCTGAACGTGAGCTCATGAACTTCGAAAGGTACTCAGCTAAGAGAGTGAGCGCAAAGTTGATAACGATGAAGATTAGCGCAGCTAGCAACAGCATCTGCAAGATGTTGCCCTCACCCGAACCGAAGCGGCGTGCCGAAGCCAGCAGCTCGGGGTAAGAGATGATATAGCCCAGCGCGGTATCTTTCAGAATGACTACAAACTGTGAGAGCAGTGATGGCATCATAGCCGTCATCGCCTGGGGTACCAGAACAGAGGTCAGTACCTTCCAAGGGGTTAGACCAATTGCTAGACCCGCCTCGCCCTGACCCTTGGGCAGCTGGTGAACACCAGAGCGCAGCAGCTCAGCAATCACAGAACCGTTATAGAGAGTCAAACCCAAAACCACGGCGATGAAGGGCAACTGTGAGGGCGAGAAAATCGAGAACTGACCCAAGAACAGCCAGAAGAAAATCATCATAATCAGCACGGGTACTGCGCGGAAGAACTCCACCACCACGGTGCCAAACCAGCGCACCGGAGCTAACGGTGAAAGACGTGCCATACCAAAGAAAATGCCAAAAGCTACCGAAGTAATTACAGCAATCAGGGCAGCTTTAAGGGTGTTGAACAGACCGGGCAGTAGGTAGTTAGCCCACAGATTACCTGAGAAAAGTGATGTCCACTTTTCTGCTTCTAACTGGCCCTGGCGGTGCATGACTACACCGATGTAAAGCAGCAAGGCTGCAATCAGCACCAGCGAAACAATATTGAAAATGCGGGTGCGGGCGCGAGCCTTGGGCCCGGGAATATCAAAGAGTACGGACGTAGTTACGTGACGTTTCATCGCTTCACCGCCAGCTTACGGGACGCCCAGGTGGTCAGGACGCCGATGGGAACAACAATGACCACAAAGCCCATTGCGAAAACAAAGAAGATCATGAAAATCAAATCAGAGTTGAACTCAATCATCGATTTCATCATGCCTGAGGCTTCAGCCACGGACGCTACGGTGGCAACCGTCGTGTTCTTGGCAAGAGCAATCAGGGTGTTGCCAAGCGGGGTAATAGACCCGCGTAGCGCTTGGGGGAAAATCACGTGGCGGGCTGTCGCCATGAAGTCCAAACCGATGGCGCGCGCTGCCTCAGCCTGCCCCACGGGAACGGTGTTCACACCCGAGCGGATTGCCTCACACACAAAAGCTGCGTGATAAATCGCCAGAACAATCACCGCGTAGAGAAAAAAGTTGGTTTCAAAATTTGATGAAAGTGAGAGCTGAAACTGGGTCCAGACACCCAAGATTGCCAGGGTCATCAAAATAGTGAGGGGAGTGTTACGTACGAGGTGTACGTAAGCTGTGCCTGCCAAACGGAGGGAGGGAACGGGGGAAATACGCATAAGCGCTAGAACTAAGCCGAGGACGAAAGCGCCGATAGCTGCCCAGAAGGTCAGCTGAACGTTCGTCCAAAACGCTCCCAAAACATTGTAGGTTTCAAAGAGCGTGGAGAGCTGTTCAGAGAACGACATGAAAGTCTCCATCTAATAAGTAAAAAGTGGGTGCCATTTTTTCAACTACTATTTTTTCTCAACGGTGGCGCAAGCATCAGTGAGCTTGGGCGGATTGAGTTCGGTGTTGTATTTGAAGCCTGAATCGCCAACGCTCTTGGCGAGAGCTTCTTCCCAGACGCCGGTTTCAACCATCTTGTTGATGGCAGCGTTAATGGCAGGGCACTTATCGGAGCCCTTGGGCAGACCAACACCGTAGCGTTCGGTCGTGAACGTATTGCCCACAACCTTGAGCTCACCCTTGTTGGCTTTGGTGGAGGCAAGACCTGCCAGAATGATGTCATCGGTGGTTACCGCGTCCACCATGCCTGCGTTGAGCGCCACTACGCAGTCGGAGTAGGAGTTCTGCTGAACCAGCTGCACCGTTGAGGTGTATTTATCTTGAATCTTCTTCGCTGAGGTTGAACCGGTCACTGAGCACAGATCCTTACCGCCCAAGGATTCAGGGCCTGTGACGTCAGTATTGCCCTCTTGCACGAGAAGGTCCTGACCCGCCACAAAGTAAGGACCTGCAAAATCCACTGTTTTCAGGCGGGTTTCAGAGATGGAGTAGGTCGCAAAAATCATGTCAACCTGACCGTTGGAAAGCATGTTTTCACGGTTTGAAGAGGGGGATTCCACCCACTCAATCTGATCTTCTGCGTACCCCAGCTCGTTGGCGACGTAGCGGGCGACTTCGGTATCAAAACCGGTGTATTCGCGTCCGTCTTGGTAACCCAGACCGGGCTGGTCGTACTTGATACCGATGCGCAGAGTGTCTTCACCGGTGGAGGAACCGCAACCGGTGAACACTAGCGCAGCCGTGGCAGCAAGTGCGGTGCCTGCTGCCGCTTTTTTCGTGAGGAATGAGTATGCCATGAAGGTTCTTCTTTCAAAGAAAGGCGCGGTGCCTAGTGGTTGAGAATCTTGCCGAGGAAATCTCGTGCGCGCTCTGACTTGGGGTTAGAGAAGAATTCATCGGGTGTTGCTTCTTCAACAATCTGGCCCTCCGCTAGGAAGACGATGCGGTCAGCTGCTTTGCGAGCGAAACCCATTTCGTGGGTAACAACGATCATGGTCATACCTTCGCGGGCGAGCGCCACCATGGTGTCAAGCACTTCATTGACCATTTCGGGGTCGAGTGCGCTGGTGGGTTCGTCAAAGAGCATGACTTTGGGTTTCATGGCGAGTGCGCGGGCGATGGCGACGCGCTGCTGCTGACCGCCGGAGAGCTGGGCGGGCATCTTGTTTGCTTGAGACTCAACGCCTACTTTTTTGAGCAGTTCCATTGCTTCTGCTTCTGCTTCTGCTTTGGATAGACCGCGTACTTTGCGGGGGCCGAGGGTGACGTTATCGAGAATGGATTTGTGGGCGAAGAGGTTGAAGGACTGAAAGACCATGCCGACTTCTGCGCGGAGGTTGGCGAGTTCTTTACCTTCTGATGGCAGTACTTTGCCGTCGATGAGGATGTCGCCGTTGTCGATGGGCTCAAGGCGGTTGATGGTGCGGCAGAGGGTAGATTTTCCGGAGCCGGAGGGGCCGAGGAGAATGATAACTTCGCCCTTGCCGACTTCGAGGTTGATGTTTTTGAGAACGTGCAGGTCGCCGTAGTGTTTGTTGATATTGCGAACCTGAACGAGCGATTGACTGCTCATTGAGTTCCTCCTTGGAACGGTGGATGGGCGCCCTCGTGTAGCATGTAGAGAGCTGCTGATGTCCGAGAACATGGGCTTACAGTACTGGCATTAGGTAACCGGCGTGTTACGCGGTAAAAGCAAAAATTTACACAGAATTTATACGTGTTTCATATCACCCTAGCATATGGAGAAGGGTACCACATGGCATACATCTTGGTAACACTGACAGCTGCGGCAGCAGTGGGTATAGCGCTGGCAGCGGTGTTGTTAGGTAAAGACAGGGTGTTTCCGGGGCAACGTTTCTTTGAATACGTATCCACTGATGGAGTTGCTCTCACCTCGGGAGTAGACCCCGCCCACGTACTCTCAGATAACCCTTCTTCTGAAGAGCTGAAACGGGTGAAGTTCGCGACCTCTGTTGCTGGGTATAACAAAGACGAAGTTGATCAGTTCGTGCAGCTTCTGCTGGAGCAAAACGCTGCTTTGAGAGAGCGCGTTAGCCAGCACCCGTATTCAGCATTCGAGACAGCAGAAACACCGCACCGTGCTGTGAGCAACCGTGACTAAAAAGATGCAAGCTGTCACCGGTTCAGACCAGGTAACCCAGCGTCCACGCACAGCGAGCGAACATCTCATGGCAGTTTGGCTGCGCATCGTATTTCTCGTGAGCGGTCTGCCGGTCTGGACGCAGGTGCTGGCAGTCTACGGCGTGTCACGGGTGTGGGGCTGGCTGGTCTTTTCAACGGTTGCCGCCCAACAAATGGTGAGCCCCTGGGGTGAAGGTCCCTTGAGCTACAGCCGGTTTTTAGGGCTGTGGGACGCCGGCTGGTATGAGCAAATCGCCCACGAAGGCTACCCTACGACTTTGCCCCGCGATGCTAACGAAACGGTAGAACAAAACACCTGGGCGTTCATGCCGCTGTTTCCACTAGTGGCAGGTGCTCTAGCAGCTGGGCTGGGTACACCGTATATGAGTGTAGCTATCGCTCTTGCTTTGTTTTCTGGCTTCGCAGCATCCTGGGCTATCTACCTTCTCTTCGGTGAAGCTCTACGGCGCACCGGCTACACCCGTAGAATACAAAGACAGCACGGGGCACAAACTCACGAGTCAGCCCATACTCTTGCCCTGTGGGCGGTCGCTTTGGTTGGCTTTGCACCCGTCTCTGCTATCTTGCAGGTACCTTACGCCGAGTCTTTTAACCTCTTGTTCCTGGCTACAACCCTGTATCTGTTGCTTCGCCAGCGCTATTTCCTGTTGTTGCCTTTTGCCCTGGCAACCTGCCTCTCGCGTCCTATCGGTGTACCCTTGGGCGCAACCCTGGGGCTATGGTGGGCGTGGTGCCTTATCACCGATGTGTACCAGCACCGCGCCCCATGGATGCGTGCCTTTACCCAGCGAGCACCGCAACTTATGAGCGCTCTGGCGGTCTGCGGATTCGCGCTCTTATGGCCTGCCCTTGCCTGGTGGGCTACCGGTCAGATGGATGCGTATACAGCCACCGAAACAGCCTGGCGTGGCACCCACCTCACCGTTATTCTTCCCTGGTTTACCCAGAGCTACCACTACTTGGGCGTTATTGGCCCGATGGCTTTCCTACTGCTTCTAGCAGGTGGCGTAGCTGCTCTATTGACACCGGTAACGAGTCGGGTGTTGCCGCCTGAATTGCGCCTGTGGTGCGCCTGCTTTGCCGGCTATTTGCTACTGTTCTGGTTTCCGCAAAGCTCAACTTTTCGGATGCTGCTGCCCCTGTTCGTTCTAGCGTTGCCGATCGTCGCGCTCTCTACCTCACGTGCCTACCGGTACTTGCTTTTGCTCACCGGTGCTACCGGTCAGTGGGTTTGGGTAGGGTGGCTCTGGCATTGGAAGCAGCTGCCAGGCGGGGGAGACTACCCGCCGTAAACCCTCGCTGCCCCAGCGAGGGGAAGCTACTTTTTATAAACCAGCAAAAGCCCCTCACCAGCATGCACGAGAGAGATGAAAATATCGTCAATCTCCCTCAGAGCGGTGAGTACCTCACGGTGGTTCTGGGTAATTGTATCGCGGGTAGCAGGAGAAGCCACCAGCCCCGAATTAAGCGCGTCATGGGCAATCAGCAAACCACCGGGCTTGAGCAAAGCCAAGCACTCGTAGACATAGTGGGCAAAATTCTCTGCATCAGCATCAACGAAGGCTAAATCGTAGGAGTTCTCTGAGAGCCTGCGGAGAATCCCCGATGCGTCCCCGGTAATCGCCCGCACGCGGTGGGTGAGGTCAAAACCGCCAGCCTTGATAGCTTCTTTCGCCAGATGCTCGCGTGTTGAATCAATATCCATGGTGGTCAAAGTAGCCCCAGCCGGTAGCCCCTCTAAAAGAGCGAGGGTTGAAACCCCGCTACCGGTGCCCACCTCAACGACCTGACGCGCACCGGAGATCGCCGCTAATACCGTTAGCAGGGACGCCGCTGCTGGGCTCACCGCCCGAACGCCCCACCGCGCGCTGTGTTCACGGGCTTGCACGGCGAGTGCATCCTGAACAGGGAACTCATCGCAAAAAGCATCGCTCAACTGACGCGCTTGAATAGCCACTCTTACACAACTTTCAGGTCAAAAAAACAGGTGATTCATCAATATCATATAGAGCCATTGCCCACCTGAGAGGTTTTTCTGCTCAAAGACAGGTAAACTCTGGTGTGTGTTTGGAATCAATGGTGTTGAATTTATAATCATCGTCGTCATCGCGCTTGTGGTGATCGGCCCCGAACGCATGCCTGAATATGCGCAACAGGCCAAAGAGTTCATCAAATCTATGCGTCGCATGGCCTTTGATGCTAAGGACGACCTCAAAGAGACCTTGGGACCGGGCCTTGAAGATATTAACTGGCGTCAATACGATCCTCGTCAGTATGACCCGCGTACTATTGTGCGTGAGGCACTGGCAGAAGACGACGCTGAGCGCGAGAAGGAACGCTCTGAGACCCAGGCACAAGGCAGGGAGCTGACTCCCGCAGCCAATGCATCATCAGTGCCCCCTCAGCGTCTGAGCGCTGGAGCGCTCGCCCCCTTCGATATTGAGGCAACCTAAAACTTTGTAAAACTACATACGCAAAAGCCCGGCCTTTCATCAAGACCGGGCTTTTGCGTATGCGAGAGTCTAAAACCTACCCTTAGAAGTTCAGGGGTAACTTGCGCCCCGCGAGGTTACGCTTGGCATGACCTAAGGTCTGTGCAACAGCACGCAGAGCAGAACCTGCCGGTGAATCAGGAGCTGACCAGACCACGGGCCTACCTGCGTCCCCACCTGCACGTAAAGAAACATCCAGGGGAACAGAACCCAGCTCAGGAACCTCATAGCCCAGCACCTCACCCAGCCGCTCAGAAAGCACCTGACCGCCGCCGGAGCCGAAAACCTCAACCGCTGAACCATCGGGCATCACCATAGCGCTCATGTTCTCAACAATGCCCACTACTTTCTGCTCCGTTTGCAAACTGAGCGTACCGGCACGCTGCGCGACATCCACCGCAGCAAGCTGCGGGGTTGATACCAAAACAAGCTCAGCGGTGGGCAGCAACTGCGCCATCGAAATCGCAATATCACCGGTGCCTGGGGGCAAATCGAGCAAGAGCACGTCAAGGTCACCGAAATACACATCCGTCAAAAACTGCTCTAACGCCCGGTGCAGCATCGGACCGCGCCACGCCACCGGCTGAACACTATCAACAAACATGCCAATAGAAATCACCTTGATGAAACCTGGCTCAACCGCAGAATGCTGGCGCTGCCACGCAGCCAACTCCTCATCGGGCAACGAAACCACCGGCGGAACAATCATTTCTTCTAATCTGGTGGGTGCCTGGGTAATACCCAACAAACCGGGTACCGAGAAGCCGTGAACATCAGCATCGACCACGCCCACCTTGAGTCCCTGAGATGCAAAAGCCGCCGCCAAGTTTACAGTTACCGAAGACTTACCCACTCCACCTTTACCGGAGACCACCGCGTAGACCTTCGTCAACGAATCGGGGGACGCAAAGGGATTCACCCTGGCACTATGCCCCAATTTTTCGCGCAACACAGTGCGCTGATCGGGGGTCATATACCCCACCTCAACAATCACCTCGCGCACACCCTCAACCGTTGAGACAGCGGCTTTCACATCCGCCTCAATCGTCGAGCGTAGCGGGCAACCCTCAATAGTTAGCAAGACCGAAACCATCGCAACACCGTCCACCAAACGGGCACTTTCTACCATGCCCAGCTCAGTAATCGGTCGACGCAACTCAGGATCATCAACCCGACCCAGCGCCTCTAACAGTGCAACATCGATCTGCTCCATCTAGCTATCGGCCTTTTCTAAATCCTTGACCAACTTTTTACTGCCAGACTTCTTACGCTCTGACTTCCGCTCGCCCTTACGCTCAGACTTCTTCTCAGCACTACCTTCTGAACCACCCTCTTGATCAGCGGCGTCCGCCTCGCCCTCATCAACACGCGCGTCCTCTTTCTGCATCTCCAGAAGCTCCTCAAGAACATCGCGCAACTCGCTACGCACAAAATCACGCGTCGCAACATCGCGCATCGCAATACGCAAAGACGCAATCTCACGGGTCAGGTACTCAGTTTCCTCAAGATTCTGCTGATCCCTCTTACGATCCTCTTTCGCCACCACGCGGTCGCGGTCATCCTGGCGGTTCTGCGCCAACAGCAACAGAGGCGCAGCATACGACGCCTGCAAAGACAGCATCAGCGTCAGCAGAGTATAGTTAAGCGCTCGCGGGTCGAACTGCATATGCTCGGGTGCCAGCGTATTCCAGCCAATCCAGACCACGCAGAACAGGGTCATCCACATCAAAAACTGCGGAGTACCCATATAGCGGGCGAAACCCTCGGTCATACGACCGAAAGCATCGGGGTTGGGTTTGTAGGTAAAAAGTTTGCGGCGGGCGCGCTGGGGAGTACTCAGAGAATTCGCTGAGCGGTCACGAGACTTATCATTCATAACGGCGACCTACCTTTCGAATGGGAGTTCCATCATCGTATGTGCGCCAGTCATCGGGCAAGAGCGCATCGAGAACGTCATCAATAGTCACCGCTCCCACCAGACGGTTAGAGTCGTTGACCACGGGCAAAATGGTGAGGTCATAGGTTGCCAGAACGCGCGAGAGCTCCTCAAGAGAACTCATATCAGAGACCGGCTCAATGGAGCTGTCTAAGAGAGTTCCCACCTGCACCGACGGGGGAACACGCAGCAACTGCTGCATATGAACCATGCCCAAATATTTGCCGGTGGGGGTTTCTTGGGGCGGACGCGTGACCAAGACCGCTGCTGCCATTGCCGGGGAGATTTCCTCCTGGCGAATATGCGCCAGCGCCTCGGCAACGGTAGCCTCCGGGGGCAAAATAACGGGGACGGGGTTCATCAAAGAACCCGCAGTACCCTCTTCATACTCCAGTAGTCGGCGAACATCGTCCGCTTCTTCAACATCCATGAGCTGCAGCAACTCTTCACGCTGGGCATCAGAGAGCTCGTTAAGAAGGTCAGCCGCGTCATCGGGTTCCATTTCTTCAAGAACCTGCGCTGCGCGTTCGAGGTCAAGGTGCGAAAGAATTTCTACCTGGTCGTCCTCGGGCAGCTCCTGCATCACGTCCGCAAGACGTTCGTCCTGAAGCTCCTGAGCGACCTCAATCATGCGCTTATCGTTCATCTCATGTAGCGCATCCGCTAGGTCAGCGGCCTGGGAATTCTCGTGGGTAGCCACAAACGAAGTAGCTGCCTGGGGCTCGTGATCGGTTGAAATAACCGCCTCGTTCCAATCAACCACCAGGGTTTGCTGCCTGCGACGCATGAGACCGCTTTGACCGGTGCCGCGAGAAACAAACAGCTCAGAGATAATCCAGTCTCCGTTGCGGCGTTGCTCCATTGCAACATCCTCAATGGTTGCTTCGCCTGAGCCGTCTTCTAAACGCACTTTGCGGTCGAATAGCTCAGCGACCACGAGAGCTTCAGAACCACGCTGCTCAAAGCGACGCAAATTAACCAGACCGGTTGAAATCACCTGGGTAGAGTCAATAGAGGTTACTCGGGTCATGGGCACAAAGATACGCTTTTTGCCTAGCACCTCAATGACGATACCTACAACAACGGGTTCTTTGCCGGGAATCGCGCGGGTTGCTTGATCGGCAACAAAGCTGCCTTTGAGCACCACAATATCTCGTACTCGCCCCAGACGGTCGCCCATGGGGTCAAAAACATCGAGGCCTAGAAGTCGGGCAATAAAAATTTTATTAGGTGCAGTACTCACAGTTAATAGACTAGGGCGTTATGTTGCGATAAACCCACTACAACCTTGCAGATGTGGGGTATTGCACCCCAATATCTGCACTATATGACGTTTTTTCTTCAGCTTTTCGTTTCACCAGTGGCGATAAGTGGTTACTTGAGACGACAGGGGGCGGTGGGGTACGAAAAAATAGAACGCATGGACGATACTCAACCTCGCGCTAAAGCATCTGCTGCCCTCACTTCTATTCCCGATGGTCATAAACTGACCAGCCACCGATCACGCGATGAGCTCAACACTGCCGTTGCGCGTCTGACCGACGGGGGTGTTCCTGCTCAGGCTCTCTTCATTGTGGGCAACAATATTCGCCAGGTCGAAGTTATCGCCGGAAAGATTACCTACGCCAAAGCCGCACTGAGCGGGGCAATTTCGGGTGCCACTTTCGGCGCACTGATTTCTGTGGTGATGGCTCTCGTGACGAATACGTCTATTCTCGCTAACGCTTTGACTGCTGTTCCTCTGGGCATCGCTTTTTGGATGCTGACAGGTGTGCTTTCGGTGGCTCGAATGAAAAATAAGGACGCCTTTGCCACCCGCGCCACTACTGTTGCGGAGTCCTACGATTTGATGGTGGTTCCCCAGTACTCACAGCAGGCACGTCAGATTTTGGGTGTTCGGGGGTTCGGCGCTACCCCGACCGGCTTTGTGCCACCGGTTGGTACACCTCAGCACTCGCATCCTCACCCGCAGCAGGGGCAACAGTCTACGCCCCCGCCGTACCCACAGTGGCAGCAGCCGGTGCCTCCCCAGCAGCCTCCTGCAGCCCCTTTTGAGCCCGGTCAGTATAGACAGCCTGAGCAGAACCCCCAAGTGCCGGTGAACCCTGGGCAGTCTCAAGAACGCGGTTCGGTAGCAGCGCCTGCTGCGCAGCCAGAGCAGACTACTCAACCCAATGCCGGTGAGCCAGCACCTTTCGCTCCACCGACCGCCACAAACGGCGAATCAAAGTACGGGTTGCGTATCACCGACCCCGCAGAATACGAGGCGATGGTGCGTAATGCGCCCGAAAAGCCCGAAACCAACCCCGTCGTTGAAGCGGTACGTAACGAGCCACCGGTACAAAAATACGGTAAGCGCATCACCGACCCCGCCGAGTACGAGGCAACCATCCGCAAACCCGATGAAGACAACCAGCAGCGCTAAACCCGACAGCTGAAAATAGCGTAAGTCCGCGCGTCCTTACCCCTCAATAGGGGCAGGGACGCGCGGACTTGCGCTTTCTTTCGCGCTGCTGATGGAGAGCTCTTCGCTAGTATTTTCGAGTTACTCTAGTAACTATGGATTTGTTAGAAGCAGCTCAGAACCGGCGAGAATCTGCCCTCGGAAGCCTAAATGCAACTCGCCAAAGTGAGTTAGGCCAGTTCTTTACCCCCATCGCGGTTGCCAAGACTATCGCCGAGCAAATCCAATTAGACGCTTTTGCCGATAACCATGAAGTGATCAAGATTCTAGATCCCGGAGCGGGGTCGGGAGTGCTGATGACAGCTCTAACTCAGAGAATTTTCAAAGAAATCCCCAATGCTGAAATCTGGGTCACAGCCATTGAGAAAGACACAGAGCTACTGCCAGTACTAGAAGATGCAGCTCATGAGTTACGCGCAATCGGGGTTAAAACTACCGTTGTATCAGCTGATTTTATAGAGTGGGCGCTGGAGCAAAAAAGTAACGCTTTCGACCTGATAGTCCAGAACCCGCCCTATAAAAAGCTTCATTCAAAATCTTTTCACGATACTTTGCTTACTGATGCAGGTATCAAAGTTCCTAACCTCTATGCCGCATTCGTGAGGCTATCGCTAGACCTCTTGAATCCAGGTGGTCAGGTCGTTGCTATTACCCCTCGATCATGGACCAACGGAACGTACTATAAACAGTTTCGAAAAGACCTTAGAGATGGGTTTAGTCTGGAGCACCTCTACCTTTTTGACTCTCGCAGCGAAGTGTTTGGCGACATGGGAGTTCTCCAAGAATCAATGATTACAGTCATAGCGGGGCACCAGCAATCCCAAAATATTAAGGTGTCAATTGCTAAGAGTTCCTCAGGCTCCGCAGAAACTGTGGAATACCCAGTAGCTGCGATTATAGATAATGATTTTATTTTTATACCATCTGGCGCCGCCTCAAGTGATACGGCGCAGTGGATGAAACAAGCCACCCATACGCTCAAAGATTTAGGTGTATCTGTATCAACAGGCAAAGTAGTGGGGTTTAGACTTAAAGAATATCTGTTAGACTCGCCTACTCTTTTTTCTGTGCCTTTATTATATCCTGCAAACATAGTGAATAACGAAGTTATTCATCCCCGAGCAACTGTGAAAAAATCACAGTGGTTTGATGCTCCCGTAGACGTTCAGGAAAAAAACACGCTTGATTCCGGAACCTATGTTCTTGTGAAGAGATTCTCAGCTAAGGAAGAGAAAAAACGTATTGTCTCAGCTGTTCTGGACGTCTCAGCGCCGACGGCACTGGACAATAAATTAAACTACCTGCACGCAGATGGGCAAGGGATCAATGGGCAGCTTGCATTAGGAATCCATAAATGGCTTTCAAGTTCAAGAGTAGATCAGTACTTCAGAATTTTCAGTGGTCATACTCAGGTGAACGCCGGTGACTTGAGATCTTTACCTTTTCCCTCAAAGAGCCAGCTGCTGCGGTTAGCAGATGCTGAAGATTCATTAGTAGATAGCGCTGTCGAAGACCTATTTTCCTATTCAGATCAATCCAAGAAAGCAGCATAATGGCAACCTTAGAAGAGGCACAGGTTATCCTCGGAGCATTCGGTTTTGACGCCAAGAGAACGAACGCTACTGCCGCACGCACTTTCTTGTCGTTAGTCCAGCTCAAACCCCAACAGCACTGGTCAGAAGCAACGTCCTATAGGCTTGGTGTGAGGGCTCTTTTGGACTGGATGCGTGAAGAACTTGATCATCCCATCGCAGAAAACTCCAGGGAGACTATTCGACGATTCGTATTACATCAGTTTGTTGAAGTTGGCTTTGTCATTCATAATGAAGATGATCCAGCTAGACCTACTAATTCTTCAAAGAATAACTACAAGATTAATGACCGGGCGCTGTGCGTCATCCAAAAATTTGGAACAGATGAATTTCTCCCTTTACTTGATAAGTATTTATTAGATATCCCATCACTTCTAAGCCGCCAACGTGAAGAACGAAAAAATCTTGAAAGAATACCGGTTGCACTTCCCACGGGAACTGACGTGTTCATTAAGTCCGGCGGTCAGAATGCTCTCATCAAACAAATTATCGAAGATTTTTGCCCAACCTTTGCTCCTGGAGGTGAAGTCATAACTATTGGGGATGCTAAATCAAAATCTGTTGCGACCAACCAGCATGCTTTAGAGCAGTTAGGGATTACTTACAATCTTCATGGTAAATTCCCTGATGTAGTGGTCTATCTTCGCGAAAAGAACTGGCTTTACCTTATAGAAGCTGCCTCCACCCACGGTCCTGTTGATTTCAGTCGCAAAGCTGAACTTCAAGGAATATTTGGGCACAGTTCTGCTGGGCTAGTCTTTGTATCATGTTTTCCCAACCGTGCAGTCATGCGTAGGTTCATTGCTGATATAGCTTGGGATACCGAGATTTGGATTGCTGATGAACCGACGCACATGATTCATCTCAACGGCGATAGGTTCATGGGACCAAGACCATAACGTAGAGTACAAGCCTGCGCGTCCCTACCCTTCTTGAGGGGTAAGGACGCGCGGGCTTGCGCTTAACCGCGGGGCGTACGGTTAGTTGGTTTTGAGGATGTCAGCCATCCACTGCTCGATTCCTTCGATATCGCGGGGCAGAGCAGCAGAGAGGTTTTCATTACCGTCTTCGGTAATCAGCACGTCATCTTCAATGCGCACGCCGATGCCACGGTACTCTTCAGGGATTGCCAAGTCCTCTTCTTTGAAGTAAAGACCCGGCTCGATGGTGAAAACCATACCCGGCTCAATAACGCCCTCAATGTACAGCTCACGCTTCGCTTGGGCGCAGTCATGAACGTCAAGACCGAGGTGGTGGCTGGTGCCGTGCGGCATCCATCGGCGATGCTGACCGCCGACTTCAGACAGTGAAACCTCAGCCGACACCGGCAGCAGACCCCACTCTTCCAAACGGTTCGCGAGAACCTTCATCGCAGCCGCGTGAACGTCCTTAAACTTGTTACCGGGCACAGCCACCTGAAAAGCAGCGTCAGCGGCATCAAGCACCGCCTGGTAAACCTTCGCCTGGATCTCAGTGAACTTGCCGTCCACCGGCAGGGTGCGGGTGATATCAGCAGTGTAGAGGGTATCATCCTCAACACCGGCATCCACCAGAATCAGCTTGCCCTCATCGACAGTGCCGTTATTACGAATCCAGTGCAAAACCGTTGCATTATTACCGCAGGCAGCAATGGTGTCATAGCCCAAATCGTTACCCTCAGCGCGAGCCTGGGCAAAGAAAGCGCCCTCTACTAGACGTTCGCCGCGGCGGTGCCCGGTGGCAGTAGGTATCGTCTTGACGATATTTTCAAAACCGGCAATCGTCGCGTTCACCGAACGACGCATATTCTCAACCTCAACGGCGTCCTTGATCAGACGAATCTCGCTCAGCGCCTCGGTGAGCTGGGCGTCTAACTGATCAGACTGCTCCAAATCAACGCCGGTGTTATACCGCGAGGTATCGACCAAAGCATCCATATTCATATCAACATCGCGCACCAAACGAATACGGATACCACCGAGAGCCTGATTGCCAGCGTTCTTAGTAACAGCTACTTCAATCTCGGCAAGATCAGCGGTATTGATACCGTACTGTGTCTGAACCTCAGCCAGGGTGGGGCGAGCGCCAATCCAAAACTCACCGTAGCGGGGGTCAGCGTAGAACTTTTCGCTATCGCGACCTGCCAACGGGGTGAAGTAGAGGGTCGCCTCGTGCGCTGAACCGTTATCGCCGGTGCCTTCATCGACGGGCTCCATCACTAGCACGGCATCAGGCTCATGGTCGGTGCCCAAACCGGTCAGGTGGGCGAATGCTGAGTGCGGGCGAAAACGGTAGTCAGTATCGTTGGAACGCACTTTGAGTGGCCCGGCAGGAATCACCAAGCGTTCACCGACAAAACGCGCTGAGAGCTTGGCGCGGCGGGCGGCGGCGTAGTCAGCGACCTCATCGCGGGCGGGCATATCGCCGGAAGGCTCTGCCCACTTGGACGCCATGAAATCTTTGAACGCCTGTGATGTGGGTGGCTGAGAGCGGTTCTTCACACGCTCTTCAATGTTTTGGTCAGTTGAATTTTCAGTCATGTTTCTTACTCTACCGTGATTGATTATTTTTTCTACCGTTAGATCACAGCTGTGAGGACCAGCCGCTAAACTAAGAGTCATGGCATACGACCTTCACACTCACTCAGCACTCTCAGACGGTACTCAGACCGTAGACGAACTCGTCGGTGAAATCGCAGGTACCGGGCTAACTGGTTTCGCACTCACCGACCACGATACATGCGTGGGGTGGACGCGAGCTGCTGAGCTTGCTGATGTGTACGGTTTAGATTTTATGCCGGGCATGGAGGTTTCGTGTGCTACCTCCGGGCTGAGTGTTCATCTGCTCTCCTATTACCATGACCCTGAAAACACTGACCTTTTTGCGGAGATCAATCTGGCGCGAGACTCGCGCATCACCCGAGCACAGAAAATGGTGGATCTCATTGCCGTCGATTACCCGGTGACCTGGGATCTTGTGCAGGAGCACGTGGGCGAGGAGGCTACCGTGGGGCGTCCGCATATTGCTGATGCTTTGGTGACCGCAGGATGTGTCTCAACCCGTTCAGAAGCGTTTGCCACTATTTTGACCCCGGCTTCACCCTACTACGTCTCGCACTACGCTGTTGATCCCGTCAAAGCGGTGAAACTGGTGCGTGCAGCCGGGGGAGTGCCGGTGATGGCGCATCCGTTTGCGCGCTCGCGCGGACGTGTGGCATCGGTAGAACTGCTCGAACAGATGATTGATGCCGGCTTGTGCGGGCTGGAAATTAACCATCGCGATAATGCAGAAGATGACAGAGCCGTACTGCGCGTGCTTGCTCAAAAGCATAACCTGATTGTTACCGGGGCATCTGACTATCACGGGGCAGGCAAACCCAACCGTCTGGGGGAAAACACCACCACCGGGCAGATGGTGGAGCGCATCCGCGAACGCGCCGGGCTGTGACCTCCTGCGGGGTTTACACGTCGGGCTTTTCACCTTTCGCTGCCTTACGCTCAGCACGCGCTAACCGTTTGGCTTCTAAAACAGCGGCTTCAGCTTTGATTCTTTGCTCAATAGCACGCGCCGAGCGGTGCTTGGTGAAAACTGCCGTCACCGCGTTTGCAGCCTGCTCTTGGACCAGAAGACTAGCCTTGCGAGGTCCTACGGTCCCCAGACGTTTCTTCATAATCCTGATAGCCGGTGGGTTCTGATCGATACATACAAAACGCCTACCCATTTCAGCCGCAGCTGCACCCGTAGTACCTGAACCGGCGAAGAAATCCAGCACCCAATCACCCTCGCGAGTAGATGCTGCAATCATGCGACGCAGAAGACCCAACGGCTTTTGCGTAGGGTAACCGGTTTTCTCTTTACCGGTGGGCGAGACAATCGTATGCCACCACACATCGGTGGGTAGCTTGCCGCGCGCCGCCTTCTCAGCGGTCACCAACCCCGGTGCCATATAGGGCTCGCGATCGACCTCTTCAGTATTGAAGTAGTATGCCTTAGGGTTCTTTGCGTAAACCAAGATATTGTCGTGCTTGGTCGGCCAACGACGAGACGATTTGGCACCAAAATCGTAGGCCCAAATCAGCTCGTTAATGAACGATTCCCTACCGAAAATCATGTCGCACATAACCTTGGCATAGTGAACCTCACGCCAATCAAGGTGCAAGTACAGGGTACCATCGTCAGCCAACAGCCTGTGAGCCTCTGTGATGCGAGGCTCCAAAAAACCCCAGTAATCCTCAAAACTATCCGAATAACTTGCCAGCTGAGCCAGTACCGAAGAATACGACTTGCCAGCAAACCCCACCCGGTCACCTCTACCCTCCTCAACAGGGGTAGTGGCGAGAGTCTTACGGGTCTGAACCCGCCCTGTGTTAAAAGGCGGGTCAATATAAATCATGGTGAATACCCCATCGGGCAGTTCACGCAGATACGAAAGATTATCTGCCTGAACCACCAACGAATGGCCGTCGGCGTCAAAACGGGTCAACGAACAGTCCTACTCAGTTTCAGCTGATGGGTTACGGCGGCGGCGACGGCGGCGGGTGCCATCCTCACGCTTTTCTACTGTCTTGCTACGCTGCTCGGTTCCCTCTGCACGGGTACGGCGACGAGTAGGACGCTCTGAATGCTTCTCGCCAGCATCTTCCGAAGAGACCTTACCCTCAGAACGCTTATTCGCCGAACGGGTGCCTTCTGAACGACGATCATCAGAACGCTGACGGCGATTACCGCCACGACCGCGTCCCTGGTCTGAGCCACCGCGTCCTTCACCGCGACCGCCACCGCCACCGCGAGAATCACGCGAGTCGATGTCCTGACGCTGTGAACCAATGCCCTCAAGAGTCTGCTCATCTTTCGGTAACCTACCTTTAGATCCGGCAGGAATACCCAGATCAGTGAAGAGGTGGGGAGACGAAGAGTAGGTTTCTACCGGTTCAGGAACGTTGAGTTCCAGTGCCTGGTTGATGAACTTCCAGCGCGGTACGTCTTCCCAGTCCACGAAAGTCACAGCGGTACCTTCGTTAGATGCACGACCGGTACGACCTGTGCGGTGGGTATAGGCTTTTTCATCCTCGGGCATCTGATAGTTGATCACGTGCGTAACGTCGTCAACGTCTATACCGCGGGCAGCCACATCGGTAGCCACCAAAATATCAATCTTAGAATCGCGGAAAGCCTGGAGCGCCTTCTCTCGCGCGCCCTGGTTGAGATCTCCGTGCAGGGCAGCGGCGGCGAAACCGCGTGAGATTAGTTCTTCAGAGAGTTTAGCAGCGCTGCGTTTGGTGCGGGTGAAGATAATGGTGCGACCGCGGCCTTCAGCACGCAGAATACGCCCCACCATCTCGTCTTTATCCAGCGGATGCGCGCGGTAAATGACCTGGCGAATAGAGGCTTTGGTCTTTGAATCATCGCCGGGAGCTTCTGCACGGATGTGCATAGGCTTGGTCATGTAGCGGCGTGCCATGGTCAGCACCGGTCCGGGCATAGTAGCCGAGAAGAGCATGCTCTGACGCACCTCGGGCAGAGCTGCCAAAAGACGCTCGACATCGGGCAAGAAGCCCAAATCGAGCATTTCGTCAGCCTCATCAAGAACCACCATCTTCACCTGTGAAAGGTCAAGGTACTTCTGACGGTGCAGGTCAATCAGGCGACCGGGCGTGCCCACGACAATCTCCACGCCCTTTTCAAGAGCCTTCACCTGAGCATCGTAGGGGGAGCCACCGTAGAGAGTCTCAATGCGAGCGTTGCGCTGGGCAGCAGCCGCGCTCAAATCTGACCCCACCTGAACAGCCAGCTCACGAGTGGGAACAATAATAAGAGCCTGGGGTGCGCCGGGAACCTTGAGTGAATCCCAACCGGCATCCTCGCGTCCTACCACGCGCTGAATAGCGGGCAAACCAAAGCCCAGAGTTTTACCCGTACCAGTTTTCGCCTGACCAATAATGTCGTGACCTTCAAGCGCTACCGGCAGGGTGAGCGCCTGAATGGGGAAGGGCTGGGCGATGCCCTTAGCCGCTAAGGCAGCGGCGATGTCCTCGCGAACACCGTAATCAACGAATGTCTTATCTTCTTCGTTCACGTCTCGAAATTCCTTATAAAGTCCTGTGTCACCGTCGCGGTAAACACCAATGAAAATTGAGGGAAGCCGATCGTGAATATGCGCGCTACGCTCTCGCCGCGCTTTTGGGGCTTATAGAGCGTATCTAAAGTCTATGTATTGTGTTTTACTCACCAACGACCGGGCAACCGCATAGACTCCACTAAGTCTATACGCTTGAGCGCTATTTGTGGGAATGAGCGAGCACACACCTGTATTTCATGCGTTCTCAGCGTGAACGCATACCGGCATAAAATAACCGGTGACACCGTGGACCCTTGGGAGAGTCAGGTGCCACCGGCTGCAAAACTTCTGCCGAAGCTCTCATTGTTAGAGGCGTTTATGCCTCGCTGAAACCAAAACCAATGCGACGCTTGGTTTCAGCACCGATTTCAACGTAGCCCAGCTGAGCGCCGGGAACCAAGATAATGGTGCCCTTTGAATCGGTCAGTTCAAGCACCGAACCGTTTGCGAGAGATTCAGCAACCTTAGCCTTAACAGCGTCTGCTGATTCGTCGGTGTCAACAACAATTTCACGCTGAACGTTCTGCACGCCAATTTTGATATCCATATTTTACCCCTAAACGTGTGCGCCACACTTTGGTGGCAGGTGAAGACGTCTTGCGTCCAAGTCTACAAGCTACCGGTGTACCTGCCGGTGCAACATCTCTGTGAGAGAACATCCGCAAGAAACCAAGACTCGATGCGACAGCGCACTTTAGAGCCAGTCCTCGTCCAGAATTGAAACACCACCCCAGGCGAGCTTGAAGACGAGCTTACCCACCTGGTCGAGGTCTGTGGGGCTCATACCCGAGTGCAGGGCGTGCTGGGTGGCGCTCAGCGCCATGCCAGAGAGAGTGCGCGAAAGTAAGACTGCCTGCTGGCTATCAAGACCGGCGTTGGGCCCTAAAATGCCAGCAATATGCTCCGCCATAGTGCGGTGCAAACCCTCAACTTTATCTTGTACCATCAAATCGCCGTGAACATCAGATTCAAAGATGAGGCGGTACCCCTGGGGGTTGGCGCGGGTGAATTTGAAGAACGCCATGAGGACGCCCTCCACACGATCACGGTTAACCTCGGTCTCATAGAGGGGTGCCGAAACAGCCGCAACGAACTGGGCGATCTGATCGTCCAACAATGCTAGATACAGATCCTGTTTACCGTTGAAGTGCTGGTACAACACGGGCTTTGAAACCTGAGCCTCTTCGGCAATATGTTCCATCGTGGTGACATGATAGCCCTGGGCCGAAAATACTCGAAGTGAGCAGTCAATGAGCTGACGGCGGCGGGTATCACGCGGCAACCGTACTGTAGACTTACGGCTCCTTGTGGATTTCTTTTTCGCTGATTTTATTGGTTTGCGAGGAACCTGGATCTCAAGGGTTCCGCTAGTCTCATCACGCGAATCTTCTTCTATGCTCGTTGCCTTAGGTGACGCTGATTCATCAACAATTGTCATGCTTCATCTTCGGTTTAGGTGCTGGCGCACAATGAACGATAACTCGGGGTAAGGGGACTATAACGAATCTTCTCACCGCACTCTTTACTCTGAGGAGGTGGTGCGAAGAAGGCTTAGGATACCTTGTAGTCTCTCTCAGCCGGGGTAACTGATGATTCAACTTCGATGCCGTATAAAGCCTCTAATCCGGCAATGTACTCATCGGCGCGTCCTTCTTTTGCTAGCTCTTTTGCGCGAACGGTGGGGGAGTGAAGTAAAGACTTCACCATTCGACGCATAGCAAATTCTAGGTGTTCGGAGGCTCCTGAGCAGCCGAACTGGGTGCGTACTTTTTCAAGTTCGGTATCAAGAATACTCAGGGTGTGTGAGCGAAGGGCAACAATTGCGGCATCAATGTCGCGTGCCTTTTCTTTTTGAGTGAACTCAGAACTTGCCGCCGCGACAATGGAGCGTGCCATCTCAACGGATTCAGCTGTTTCTTCTGGGGCTGCTAAACGCACCGATTCTAAGGTGATAAGCTCAACGCCTTCAAGCTCTGCAATAGACGGGTCAAAGTCTCGGGTGAGTGCCAAGTCAAGAACTACGCGCTTGCCTGCAGGAATCTGATGAGCGGTAATGGGAGCTGAACCGCCAGAACAACCAATAATAACGTCCGCCTCAGCCATTGCCTCTTCGAGCGCACCATCTGCAACCGGTATACCGCCGCGCTTAGCTGCAAACTCTTCGGCTCGGTGGGAGCGAGAAAAAACGAGGACGCGTGTACACCCGCGATCAGCTAGCGCTGCCATCGTTGCCCCCGCGTATGCGCCGGTGCCAAAAACAAGCGCTGTGCGGTCTTCCCACGTTTTTTCAGCAACGTCGTCCGCTAAATCAAGAGCAACGGAAACGATTGAGCGCCCCCGCGAGCCCAGAGCAGTTTGCTGACCGACCTGCCGGGCAGTCTGAGTGCCCTGGTTAAAGAGGCGCACCAGGTTACCGGTGGCGTGACCGTCCTCTTGAGCTGTAGCAATGGCGCGACGCACCTGACCGGTAATTTCGCGTTCACCAACCACCGCAGATTCTAGACCGGATGCCACGGTGAAAAGATGGTGGGCAGCATCATGATCAACGTAAGTTTCAAAACTGTCGAGGGCAACCTGGGTATCAATGCCAGAGAGCTGAGCCAGCTGGCTAATAATGACGCGCTTATTCTCTTCAACCTGCTGTGCCCGGTGGCTCTCAGCCGGTGCCGCCTGTGAGCTGGTCTCAACATAGAGCTCTAACCGGTTGCAGGTAGAGAGAATAACAGACCCCTCAAAACCCTCTTCTTTGAGGTTTTTGGGTAAATCAATAGCCCCGGTGCTGAGTTTGGCAACGGTTTCCAGATCAACTGTTTTATGTGATGCAACGAGGGTAAAGATGGTCATAGAAAGTATCTTGTAAGAATTCTTTGAACTTATCCACAGTACCAAAGATTAACCCTGAGCTAACACTGACGTCGAAAGCTGGGCAATAATGACACTCTGTCTGCAAAATGCAGCTGTTAACTTGGCACAATAGAATGTATGGCTAATACTTTGCGTCAACGTGCCCTGCTCACAGATCAGCAGCTAGAACTTTTGCCCGCGTCCCACCCGCTGAAAACTGCCGGAACCGGCGAATCAGCAATGCTTCGTACCCTGACCGGGCGCGAAGCTGAGCACACCCCGGTGTGGTTTATGCGCCAAGCAGGACGTTCGTTGCCAGAATACCGCAAGGTACGTGAAGGCATTGCCATGCTTGATTCTTGCCTCACCCCTGATCTTGCCGCTGAGATTACAGTGCAGCCGGTACGCCGCCACAAGGTGGACGCCGGTATTTTCTTCTCTGACATCGTGATTCCGATGAAGCTCGCCGGCGTCAATGTTGACATTGTTCCCGGTCGAGGTCCCGTTCTGGAATCACCCATCAACTCCCTAAGCGATATTGATAACCTGCCCGAGCTTGAAGAATCAGCCCTTGACGTTATTCGTGAGGCAGTCGCCAACACCATCGAGCAGCTGGGCTCAACCCCGTTGATTGGTTTTGCGGGTGCTCCCTTCACCGTTGCCGCTTACATGGTGGAGGGCGGTCCCTCACGCGATCACCTCAAGCCCCGCACCATGATGCACGCTGAACCTGAAGCTTGGCAGAAACTCGCCGCTTGGGCAGCGCGTACCTCCGGTCAGTTCTTGAAAGCTCAGATTGAAGCTGGCGCATCAGCTGTGCAGCTCTTTGACTCGTGGGCTGGTTCTTTGGGTGAAGCCGACTACCGTCGTTTTGTTCAAGAACACTCAGCCACCGCTTTGTCGATGGTCGAAGACTACGGCGTGCCCCGCATCCACTTTGGCACCGGTACCGCAGAACTTTTGCCAGCCATGCTCGAAGCCGGTGCCGACGTTATGGGCGTTGATTACCGTCTGCCCCTGAACGAAGCTGATCGCCGTTTGGGCGGCGGTATTGTACTGCAAGGCAACATCGACCCGGCGCTGCTCGCATCAGGCAGCAAGGCGCTTTATGCTCACACAGATGAGGTTCTTGAAGCAGGACGCGCCGCCCCCGCCCACGTTGCTAACCTCGGTCACGGTGTACCTCCCACCACCGACCCCCAGGTTTTGACCGATCTTGTAGATTACATTCACTCATCAACCCGAAAGAGCTGATCAAGAACATGCCACAGTCCCCAGAGCACACAGCCATTGTCTTGGGCGGCGGCGTTTCAGGTTTGCTGGCGGCGCGCGTCCTTGCTCAGGACGGTTTCAAAGTCACTGTCGTTGAAAAGAACCAGCACCTCGGTGGGGCAGTTGCTTCCCACGAACTGGCGCAACTGGTTCTTGACTCTGGAGCTGAATCGTTCGCTACCCGCAGCCCCATTGTCTCTAACCTTTTAGAAGATTTGGGGCTTAAAGACAAGATTGTGTTGCCAAATTCTGGTGGCTCATGGCTCTATTTGCCCGGTGGTGCTTACCCTGCACCCAGCACCGGTTTCATGGGTATCCCAGGATCTTTTGAAGACCCGGCAGTGCAGCAGGTTCTTAACTTCGCTGGTATTCAACGTGCCAAGCTCGATAAGCTACTGCCTGCGAGCGTGGGTGCCCACGCTAAAACCTTGGGCGAACTGGTGCGCGTTCGAATGGGTAGCCAGGTGCTTAACAACCTGGTCGCACCTGTGGTGACCGGTGTTCACACCATGCACCCCGATGTCTTAGACCTTGACACTGTAGCTCCCGGTCTGCGCCAGGGGCTACGCACCCACGGTTCACTGGCGGCAGCGGCTGCCGCTATCCGCTGCGCGGCTCCGGCAGGTTCTGCCGTAGCAGGCATTGAAGGTGGCATGAACCAGCTTTCCGAAGCGCTGGTTGCTGATTTGCAGCGCATGCGGGTACGCATGGTCACCGGCTTTGACGTTATCGCTGTTGATCGCGACCCGGCATCGGGCGACTGGACCTTGATTCAGCGTCGTTCTGATACATCAGAACGCACGGTGGCGCTCTCAGCAACCAACCTTGTGGTTGCCACTGATGCTCCTACCGCTACCCGCATCCTTGGCTCTCACTTGCCAGCATCCGCTGTACCCTCCGTCAAATCCGGCCCCGAGGTGGCACTGGTTTCCTTAGTGGTAGACCAGCCCTCCCTCGATGCTGCACCGCGCGGCACCGGTCTGCTGGTCTCAGACCAGGTGACCACCGTTCGTGCCAAGGCACTCACCCACGCCAGCGCTAAATGG
The DNA here is from genome assembly GCF_016900985.1 of Rothia sp. ZJ1223. Lineage (NCBI taxonomy): Bacteria > Bacillati > Actinomycetota > Actinomycetes > Micrococcales > Micrococcaceae > Rothia > Rothia sp. ZJ1223. Next base: position 260,493 of record NZ_JAFEUT010000002.1, on the reverse strand, counting down.
CAGTGGATTGCCGACCGCGCCGGGGCTGGCAGGCACATCGTCCGTCTTTCGTACGGTCGCACCGGTGACACCTCTCAGCCTATTCGCGAGGTTGATCTCACCGATGACCAGCTGGTGACCTTAGGTCTGCGCGATGCCGCCAAACTCTTGGGCGTGAGTCTCACCCCCCAACAGCTTGTTGCCGCAGATGTGGTGCGCTGGCAGGGCGCAATCCCCGCCCCACGCGCAGGTCACCAAGAAAAAACCGAAAAATTTAGGGACGCGCTGGGGCAGCTTGAGGGTGTCACAGCAGTCGGTGCCTGGCTGGCAGGTACCGGTCTAGTAGCGGTGACTAAAGACACCTACGCAACTATAGCCGAGTTCTCCGCCAACGTTCGGCAGAACATGGCATGCAACTAGCAAACCTCACTCCATCATCAACACCCGCAAAACCTCTGGAAGGACCCCCCATGGCACACCACGGTAAGCCCGAAGAGCACCCCGAGAATCGCTCAGAACAGCACACAGGCGGGCACCCTGCCTACTCCCACAGCTCATCGCACTCTTCAGCCAGAACATCCGGTTACTCCCACGGCGCTCGTGGCGGACGTCCGCCCATGCCCACCGCTAAAGACGCCAACGGCAAAATCCAGGGGCAGCGCCCCGGCGAGGTAGCCGAAGGTGATAGCCAGTTCCACTATGCCCTGTATACCGTCTTTGCCCGTGATACCCAGGCAAGTGCCTCCGCAACCTCTGAGGCAGCAACCCAGCAAATCACCGACCTTGTTGCTGATCTGGAGAGCCGCGGCGTCATTGTTCGCGGTTTCTATGATGTCTCAGCGATGCGTAACGACGCTGATATTTTGGTCTGGGTACACGGCGCTGTGCCCGAGGATTTGCAGGCAGCAATCCGCCAGATTCGCCGCACCGATGCCTTCACCGGTACCAAGATTGTTTGGTCAACTATGGGCGTACACCGCGACGCTGAGTTCTCAGCCGGTCACACCCCCTCATTTGCCAAGGGGCTGCCCGCTCAGGATTGGGTCTGTGTTTACCCTTTCGTGCGCTCCTTCGACTGGTACACCCTCAACCCCGAAAAGCGCCGCGAGATCATGAAGAACCACGGTCTCAAGGGCATCGACTTCCCCGAGGTTCTACCCAACACCATCGCAACCTTCGGGCTGAACGACTACGAGTGGTTGATCGCTCTTGAATCACCTAAATTGGTATTGATCGTGGATCTCATGCGTTCCTTCCGCAACACCGAAGCGCGTCACTACGTGCGCGATGAAATTCCCTTCTACACCGGACGTCTCCTTGAAGCGTCAGAAATTGCTGAGGTTCTCGCCTAATGACTGCTACCGTACTCAACGATATTTGCCCCAACCTCACCGACCCTAACAACACCGCCAGCAACGGCCCGGCGGCCCTCGATGAGACAACAGTTGAGAGCTACCACGGCGAAGAAAACCTCACCCGCCCCCGCTCACAAGCACCGGATGACTATGACTTGGTTATTCTCTCGTCCTTTGGTGGCCCCGAAGGTCAAGAGGACGTTATTCCTTTTCTTCGCAATGTCACCCGCGGTCGAGGTATTCCCGATGAACGCCTAGAAGAAGTGGCAACCCACTACCGCGCCAACGGTGGTATATCACCCATCAACGCCCAGAACCGGGCACTGCTGGCAGCCCTGCGCGAAGCGATGGAAGACCGCGGCCCCAAGGTACCCATTACCTGGGCAAACCGTAACTGGGAACCCTACGTGAACGACGTTGTTTCCCAGGCATACGAGGACGGCGCACGCAAGATTCTAGTTCTTGCCACCAGCGCCTACCCCGGCTACTCATCATGCCGTCAGTACCGTGAGGATTACGGTATTGCCCTTGAAAAGCTGGGTCTCGAAGGCAAACTGCAGATTGATAAGGTCCGTCAGTTCTGGGATGCCCCCGGCTTCATCAAATCATTCGTTGATGGTCTGGTCGATGGTCTCAAAGAAGTACAGGCTGGAGTGGAAGCCGCTGAAAACCCCGCTGCGGGCAACGGCAAAATCCGCGTCATGTTCTGCACTCACTCAGTGCCCACCAGCGCAGCCAACGAAGCAGGCCCGCGCGGAGTAGATTATGAAGGTGGCAGCGCCTACGTTGAAAAGCACCTGCAGGCAGCACGAGCTGTTCTTGCCGGGGTCGAAGCTATCGACCCCGCCCTGCTCGATAAGGTCGAATGGGAACTGGTCTACCAGTCACGTTCAGGCCCTCCCACCATGCCTTGGCTCGAACCCGATGTGAACGACGCTCTCGAAGAACTCAAGGGCGCAGTAGACGGTGTTGTACTGGTACCACTAGGCTTCGTCTCGGATCACATGGAAGTCAAGTGGGACTTGGACACCGAGGCGCTCGACACCTGTGCCGAACTCGGCTTTATTGCCACTCGCACCCCGACCCCCGGCATCCACCCCGATTACGTTGAATCACTGCGCCAGCTCATCGCTGAACGTGTCAGCTCAACAGCGCCGTCAGCCGACCCCGCAGAAATCCAGGCGCAGCGTGATACCGTGTGCGGTTCACGCGGCTGGTTTGACGCCTGCAACCCCGATTGTTGCAAGTCAAGCCGCCCAGGCTCAGACAAGCCCGTGATCGCTAACTACACTGGGGATGACACCCAAGGCGGTGCTCGTGGCTAAGTACCTTTTGGGTACCCGCGGTTCAGCCCTCGCCATGGCCCAGTCGGGCATGGCGGGGCAGCGCGTGGCGCAGGCAGGCGGTTTCGAGGTTGAACTTGTCACCGTCAAAACTGAAGGCGATGTACTCACCGGCCCTCTCTCACAGATGGGGGGCACCGGAGTCTTCGCCGCAACCCTGCGTACCCGCGTCCTGGATGGCACCGTGGACTTTGCGGTTCACTCCCTTAAAGATTTGCCCACTGCACAGGCAGAGGGGCTAAGCATCGCGGCTATTCCCGAACGTGAAGACCCCCGAGATGCCCTGTGCGCCCGCGACAACCTGACCCTGAGCCAGCTGCCCGAGGGAGCTCGCGTGGGTACCGGTTCGCCGCGTCGTGCTGCTCAGCTGCTGGCAGCTCGTCCTGATCTGACCATTGTTGATATTCGTGGCAACGTGGGTACCCGACTTGCCCGTGTAGCTGGCTTAGAAAAGTACGGCGTCAATGGGCACGGTATCTACGGCACGAAAACAATGGCTACCGCAACCGGTGACTGCGATGCGGTAATTCTTGCTGCGTCAGGTCTCAAACGCTTGGGGCTTGAAAAGGTCATTACCGAGTATTTGGATCCGCTGACCTTCCTCCCTGCTCCTGGGCAGGGGGCGCTGGCATTAGAGACCCGCAGTCTTGAAATTGCCGCTACCGAATCAGCGGAGCCTTCAGCGCTTGCCGCCGCATTGATGGCGCTTGATCATCTGGAAACGCGCATGGCAGTGACCGCCGAACGTGCTCTGTTACGTCGTTTAGAGGCGGGGTGCGCTGCCCCCGTTGGCACCTACGCCCGCGTTGAAGAGGGCATCTTGGTGCTGGACGCAGTTGCCGCCCACCCCGATGGTTCCACCGTGTTACGTCAGAGCGCGTCAGCCGATGAGCTGACCGTTGAAGTGGCGGAATTGCTGGGCATTCGCTTGGCAGATAACCTGCTAGAAAATGGGGCTGCTGAACTGACGGGGCTTACCCTCTAGGATGCGGGTTATTATCACCCGGACGCCTGACGCCGCCGCCGAACTGATAGAGAGTTTGCGCGGCGGTGCTCAGCGTGCCCATCTGGGGCAGCTGAAGATTGCCTGCGCGCCCATTTACCAGGCAGTAGCCCTGACGAAGAGCTTGTCTGACAGTCACTTAGCAGATGCTCACAACTATCGGTGGGTGACTTTTACCAGTGCCAACGGGGTGAAAGCAGCCGAAGTAAGCGCCCGAATGCTGGCTGGAGACAGCGCAAAGACCGAGACCGGTGCTACCACCGGTGATCTCGCCCGTCTGCTGAGGGGTGCCAAGGTTGCTTGCGTGGGAGCCGCAACCCAAAAAACTCTGGAGCAGTACGGGGTGCGCGTTGATTTTGTGCCCACAGTTGCCGAGGCCCTCCATATGGTGGCTGAGTGGCCTGAAAAGGCAGGCGCAGGCGGCACAGTCTTGTGTGTGCAGGGTGATCATGCGAGAGACACGTTATCGCGCGGTCTTACCGAACTCGGCTGGCAGGTGGAGAGCGAGACAGTCTACACCATGAGACCCTACCCAGCGCACAATCCTCTGGTGCCCGTGGGCACAACACCTGAGGGCGTAGATCTTCTGAGTCTGGAACAGGCACAGGAACAACTGCACGATACAAACCTTATTATCGCAACAGCACCCTCTTTGTTAAGGGCGCTGGTAGCAGAGGCGGGGAGCAACCTACCGCCTGTAGTCGCCATCGGGGCAACCACCAAGTCAGCCGCCCAAGAACTTGAGCTAACTGTGATCGCAGCCGCCAGCCCACGCGCGTCCGACCTCGCTGATACTGCCCTTGAGCTGCTGACCAGCAATCCGCGGCAGAACCTAACCTAAAATTTTTGTCCATCCTGAAACCAAGGAGTCTACGCAGTGCAGAATCTTTCATCGACACCGGCACTTAATCTAGTGACCCGCCCGCGCCGTGTACGCACCACTGCGGCGATGCGCAGGCTGTCAGCTCAGACCTCGCTTGAACCGCGTAACCTGATTCAGGTGCTATTTGTGCGTGATGGTATTAGCGAACCTCAGCCGATCGTTTCAATGCCCGGTCAATTTCAGCATACCCTTGAAAGCCTGGTGTCCGAGGTTCAAAAAGCAATCGATGCCGGTATTGCCTGTGTTGATCTTTTTGGCGTTCCTCGCGAAGAAGACAAGGATGAGACCGGTTCGGTTGCATGGGCTGAGGACGGTATTCTCAACCGCGGTCTTCGCGTTCTGCGTGAAAAGTTCGGTGATCAGATTGTGATTATGGCTGATACCTGCCTGGACGAGTTCACCACCCACGGGCACTGCGGCCCGCTGACCCAGGATGAATGGGGTAATGAGGTTGTTGATAATGACCGCGCCGTTGAAGCCTACTGCGCGATGGCTATTTCTCAGGCGAAAGCCGGGGCACATACAGTCAGCCCCTCGGGCATGATGGACGGTCAGGTGGGCGCCATTCGTGATGCCTTGGACGAAGCTGGCTACACCGATGTGTCTATCATGGCGTATTCCGCCAAGTACGCTTCAGCTTTCTTCGGGCCCTTCAGAGACGCGGTGGGATCCACCTTCAAAGGCGACCGTAAGACCTACCAGCAAGACCCCTCCCAGCGTCGTGAAGCTCTTCTTGAAGCTCAGCTCGATATCGAAGAGGGTGCAGACTTTGTGATGGTCAAGCCCGCTATGGCGTATCTTGATATCGTGCGGGAGCTTGCCGAGGTTTCGCCCGTGCCCGTTGCCGCCTACCAGGTGTCGGGGGAGTACGCAATGATCGAGGCTGCCGCTGAGAAAGGTTGGATTGACCGCGAGCGCATTGTCCTGGAGTCTTTGATGGGTATTCGCAGAGCGGGTGCCGACATGATTTTGACCTACTATGCTACTGAGGTTGCTCAGTGGCTGAACCGCTCGGTTCGTTAGACTGTTACGTTGAGTGCGTGAGAAAGAGTGAGAAATGACTATTAATGAAGATTTGTTTGCCCGTTCTCGTGCGGTGATTCCCGGTGGCGTGAATTCTCCTGTGCGAGCTTTCAACTCTGTTGGTGGTACTCCTGCTTTCATGGTGGAGGCACAGGGCGCTTACATTACCGATGCTGATGGCCATAACTATGTGGACTTGGTAGGCTCGTGGGGCCCGGCAATTTTGGGTCATAAGGACGCGCGGGTTATCGAGGCGGTTCATGCTGCTGTTGAGCGCGGTTTGTCGTTTGGTGCGTCCACCGAGGCTGAGACGCAGCTGGCGGAGTTAGTGATTGATCGTATCAATGCTGCTCTTCCCGGTGCGATTGAGCAGATTCGTATGGTATCAACCGGTACTGAGGCGACGATGACTGCTGTGCGTTTGGCTCGCGGATACACAGGTCGTGACAAGATTATTAAGTTCTCGGGCTGCTACCACGGTCACGTCGATGCTTTGCTCTCTGAAGCTGGTTCGGGTGTAGCGACCTTGGCGCTGCCGGGCTCTGCTGGTGTTACTGCGGCTACTGCTGCTGACACGATTGTGCTGCCCTATAACGATCTTGAGGCGGTGCGCGCGGCGTTTGAGCGTTACCCCGGTGAGATTGCTGCGGTTATTACTGAGGCTGCGCCCTGCAACATGGGTGTGGTGACCCCTCATGAGGGCTTCAACAAGGGTTTGCGCGAACTGACCCAAACCAATGGCGCGTTGATGATTTTTGATGAGGTGCTCACGGGCTTCCGCGTTTCTTCCGCTGGTTACTGGGGTTATGCTGCTCCCACTGATGGCGGTTGGGTACCCGATATTTTCTGTTTCGGTAAGGTGATCGGCGGTGGCATGCCTATTGCTGCTCTTGCTGGTAAGCGCGAAATTATGGAGTATTTGGCTCCCACCGGTCCGGTTTATCAGGCAGGTACCCTCTCGGGTAACCCGATTTCGATGGCGGCAGGTATTGCAACACTCACCGCGGCTGACGCTCAGGTATATGCAACGATTGATGAGCGCTCTCTACAGTTGCAGAAGGCACTGACCGAAGCCTTTAACGTTGCCGGGGTGGATTACAGTATTCAAACTGCTGGTAACCTCTTCTCCGTAGCTTTCGGAAGCTCAGAGAAGGGCATCCACAACTACGATGACATCAAGGCATCTGAGACTTACCGCTACAACGCTTTCTTCCATTCCATGCTGGAATCAGGTATTTACTTACCGCCAAGTGCTTTTGAAGCGTGGTTCCTTTCATCTGCTCACGATGACGGCGCTATGGAACGCATCGCTCTGGCTCTGCCTGATGCAGCTGAAGCCGCGGCACAGGCAACCGCCTAAATAAAGCTCGCAGCTAAAAACTCACAGGCTAGGTGTTTATCCGTAAGCAGTGAGCTACCCCGCTGTCTAAAAAATAATTGCCCCGGTGTTTTTCACCGGGGCATTGTTTTTCTACCGCATTCTGTGGCTGACAGCAGTGGTTGATAGTTTTTGGGTGTCTCTGCCGTTGAGTCAGTTGGTAGCCATGAGCAAACGTGCAACTGGCAAACCTGCCAAAGTCTCTGCGACGTTTCCTCTGCTAAAGTGCGCCGTTGAAAGATAGAACAGCACTCCGGGAACCATTGTCACTATGGCAGGACCAGAAAACGAGACGCGCGAGAGCCTGCGCTGGCAGCAGCGGTGCAATAATTTTAGCCAGCAAACCAGCGGCAAAGACAACCCCAACCTCAACACAACAGCTGACTGACGTACCAACCGTTCATGGTGCATACAGGTAGAACCAGGAGTAATACTGCGGGTAGATTCAGACACAACAATCCTTGGGAGGACGAGGGGACTAAGAGAATGATTGATGTACTGAAAGAACGGTGGATCAGGCGCGAATAGGCCATGCCCCGTCAATAGTTGCATCTTTGCCCACACGATCAAAGTAGGCTTGCAAATCAGCAGCCTGAGCCCGTGCCCAGCCAATTTGTGCCTGGTGCAGGGTCGCTGCGTCCTGCTCAATCTCTTCGGGATACTCAAAGCTCATTGCGGTCAACAAGCGTTCAGCAGCAACAGCATCGGCGCTCGAGGTGTGCGCGTCCGCAAGTTCAACACCGTACTCGGCGCTCAAAACCTCAAGCGTGCGCTTGCCCTTTTTAAACTTGTGTACCTGCTTATTAATCACCAGTGGATCAAGCACAGGGTAAGCATTGAGCGGTGGGTAGCCGTGACGTGCCAGCTCGTGGTGCATCACCGAAAAGTCGTAGGCAGCGTTAAAGGCAACAACGGGTACACCGTCAGCAAAAAGACCGCCCAGAGCCATCGCAACCTCGTACACCACCTTCGCAGCGGGCTGACCGTTAGCACGAGCGTACTCGGTGGTAATGCCGTGAACATCAGAAGCCCCGGTGGGAATCTCAACGCCGGGGTCAGCCAACCACTCACCCTTGCGTAATATCTCGCCCTCAGCATCTACCAGAATGAGTGATGCCGTCACAATGCGAGCGGTGCGAACATCAATACCGGTGGTTTCAAGATCGAAAGTAGCCCGAGGGCTTTCAGTCCATGAAGTCATACCTTTAAGGGTACACTCATCAGCCTTCACCGAAAGACCCTCGCACCCGATACCGGCTACAGGGTGCCAGTGCTAGAGTCTGAAGAGTAATGGCAGGGTAACCAACGATCAGAAAATGTGCATCATGGCTCGAAACTTTGGATCCCGTGGGGGAGCGCAAGGCTACCTCAAGCAGGCTCTGAATATTGGTATGAAGATTGCTTCACAGCAAAGCCGCGGACGCTCGGGCACATTCTCCACCCTATCGCGGGTAGTGCGGTTGGCGCAGTCTGCGGGTTTGCTCGATGGCAAACGTCGCGGGCAGAGCAATCATAACAATAGGCGTGGTGTACATTACGAGCAGTCGCACCAATCGCCCTATGATCGCCCCTTCAAGGATTACCGCGGTGGGTCAGGGTACGACGCTTGTGGTACTCATACGCGCGGCACATCATCTCAATCAGCATCCCAGTACGCAGCTGCGCAGCTTACCCGTCACTTACCGGCAATTCTGCGAGGCATGAAGAAAAAATAATTTTTTCAAGCGGTGGGCGAATATCGCCCTAAAATGTCAGTCACCTCTGCAAGAATAATGGCATGGATACTTTGGGGCAGACACACACTGGCACTACCACCGATTTTCTGGCGCAGATAACCGGCGGTCGCGCCGGCGTTTTGGTGGGGGCACCTGGTACCGGTAAGACCTACCGTCTGCTCGAACTGGCTACCGAATTTATGGCTGCTGGTAGTGATCCTGCGCGTCTGCTAGTGCTCACTCCCTCGCGTACCAGCGCCACCCGCTTTCGCGATGCGCTGACCAAACGTATCAACACGACTTTTTCTGCTGCCCCCACGAGAGCATGGCAGGCATACGCCTACGACATTCTGCGTAGAGCCCATGCGGCTGAGCTTCTCCCCGGTCTAGACTTTGCGCCCAAACTGCTTTCGGGGCCCGAACAAGATGTGATGATTAAAGAGCTCTTGGAAGGGCATCGTCGTTTTCTCACAGGGCCCCGCTGGCCCGATGAATTGGGGGAAGCTATTGCTACCCGCGGTTTTCGCCATGAGGTTCGCGACTTCTTTGACCGACTAGCAGAGTACAACCTTGACCCGCAGACCGTTGCCCAGTGGGGTGAGCGCACCGGCACACCTGAGTGGGTGGCTGCAGCCCAGCTGTACACCGAGTACCAGCAGGTGCGGCGACTGCGCGCCCCCAACGCTTTTGACCCCTCAGCGCTGATTCACGAAGCTGTGCGGGTACTGATGAAGAACCCCGACTTTCTGGCTGCCGAACGTACTCGGTTTGACCTGGTGCTGGTGGACGATCTGCAAGAGGCAAGCCCCTCAATCTACCGTCTGCTGGCGGTACTCACCGGAACCAACCTGGCATACCTACTGCAGGGGCATAAGATCGCCCCAGGCGATGACCCATTGGTCAATGCCTGCGCCCTAGCACCCACCGCGGTGCTGAGCCTGTGTACCGATACCGTAGTGCAGGGCTTTCGCGGTGCCCGCCCCGATTACGTGGGCAAGATCCGCGACATGTACGAAGACCTCGTCATTGAGACGCTGGAGACCTCCTACCGTATGCCAGAGGATATCGCTTCAGCCTGGGCAGCTGTTGCCGAGCGCATCCCGCATGCGCCGGCGGGGTTGAGCAGCCCTCGCGTCCTCGCGTCCACCCCCGAAACCGAATACGTTGAACAGGCACTGCCGCCACTGGGCGACGACCATCAGCTGTTAGACCCCGAAAAATCGGCGGGCAATGACCATCAGCTGTTAGACCCCGAAAAATCGGCGGGCAATGATGCAGCTCTTGAAACATTCACCGTTGATACCCCTCAGCTGGAGGGGGCACTGCTTGCCCAGATGATTCTTGAAGATCGTCTGCACCGCGGCAGAAGCTACAGCCGCAGTGTAGTGATTGTGCGTAACGGGACTGAAGTGCAACGTATCAAGCGTATTCTGGAGGCTCAAGGCATTCCTGTGGCTACCTCAGCTGCTGAAACTCCGGTGCGTGATGAACCTGCCGTCCGACCCTTTCTTGATGCTTTACGTTTGGTTATTCAGGCAAGCACTTCGCAGACAAGTATCGAGCTAGAACCTGTCGAAACAGAATCTGCAGAGGGGGAGCAGCCCGACGAAGAGACAGCGGCAACCGGTGCTGCCCTGGATCTCGGTTTCGAAAGCGCCGTTGCCCTGCTCAGCTCCCGTTTGGGTGGTGCATCGGCAATGGATATTCGCAATCTGCGTCAGGTTTTACGCGGTGCTGAGTTGCGTGCCGGTGGCACCCGCTCATCGGAGACCCTGCTCGTAGAGGCACTGCTTGACCCTGAGCTTTTACCGGGCGGACGCGAAGGAATCGCTGCCCGCCGCGTGGCACGTGTTCTGCAGTCAGGCAGCCGCGCGCTAGAAGAGCCGGGGGCTACCGCTGAAACAGTGCTCTGGGCACTGTGGGAGGCATCGGGGCTGGCTGATATCTGGCATAAGGCGTCAGCTACTGATGACGCCACCGGCATAAGAGCCCACCGTGATCTTGACGCCATCATTGGTCTCTTTGAAGCTGCCCGCCGCTACGTGGATCAGATGCCCGGAGCAACCGCCGCTCAATTTTTGGATTACATCGACTCTCAAGATCTGCCGATGGATACTCTAGCTGCAAGGGTGCAAACCATTGAAGCAGTGGAGATCTTAACCCCGGCAACCGCTGCCGGGCGCAGCTGGGATATCGTGTACGTCAGCGGTCTACAAGAGGGTGTTTGGCCGAATACTACGGTGCGAGGCACACTCCTTCGCACCCAAGAACTCATTGACACCGTGGAATACGGCCCCGACATTGCCCGCACTATGACTTACACCCAGCGCGTTCGAGACACCAGAGCTGATGAGCTACGGATGTTCTCTGCCGCTATTTCTCGTGCCTCACAGCGCTTGATCTGTACCGCCGCGTCCACCAATGACTTTTTACCCTCAGAGCTTTTAGACATCGTAGCTCCCACCCAGCACCGCGAAAATGTAGAGGTACGTAGACCAATGACCCTGCGTGCGCTGGTGGCAGAACTACGCCAGTACGTAGCTGATCAGGACGCTGACCCTGTGCGCGCCCACCACGCCGCGGCGCTGCTTCACCGGCTCAAAGACAAGGAACAGACCAATAACTTTGAGGTGCCCGGTGCTCACCCCGATAGCTGGTGGGGTCTGCTGCCGCTCTCCTCTGGGGGTACAGCCCAGCCCGCCGAGGAGCCGGTGCGTATTTCTCCTTCGTGGGTAGAGACAATCCATACCTCCCCGCTGGATTGGTTTGTGCATGCAGCCCGTGCAGAGGCACTCACCGATGTCTCGCGTTCAATCGGCTCCCTGGTACACGCTATTGCCGAAGACATGCCAGAAGCCTCCGAAGCTGATCTGCTCACTGAACTGCGCCAGCGCTTTACCACTCTCAACCTGCCTGACACCTGGGAGACCGACAAACTCTTTGAACGCGCCCAAGAAATGATGAGCAAGTTTGCCACCTACGTGAGCGAACTACCCTCTACCGGGCGCTCCCTGGTGGGCATTGAAGGCAGCTTCAGCGTTTTCGTACCAGGCCCCGCTAAAGACGCGATACTTTCCGGACGTGCAGACCGGCTAGAGATTGATCAGGCAGGTAAGTACGTCATCATCGACCTGAAAACCAACAAAGATAAGCCCAGCAAAAGCGATCTTGAAAAACACCCGCAGCTTGCCAGCTATCAGGTTGCCCTTGAAGCCGGCGCAGGGGAACAGATGGTCGCTGAATTTCAAAACTCCGCCGATTCGCCGCGTCCGCCTGCACCGGACATAACGGAGACCGCCCTGCCCCACCTTATGAATTTGCAAGAACTCTCCGGTGGTGCCTGGCTTATCCAGCTAGGCGACGGCACCAAAAAACTCAGCCAACAGGAACAACCCCCACTGACCACCGAAGACGCCTGGGCTGTAGAACTTATCAACCGAGCCGCCGAACTCATTTCACTCGATACTTTCCAAGCCCGCCACGGAACAAGATCAGCCTACACCCACGGTTGTAAACTGCCCGAAATCTGCCCCCTGTGCGCTCGCGGGCGCCAGATTACCCAGAGCTAACGTAAAGGTTTCTGACACAGATGACTGACCACAAACTACTGACTTCTTTTGAAATTGCCGATGCTCTGAGCAAACACCGTCCCACTGATGAGCAGTCTAAAATTATTGAGCTGGGGCTGGTGCCCCGGCTGGTGGTTGCCGGTGCAGGCTCTGGCAAAACAGCAACGATGGTTGATCGCGTGGTCTGGCTGGTTGCCAACGGTTTTGTGCGCGCCGACGAGGTTTTGGGCGTGACCTTCACCCGTAAAGCAGCCGGTGAACTGCGCGAGCGCATGAGAAACGGCATCGAAACTCTGCGCGTTCAGGGGCTGTACACTCCCGAACCCGGCGACGAGGGTATATCCACCGATCCGGTGGTCAGTACCTACCATTCCTACGCTCATACCCTGGTACAGAACTACGGTCTTCGTTTGGGTGTTGAGCAGGACGCGCAGATGCTGGGGCAAACGCAGGCGTGGCAGCTGGTTGCCCAACTCGTGGAGTATTACGAGGGAGAGCTGCCGTCAAAAGGCATGTCGAAGAAAAATCTAATTGGTGCTGTGGTTCAGCTTGCTGGTGACTGCGCTGAGCACCTGGTACCTCTTGAAAAGGTACAAGAGTACTGCTTGAACCAGTACTATGCACTGACGAATCTGGGTAAGCCCGGTGCTGTCACCAACCGCAACAAGCTTGCCGAGAACATTCATGCGCGTGTTATTGTTGCTGAGCTTGTGCAACGCTATATTCGTCTCAAGCAGTCGATGCAGGTGCTTGATTACGGTGATCTTATTGCTCATGCGGCGCGTATTGCGGCAACCGTGCCTCAAGCGGCTGAGTCTGAACGCGCCCGTTTTAAAGTGGTGCTTCTTGATGAGTTCCAAGATACCTCTCACGCCCAGATGCGCCTGTTCTCTGATCTCTTTGGGGGCACCCAGCGAGCCATTGACGCTAAGGTGCGCGAACCTCACCCGGTCATGGCTGTGGGCGATCCCAAGCAGTCGATCTATGGGTTCCGCGGGGCGTCTGCCGGGCAGCTCTTTAGCTTCTACGAGTACTTTCCCACTGAAGATCCCACCCCCAGCTTTCTCTCGACCGCTTGGCGTAATGATACCGCTATACTCGATGCAGCCAACACGGTTGCCGCGCCCTTAGCCCAGCAGCCCGAGTGGGCGCGCTCGTCCTCAGAAGTAACCCTGCCCGATTTACAACCGCGGCCCAAGGCAGGTCAGGGCAGTGTTTTAGCGGGTGCTTACGAGACAGAGGAACAAGAGGCAGCAGCTATCGCCGGGTTGATTGCTGAGCGACGCGCGCAGGCGGGGGACCAACCGGTACCCACAATGGCGGTGCTGACCCGCACCAAAAACAGCATGGAACCCCTGCGCGTAGCCTTTGACGCTGCTGAGATTCCCTACCAGGTAGTGGGTTTGGGTGGGCTGCTTGATACTCCCGAGGTTGTTGATCTCACCAGCATCATGCACGTGCTCTCAGACCCCGGACGCTCGGACGCCCTGATGCGGATTCTCACGGGTGCGCGCTGGCGCATCGGTGTTGATGATTTACTAGCGCTGGCAGAGTGGTCAAAGTTTCTTGAAAAACGCCGTGAGATTTTAGTTCGTGAAGGTATTGAACTTGAGTTGAGCGGTATGCAAGAGGGGCTGGATGTTGAGGAGCTGCTCAGCATAGCCACTCAGTCGGCTGCAAGCGCCCAGGAACTCATCGCTCAGCACAGCCAGGCGCGTACGCCAGCCGCTCTCGAAGAGAAAACACGTCAGGCGGCTAAAGCACGCTGGAACCAGGTGAAAGCTGCCGCTGAATCTGATATCGTCGATAACTCTTCGCTGATTGAAGCCCTTGAGAATCTGCCAGATCAGAACTGGGCGTCACCTCTTACGGGGCGTTCTTTTACCAAAACCGGTTACTTGCGACTGCGACGTATAGCTGATGAGCTTGATTATCTGCGTCAGTTTATGGCTGATGATCTGGTGACGCTGATGCATCGCATTGAAGAGACCACTCTCATGGATATCGAAATTGCGGCGAAAAGTCAGGTTAACGCTTTGACAGCTCGCCGTCATCTCGACGCTTTCCATGAGGCAGCTCAGACGTATCTGGCAAGCGCGCCACGTATCAACGCCACCTTGCTTGCTGGTCGTGACGGTGTGATTGAGAGCGAGGACGCTACCGGTGAGGTTCGTTTTTCTCTGAATGCTTCGTCAGCCTCGGCAACGGGTGTTGCTGGATTTTTGGCGTGGTGCGAGCAGGCTGCTGAACAGGAGAAGGGTCTATCTGTTTCGGGGGAGGAGCCGCGTCGTGATGTGGTGCAGATTCTGACGGTTCACGCAGCTAAAGGCTTGGAGTGGGACCACGTGTATGTTCCGGCGTTGAGCTCTGGTAATTTTCCGTCGGATAAAGACGAGCCTTGGACGCAAAACGCTAAGATGCTGCCCTGGGCGTTGAGGGGCGATGCTCAGTATCTGCCTCCTTTTAATCCTGAGACCGCAGAAAACCTTAAAGAGTTCAATGATGATCTTGAGCTTTTTAAGGAACTGGGGCAGGAGTATTCTCTGGCTGAAGAGCGCCGTTTGGCGTATGTTGCCTTCACCCGTGCGCGGTCTTTGCTGGTGCTCACCTACTCCCACTGGCTGGGGAGTAAGAAGCCGCCGGGGCGTATCTCGCCGTTCTTGCGTGATTTAGTTGACTTGGATGCCCGTGGTCGTGCTCTGTACTTCCGCCACCTGCAACAACTCGAAGCTGTGCCTTACGATTTAATGGACGCTGAGCTCTTGCCCGAGGGCATTGACGGGGTCGATTTATTGAGCGCAGCGCAAGAAGCTGAAAAGGCTGGGGAAGCTCAGGTGCCTCTTGAGGTGCTGAATACGGTTGCCCACCATCAGACCTTGGGTGAGAACCCCCTGCAAGCAGCGGTGGTGACGGCGCTGTGGCCTTTTGACCCGCTGGAGGGCCCGCAGGTTCGCAGGTGGGCTTCTGCGCAGGAGCTTGACCGTGCCAGTGCTGAAGCAGCGCTGAGGGATGAACAGCCCGAACACGGTGACCCGGCTGCTGAATCGCAGAGCCTGACGGAGCTTTTCTTGAGTTCGCGCCGCGCCCGATTAAATCGAGCCGCCCACAATGTTGTCAGGGGTGGTCTTGAAGAGGGGGAGCCAACCCCTGATGCTTCAGATAGTTTGGAACAGCGTACTTACGCTCAATCTGCTGAGACTGCTCGCCACTGGCAGGAAGAGACAGAGCTGCTGCTGAGTATTCTGAACGCCCCAGCAATCGAGAAGAAAACCGAGTTACCCGAGCACCTAAGCGCGTCCCAGCTGGTTGCTCTGAGCGATAATCCGGTGCAGGTGATGGAGCAGTTCCGCAGGCCTATGCCGATGCGTCCGACGATTGCTGCGCGTCAGGGCACAGCTTTTCACTCCTGGATTGAGGACTACTACGATCAGCAGTCCGTTCTTGATTTCGAGGAGGATTTCGCTGACGATGAGGTTGAAGAAACTCTGAATATGGATCAACTGCGGGAGAACTTTAAGAGCTCCCGGTGGGCTGACCTGCAGCCGTGGAAGGTGGAGTATCCCATCGAAACTCCGGTGGACGGCATTTCGGTGCGCGGACGCGTGGACGCGATTTTCAAGCAGGTGGAGCAGGACGGTACCGAGAGCTGGGAGATGGTGGACTGGAAGACCGGGCGGGTGCCGACAAAGCAGGAGCTGGCGCATAAGCAGGTGCAGTTGGCTGTCTACCGGTTGGGTTTTTCGCGTCTCATGCAGGTTCCTTTAGAGAATGTTTCAGCGACCTTCTACTATGTTGCCAGCGGTGAGGAACGTCAGCTTGATACCAAACGGTACCCGGACGCTGCTGCTCTGGAAACGTTGATTCGTCGGGCACGTAAAGCAGGGCAGAACGCAGGATGGGGTGCAGATCAGAGCGCGAACTAGAACCAGGATCAAAAAGTTTCAGGCTCTACCGGAATGTACCCGGTAGAGCCTAAAAACTAAGAGTGAGTAGCTTCTTATGCCCTGACTGAGCCACCGCTTGAGGTACCCGGTGCATCGGGGTGCGTGGGCGCGTCCAGCTCTGCTGCGGAGGGAGTAGTAAGCGGTTTGCGTTCGGCGGCGCCTGTTGCAGGGTTCCACGTAATAGTGGGATCGTTACCGGGGGCTGACTCGTCCTCAATGAAAGCGGGAAGTTTTTCTTCCTCCACGATTTCTCCGGCTGCTCGTAAATCAGCCTCTAAGCCCTGAAGCATCGATACACCTTCAGTAACCATGGAGTCATCATCGAGTTCAATACCGCGTACCAGCCACTGGGCAAGAGCGAACTCGGCGTAGAGGTTGGCGCGAAGCATGAGGTTGCGATCCGGTGCCTGAGGCATTTGACGTGAGTAGACCTCAAATACTTCGTCGCTGAAACTCTGATCAGAGCAGGCAAGCAACCAGGAGAAATCTATGGCGGGGTCGCCCACGCAGACTTCTGACCAGCCGGTGACTTCGGTAATGTGCTTTTTATTGAGCACTAGGTTGTCTTCGCTTAGATCCCCGTGTACCACACGAGGGCGGAAAGTCCACAGGTTGTCATCGTGAACCATATCTTTCCAGCGTTTGAGCAAGGCACTAGGCACCTTGCCAGTAGCTTCGGCGCGCTCAACATCGCGAATGCGGCGTTCTTGTAAGTCGGTTGCCGAGTAGACCGGTAGGTCTGCTTCATCGATGATGGTTTCTGGCATCACGTGAATAATGGCAATCATTTTGCCCAGCTCTGTGGCGAGGTTTTCGTCTGCGCGGGCGGCATGGCGGGAAAATTCTGCCAACTCATCGATATCGTGATGGGTGCCGGGAATGTGCGTGTAGATGAAGGTCTGCATACCGTTCAGGGGTACCGTTCCCACGATGGTGGGCACCTCAAAAGGCAGGCGGGCGCGCAAGCCGGCAGAAAAAGACTGCAAGATAACGTGTTCAGCTTCAAGGCGGACACTTGCTTCTGGGTGGCGCGGTGAACGTACCCGCCAACGTTTCTTGGCGGAGTCGATGATGACCGCAGAGTCGAAGTCTGCGGCGTCGTCGGCTGAGGGCAGGGCAGCCACCGGGTAGAGTCCGGGCACACCTGCAGAAACGATAGCGGCTAGCTGAAGCGGAGTAACAGTCACGTATCTAAGGGTACTAAAGATAGTTATCACATCACACTGGAAGGGAGTTATACCTACCACAAGACGGTAGGGGTTTCACGACCGGCGCAAAATATGGCGGGTGCGTGAAGAGCTCTTCGAGTCAGATGACAGTACGGTATAGCCTAGAGACACCGGTGAAGCCTTTACCAACTACCTACGAAAGAGAGTTGTGACGTGAGTTTTGCGCCCTTAGGGCATATCCCCTTGAGTAGTAGCGGTATGCGTCGTTTTGATGAGATACGCGATCAACCGGGGTTTTTGCCGCATGCTGTTGATGTTTTTGGCGGCGCGCAACCTGTTGCTGAACTTTATCCTTGGCAGGCGCGTCCTGCTCTGATTGTGGTGCGCGAAGCTGAGGTTGCGGTGAGGGTACAAGATAGCACTATTTCCCCCTATCTTTTTGACCCGTCAGAGTGCGACGTGGCAGCTTTGCGCCGTGCTGCGCAGCCGGGACAGCACCGGGCAACTCTGGTGTACATCGGTGAAGTCAGCGATGCAGCTGGGGTTCGACCGGTCCTTGCCCTGATTGCGGAAGAAACGGATTATCTGTTATCGGCAACGAATGCGTTCTGGGCAGATACGCCGAGCGTGGGGGAGGACGCGGCACTTCACTCTTCGGGAGATGAGACTCTCTCTGCATGGTTGAGTGTTCGTGCCTTTGCCACTTTGGGCTTTGACGAGCTGCCCGAAAACCACAGCGAACGTGCCTGGGGCGCTGTTCTTTCTGCGGCATCAGCGCTTAAAAATTGGCACCGTTCGGCTCAATTTGACCCGGCTTCCGGAGAACCGACCACCGTTCACCGTTCTGGCTGGGCACGTATGAGCGCTTCGGGTAGAGAGCTTTTCCCTCGCACCGATCCTGCGGTGATTACTGCGGTAACGGCTGTCTTTGACGGTGAAGACCATCTCTTGCTGGGGCACGCTAATGCCTGGGAGCCGCGCAGATTCTCTACCTTTGCAGGTTTTGTTGAGGTTGGCGAATCCCTCGAAAACACCGTTGAACGTGAGGTCTTTGAAGAAGCTAACATCGTAGTGGAATCCATGAGCTATCGAGGCTCTCAGCCCTGGCCTTTTCCTCGTTCTTTGATGCTGGGCTACCGGGCGGTGGCGTCAAATCCACAGGACGCGCGCGGTGACGGGGATGAAATCGGTGAGGTGCGCTGGTTTACTCGTTCTGAATTAGTGCAAGCTAAAGCAAACGGATCAGTGATTCTGCCAGGACGCAGCTCTATCTCTCGTAAACTGATTGAAGAGTGGCTCCAAGAAGGAACCGATCCCGCTACTCTCTAGGCTGATGAGAATACCCGCGCCATTAACCCACCGGCGTCCTCTATCTGCTGAGCGCTTATACTCTAGTACCTGCCACCGGTGTGTTCTATCTCTTCTCGCCAAGAAACCTAAGGATCTACTAGACTAGAGTGCCTGCCGTTTCTCTTCAAAGGGAGTTTTACCTGTGTCGATAACACCGCTTGCGGTTTCCGCTATCACACCCGAAAAGATCTTAGAGGGTCTTGATCCCGAGCAGCGTCGGGTTGCCACCGAACTTGAGGGTCCCATGTGTGTACTTGCAGGTGCAGGCACCGGTAAAACCAGAGCTATCACCCACCGCATTGCCTACGGCATCGCCATCGGCAGGTACGTACCTCAGCGCGTCCTTGCCCTTACCTTCACCAACCGCGCAGCGGATGAAATGCGGGTACGACTGCGCCAACTGGGCGCGGTAGGGGTGCAAACGAGAACCTTTCACGCCGCAGCGCTGCGTCAGGTGCAGTACTTTTGGCCGCAGGCAGTGGGCGGACCACCGCCCACTATTGTGCCCCACAAAGCTCAGCTGATTACCGAAGCAGCCAACCGTCTACGGCTGACCACAGACCGCGCGACCGTTCGTGATCTCGCCGCCCAGATTGAGTGGGCGAAGGTGAAAGTTCTCACCCCTGATACCTTGCTACCGCACCTAGAAGGGCGCGCGCTGCCTAATAACATGTCAGCCCTTGATCTGGTGCGACTCTACCGCACCTACGAAGAACTCAAAGACGAACGCCACCTCATTGATTTTGAGGACGTTCTCTTGCTGGCTGTCTCTTTTCTCGAAGATGACGAGACAATCGCAGCGGCTGTGCGCTCGCAGTACCGACACTTTGTGGTGGACGAGTACCAGGACGTTTCGCCCCTGCAGCAGCGCTTGCTGACCGCGTGGTTGGGTAACCGAAATGATCTGTGCGTGGTGGGCGATGCTTCGCAGACCATTTACTCTTTTACCGGGGCAACCAGCAGGTTTCTGACGGAGTTTCGCACCCGCTATGAGAACGCCCAACAGGTCAAACTGGTGCGCGACTACCGCTCAACGCATACGGTAGTTGAGTTGGCAAACACCCTTTTGAATGCCCGTAAAGCGCAGCGAGATTCAACTCCCGGTAGCTGGGCTAAGCCCCTAGAGCTGGTGGCTCAGTGCGGTACAGGCCCTGCTGCTGACTGGATCGAGGCAGCGGATGATGAAGATGAAGCCCACCGTATTGCCCGCGATATCAAAGAACTCATCTCCTACAACAAGGTGCATGCTCGCGATATAGCGGTACTTTTTCGAACTAACGCGCAATCGGCTGCCCTTGAACAGGCTCTGAGCGAACACGGTATTAACTATCAGCTGCGCGGTGCCGAACAGTTTTTTGCCCGTCCTGAGGTTCGCAATGCACTTACCTTATTGCGTAATTCAGCCCAGGCGCAGACAGGGGAGAAGACTCCCAATTTTGTGCGCGATGTGCTGAAATCTTTGGGGTATTCCGATAAAGCCCCGGCATCTTCGGGGGCGGTACGTGCCAAATGGGAGTCTCTTGCCGCTCTAGTATCAATGGCTGATTCGCTCACTGCGGTGCGAGACAAAGAAATCGAACAGGCACAGTCGAACGGTGCCAGCGAGCTACCCGCCCCGCTGTCTTTGCACGAGTTCGTGGCGCACCTTGCCCAGCGTCTTGCCAACCAGGACGCCCCCTCCATGGACGGCGTCACCCTCGCCTCCCTGCACGCAGCGAAAGGTCTGGAATGGGAGGCGGTCTATCTCTGCGGACTCAATGAGGGGCTCATGCCCATCTCTTTCGCTAAGACCAGCGATGACATCGATGAAGAACGCCGCCTGCTTTATGTTGGTATCACCCGTGCCCGCAAGTACATCACCTTTTCCTGGTCACTGTCACGCACCCCCGGCGGGCGCCCCAACCGTAAGCGTTCCCGCTTTTTGGACGCGCTCGCTCCACAGAGCATTTACTAATCTACTTCTTGAAAGGTTCGACCGTGCCCACTAGATCGCGCGCGTCCGTCCGCAAACCCTCTACCGAGTACCTTCCGGCAACGGACGATCACCCGGAACTCGAGATTGTTCGTTCGCCGCGTCGTACTAAAACGGTCTCAGGATCTTTCACACCCGAGGGGCGGGTACGGCTTTTAGTGCCGGTGCAGACTACGGACGATGATATTTGGGAGTACCTGGAACACCTTTTGCCGCGCATCATCCGTCAGAAAGAAACCCAGGACGCGCGTAAGCGTACTTTCGTCAGTAACGACTACCTGGTGCAACGGGCACAAAATCTAATTGCGCAGTATCTGCCGGAAGTTGAGCTACCTCAAGAGATCCGATGGGTCACTAACCAATCAACCCGGTGGGGTTCAGCAACCCCCGCAACCTCGCGCATCCGCCTGAGCCACCTGCTGCAGGGGGCACCGGAGTACGTGATTGACTACGTGCTGCACCACGAGCTGTGCCATTTTGTGTACCTGAACCACAGCGCAGCTTTTAGAGGGCTGGAAGCACGTTATCCACGCACCGCTGAAGCCAGAGCCTTCCTCGAAGGTCTGAGTTTTGGGCAGCAAAAGAACGCATCCGCTCGCTAGATGATAAAGAACCACCCGCTACATGCCCGACAGAAAATATGCGGGCAAAACAGCGGGTGGTTTCTTCTACAGATAGGTAGCTAGTGAAAGCGTGAACAAACCTTAGGGCTTTTCATCGGGCTTGTTGTCGCCTTCTTCATCGGGGGCATCGTACCCACCGGAGAGCAACTTTTCTAGAGCCGCGTCAAAGTCTTCATCGGTGGAGTTGAGGAACTCACTGCGATCCTCAAAAGCCTGAGAATCCTCTAGCTCATCGCTGGTGGGCAGGTTCTCGGGTGCGTTCCAGAGCTGGTCGCGGGCAGCTGCACCGTGCTCAGACTCGTAGCCGCGCCAGAAGTCGGTTGCCTCGCGGAACTTGCGGGGCTGAACCTTGAGACCGAGCAGACCCTGAAAGAGGTGCTGGACGGGGCCACCATCAGCGCGTCGGCGGTTCATTACCTCACTCATGCGGACGGTTGAGGGCAGGTTTTTGGTGGCTTCTTCGGTAACAACGGTTGCCCAGCCATCAATGAGCGCCAGTAAGTTCTCTAAACGGTCGAGAGCAAGTTTTTGATCTTCAGTGTGCTGGGGTTCGAACATCTCGGCACTGAAGGCTTCTTGAATACGTTCGGGATCCATGGAATCGAGATCGATTTCCATTGCCTGTGACTGCATACGTTCAATATCAACGTGAATGCCGCGGGCAAAACGCTGAATGAGTGCCATAATGTCTTCGCGCAGCCAGGGAACGGTCTTGTGCAGACGGACGAGGGCAGCCTCACGCACTGCCAGGTAGAGCATAACTTCTTGGGCTGGAATTTCAAGACCGTCGGTGAACTTCTTGATGGCATCGGGTAGCAGAGCACTACGTCCTGAGACCAGAGGAATACCGATATCGGTGGTGGAAAGAACCTCGGTGGAAAGGTGAGCTACGCCCGAGCCGATCTGCATACCGAACATCATGGATCCCAAGTTGCCCATAATGTTGATGCCACCGAGCATAGACTTCATCTCTTCAGGAATCTGCGATGAGATAGAAGAGTTCATAGCGGCGGTGGTCTCTTCGGCAACGGGCTGGGCAATCTCAGTCCAGGTGTCAAAGGAATTCTCAATCCATTCAGCGCGTGACCACGCCTCGGTGGAATACTCCGGACGCGAGAACTCAACCACAGGATCAAGCCATAAATCAGCCAGCTGCGAGGCGTCTTTAACCGCTGACTTCTGGTTCTCAGTCACAGAAGGATCCTCATTGCTTGCGGCAACCTGACGGGCGTGCTGACGCGCCTGATCCCAGTTCACGCCCTCACCCTGGTTGCTCATCATGGCAGAGAACTGCCCCATGATGTTCGAAAGCATCGCGGGGTCAAGGGGAATACCCATGTTCTTCATATCATCAGCGTTGAAACCGGCACCGCCGTTTTCTGAGAGCTTCTTAAAAAATTCTTCAAAGGGGTCTTGACCGTTGCCAAAAGGATTCTGTGACATACAAGTGTTACCTTTCTAGAGATTAATGCGTGCAGATTACTTTCAAGCCTACAGTTTTTTGCTGGGTATTTGGTGAGTATCGTCGCTCGCTGCTCGCGCGAACTGCGCTCGGTGAGAAGAGTCAGGGTATTCTAAAAGGCATGACTTCATCACCCCGCCGCCGTTTTTTTCGCGCATCGTCAGTATCTTCGGCATCCGCGTCCGCATCGCAGCCCCGGTGGACGTTGGCACGCACTTGTGGGGCAGTAACCGCTATCTTGACGCTGGGGTCTTTTGCCGTGCCAGTGAAGTATGTAACTGAGCAGCCCGGCCCTACCTTCAACACCATCGGTGAATACGAGGGCGCGCAGCTGATTGAGATTGAAGGGCGAGAATCACACCCGGTGACGGGCAATCTTGATATGACTACGGTATCTGTAGCGGGTGGTCCTAATACCAATATCACTGCTCTGTACGCGCTGGCGAATTTCTTTGATGCAAGTTCAACGGTGCTACCGAGCGATCTTATCTACGCTCCGACCGTGACTCACGAAGAAGTGACGGCGCAAAACACTGCGGAGATGACTAACTCTCAGGAGGTTGCCCAGGCAGCTGCGCTGAATTATCTGGGGGAGGACGTGAACGAGAAGCTGGTGGTGAATGATTTAGCCCCGGACAGCGCGAGTAAAGGGCTCCTTGAGCCTGGGGACGTTGTTGTTGCGGTGAACGGTCAACGCCTGAATAAATACTCTGAGCTGACCGAGCAGGTACAAGCATCTGAGGGGCAAAAGCTGAGCGTCACCGTTGAGCGCGATGGCAAAGAACGCACCGTTGAGGTGACCCCTCGTTTTGATGAACAGTCACAAAACTACTTGCTGGGACTGATGATTACCCGCACCTACGATTTTCCTTTCACAGTGAACTATGGGCTTGAAGAGGTGGGCGGTCCCAGCGCGGGGCTCATGTTTGCCTTGGGTATTATTGACGAGCTGAACAAAGAAGAGATGACCGGTGGCAAGCACTTTGCCGGCACGGGAACCATTGACTCCGACGGCACTGTTGGCCCTATCGGCGGTGCGCCCCAAAAACTGGTGGGAGCAGCGGACGCCGGTGCCACCGTCTTTTTCCTGCCCCACGACAACTGCGCTGACGTTACCGGGAAAATCCCGGACGGGCTGACCGTCATACCCGTCAAAACCCTCGACGATGCAGCCACCGCACTGAAAGATATCGGTGCCGGACGCGCGTCCGCACAGAGCTTCGACGCCTGCCCTGCGCCCTAAACACCAACAGTCACTGACGTAACACCGTTACTCATCGAGCACTATAACTGGCACAATAGAAGGTAAAACTTTATCTGCGGCTCAGCCTGCGGCAAAGCCCCTTCGCAACACCAGAAAACCCGGTGTTGCGCCACCCCAATCGATGAGGATTCCTAGTGACTACCGGACCATCCCAACCACGGCCCGCCCCATCGGGTAAACGCAAAAACAACACACTGACACTCACACTGATAATCGTTGCAGTGCTCGTCATGGTCTTTGTTTTTGCCACCCAAATTTACACCGAGGTGCTGTGGTACAACCAGCTCGGCTTCTCCAACGTTTTCGTAACAGAGAACCTCACCAAAGCCGCTATTTTCGTACTCGGCACCTTACTCATTGCCCTGCCCCTGTGGGTCTCCCTCCGCTACGCTCTCAAGCACGGCAAAGCACCCCAGAGCGCACCGCGCAGACCCACCACCCCGCGTCCGCGCTTTGACGCCAACGGCAACCCCCTGCCACCCCAGCAAGACCCTTTCGCTGACCTGCAGGAGATGTTCAACCAGAACCTCAACCGCTACCGCAAAAACGCAGACAACGCGTCCAAAGCCCTGACCTGGCTCATTCCCCTGGGCGTAGGTGCCTTCGTCGCAACCTCACTGATGACCCACTGGGAAACCGTACTGCTCTTTCTCAACGGAACAGAATTCGGTAGCACCGACCCCGAGTTCGGCAAAGACCTCGGCTTCTACATCTTCACCCTGCCCTTCTTGAACCTGCTAACCAGCATTGCCGGTTCAGCCATTTTGATTGCAGCCATCGGTGGCGCCTTCGCCCACTACCTCTACGGCGGAATCACCGTTCATGACAAAGGCATCGAAACCAGCAAACAGTTCAAGCGCCACGCGGCTCTACTGGTAACCCTCTACCTGCTGGTACGTGGCGCTCGCTACTGGCTGGAGCGTTACACCTCGATTCAGGAGCAATCCGGCAAGTGGGCTGGTGCTATGTATACCGATGTGAACGCGATTATTCCCACCCGCTCAATTTTGGCTGTTGCCGCGGTGCTGGTTGCCCTGCTCTTTATCTACGCTCTGGTGCGTAACCAGTGGCGACTGCCTGTTATTGGCACCGCCCTGCTAGTCATCGTCAGCTTGGTTGTGGGTGGAATCTACCCCTGGATTATTCAGCGCTTTCAGGTAACCCCCAACGAACAGGCATACGAGAGCGAGTACATTCAGCGCAACATCGATATGACCCGCGCCGCCTACGGCCTGGATAAAATCGAAGCCAGCGATTATGACGCCACCACTAACGCACCCTCCGGCGCGCTCAAGGGCGAAAGCGAAACCATCTCAAACATCCGTTTGCTTGACCCCAACGTGGTCTCTGACGCTTTCTCACAGTTGCAGCAGTTCCGCCCTTACTACCAGTTCAACGACAACCTTTCTGTGGATCGTTACGAGGTAGACGGTGAAATCCAAGACACCGTCATCGCTGCGCGTGAGCTCAATCCCGCCCAGAACGCGTCCTCATCGTGGTTCAACCAGCATGTGGTCTACACCCACGGTTACGGCGTAATCGCAGCCTACGGTAACCAGGTCGAATCAGATGGTAAGCCCCGCTTCATACAGTCGGGCATCACCGCAACCGGTGAAATCTCTGAAGACTACGAACCCCGTATCTACTTTGGTCAGTCATCACCCAGTTACTCGATTGTGGGTGGCGCTGAGGGGGATGAGGCGCTTGAGCTTGACCGCCCAGCAACCGCCGGTGATGAAAGTTCAGACGCTAAGTACACCTTTGCCGGTAATGGTGGCCCGAACATCGGCAACGCTTTCAACCGCCTGGCATACGCTATCAAGTTCCAATCAACTGATATCTTGCTTTCTGACGGTGTGCGCCCTGAATCTCAGATTCTTTACGACCGCAACCCCTCAGAACGCGTGGAAAAGGTCGCTCCTTACCTGACCGTTGATGGTAACCCCTACCCGGCGATTATTGATGGTCAGGTGCAGTGGATTGTGGACGCCTACACCACCTCTGACCAGTACCCTTACGCTGAGAGCGCGCAGCTATCAGATGCAACTAGCGACTCTGAGACAGCAGCCGGTGTGACCCGCGCTCTGCCGCAGGACGAGGTCAACTACATCCGCAACTCCGTCAAGGCAACCGTGAACGCTTACGACGGTTCGGTGACACTATACGCCTGGGATGAAGAAGACCCGATTTTGCAGGCATGGCAGAAAGTGTTCCCCGGTAACCTTAAGAGCTACAGCGAGATGAGCGCTGAGCTTATGGACCACGTGCGCTACCCGCAGGATCTGTTTAAGGTTCAGCGTGAGATGCTCAACGCCTACCACGTGACTAACTCCGGCAGCCTTTACGCTGGCGATGATGTGTGGTCAACTCCGAAGGACCCGACAGTAAATAACGATCAGCCGCTGCCGCCCTACTACTTGTCTTTGCAGATACCCGGTCAGAAGCAGGCGTCCTTCTCACTCACCACCTCTTTTATTCCTCAGCAGTCTGATTCGAACACCCGTAACGTGATGTACGGCTTTCTCTCAGCGAACGGTGATGCCGGTACCGGCAAAGACGGTGAACGCAGTGAGGATTACGGCAAGCTGACCCTTTTGGAGATGCCTCGATCGTCCGTTGTTCCCGGCCCCGGTCAGGCGCAGAATAACTTCAACTCTGATGCTGATGTATCAACTGAGCTGAACCTGCTGCGTCGCGGTGCTTCGGACGTTATTAACGGTAACCTGCTGACCCTGCCCGTGGGTGGGGGTATCTTGTACGTTCAGCCGGTCTATGTGCAGTCATCGGGCGACTCTGCCTACCCGACCCTGCGTCGCGTGCTAGTGAGCTTCGGCGACAAGGTGGGCTTTGCTCCTACTTTGGAAGAGGCGTTGAACGAGGTCTTCGGCGGTAACTCT
The DNA here is from genome assembly GCF_016900985.1 of Rothia sp. ZJ1223. Lineage (NCBI taxonomy): Bacteria > Bacillati > Actinomycetota > Actinomycetes > Micrococcales > Micrococcaceae > Rothia > Rothia sp. ZJ1223. The sequence goes on along the minus strand of NZ_JAFEUT010000002.1, from coordinate 233,564 downwards.
GGTGCTGCTGTTGCTGAGGATGCTGGCGTGAATGAATCTGCTGCGGCTCGGGCTGAGTCTGCTGATGCTGAGGAAGGCTCATCTGATGATTCTTCTGCCAGTGCGGTTGATTCCCGTTCATTGAAGGAGGCTCTGACCGATGCCAACCAGGCGATGAAGGATTCAGATGCCGCTATGAAGGCTGGCGACTGGTCAGCTTACGGTGAGGCTCAGGACCGTTTGCAGGAGGCACTCGACCGCGCTGTAGGCACTGGCGCAGAAGAGGAAAACTCCGACAACTAGCCGGTAAGTACCCCTAGAAAACAGTTTCCCCGTTTCGCACCTGTCTACCTACCTAATGGTGGGTGGGCAGGGTGCGAGGCGGGGAAACTTTTGTTTAACTCCCTGGTAGTTGAGTGAGGCACCTGCTTATAATTGTGTTTTAGCTCTCAAATGCCAGTTTTGGTTTGCGCCGGTGAAAAAGGGCGTGTAGAGTAAATATCAACGCCGCGGGGTGGAGCAGTTCGGTAGCTCGCCGGGCTCATAACCCGGAGGTCGCAGGTTCAAATCCTGCCCCCGCAACCATTTCATAAGTCGTCCCGATTGGAACAAATCCGATCGGGGCGACTTTTTTCTTGCCCTTTTCGTCCTCTATAAAGCTTGGCATGGGGACACGCTGGGCGGTGAGTGCTTCGCCTAGCAGCTCAGTGAGGGAGAGCTCTAGAACTCCAGCAATGGTAAGCAGATCCTCAAGACTGAAGGACAGTTTGCCGTTCATTTTTTCTGAGAGGTTACTAGCTGAGAAGCCTGCCTTGGTTGCAAGTTCTCGCTGTGTCATTTCTGCTCGCCCCATAGCGCTCTTGATTTCGCGAGTGATGGCTTGACGAGTGGTGATAGTCTTGGTGGTCATGGCGAAAGTCTATCGTCAATACGATAACACCGCAAGCATAAAACGATGGAAAGTTCTGAAAAAGAGAACATTTATCCTTGATTGATTCTGAAAACAAGAATATAGTTCTTAATTATGGCAGAACACCTGACAATCCAACAGATCGTAGCCCGCAACGTCCGCACCCAAGCCCGCCACAGGAAACTCAAATACAGGGATATAGGTGCAATCCTCGGAAAAAGTAGACCTGTTATCCAAAGCAGGATGTCAGGCAGCGTCGAGTTCAGAATCAGCGAACTCGAAACCCTTGCAACAGAGAGAATCTAGAAGTTATGGACTTCTTCGCAGGAACCACACACCGAGACAACAACACCTGATAACCAAAAATTTTTAAAAAATATCCGTCCCCAGCCCGCCGATTCGGTCATCTCAGTGCATATACATAATGACGGGTTAAAACGCTTAAACTTTGAGCTTTTCAATGACTGCCTCTAAAGGACCCATGTTCATGCAGCAACACCGCCCAGGAAACCCAGCTAGTTGCCTCATCTGCCCCGCTACCCTCAGCCCCTGTTGCTTTCTGCCAGGTGCACACTCGCGAGTACACCGGTCACTGCCCCTTGTGCCTCAAGGAAGCTACCGGTGCTCTGACTGTCGAAAGCCCTGAGACTCCAGCAGATCCTGAAGCTGGTAAAGCCTTCCGTGACCAAATCCGCGCCCGCCGCCTATCTCAGAACCCAGCTGCCTAACCAGGGTAAGAAAAACACTCATGAACCTCCAACAATCCACTCACTCACCTAGCATCATCCGTACCATCGCGACAAACCTCCTAAACCTGTTCTGTCTGTGCTTCACCGCTTTTCTGTGCGTCAGTGTTGGCGGTGCCGTGGCTCTCAAGAACCAACTAGGCGCTTCATCAGTAAACGAAGAAGCCATTGTATACGCCTCTGGTGGTCTGAACCTTTTCTTCATCGTGCTTGCCATCATCTTTGTGCTCAAGACTATCCGTGACCTTTACTGCCGCAAGAAACTAGCCGATTAAGTAGATCACGAGCATAACTCATGATGTGCCTAGCCCGCTCCAACCGTTTCCGCCCTGCCCCTATCACTTAGCCGCACCAGCAGAGCACCACCACCGACTAAAACATCAACCCCAAAGAAAGAAAACAAACATGACCCACACGCAAACAGGAGCTGCCCGCGCCTGGACACCCCAAATGCTCCAAGAATGGCAAAACACCCTCTCCTTGATCCGCTCCCGCCTCACCAGCGATAGCCCTGCCCACGACGCCCACGACGTCCACCAAAACACTTGGCTAGCAGCCCACCAACGTTTGGACTCCTATGACCCCACCAAAGCCCCCTTTGGTCCCTGGATACGATACGTAGCCCTCACCGAAATCAAAACCTACCGGCGCAAAAAGCTCACCGAAGCCCGCCGCGATGAAGAATACAGCGACATGGCGCATATCGGCATCACCGAGACGCTTACCCTGATCGAAGAAGACATCGCAACCGGCATCATCGAAGAAGACTGCGACTATACCCGCCTGCATCACATCATGGGAATCCTGGCCACGATCATGGAAAACCCCGCCCACCTAGAGCGCACCCTCAAGATCGTTCTAGCCTTTGACGGCAACGTAGCTGCCGCCTCTAGAGCTTTGGGTATCGCCGCGAAGACCTTACGGGATAACCAGGCCAATAACCGTGAGATTGGCCCAAGTTATTCATCGGGCTCTGGATGCTCATGAACGGCTTGCTGCTCAGGGAGGCTCTGAGGCTGTTACTGTTGATGGTTTGCTGGACTGTCTGCCGGGTAAGGAGGCTAACTTGCCTGCTGGCTTTAGTGTGCTGGTTTCGATGATAGCTACCGGAACAGACCTTAATACCGCTGCTGTGGCCGCGCTTGGTGAACAGCTAGGCATCTCTCATTCTCTGAGCCGGGATTACTACAACCAGACTATCAAGATGCTGGCGGTGGCTAAGTTGGTGATTGATAGGGGGGGGGCTAGCTGCTTATGGATAAGCAGAGTTATATAAAATGAAACCACATCATTTCATGTGATATGAAACGATGTGGTTTCAATGTGGAGGTGAGATGTCATTCCTTGTTCTGTTCTGCTTTTTCTGTAGGTGGCCGAACCATCCAAAGAAATTTATCAAAGCCACAAATGAGGCAATCCAACTCGCTAGCCCTAGCCATGTGAAGTCAACATCTTCGGGGGCACCAGATTTCTGGCCGACAGAGATGTTGAACTCTACGCGTAGGTAGTAGAAAAATATGCCTAATGCTATTCCCTTTCCCATGAGAATTAGGCTTTGCTGCCAGAATGGCTGGTCTTCACGTTCTGTATTGAACATAATTATTGATTCAGATCTTTACAACTGAGGACAATATCTCTGTACCCTAATATCCTTCCAAGCAAAAATCCCATTTCCTTGCCATACTTACTGGTCGTGCGATTGGCCCAATCTTCTTCAGCAGTTGACTGGAGAATTTGGGAAATGCCCTGTGCGAGCTCCACCCCTCCACCAATTGTTTCTACAAGGGACCAGAACTGCCCGATAGGTGTGCCATGTTTGACCAGTGTTGAAACAACAGCCTTTGCGCAGGCGCTAGCTTTGCCGATATCAATGCCACTTGCAATTGCTCCGCGAGCTAGTGATGGGGAAGTGGCTGCCAGTAAGGCATTTTGTACATCAGGTGAATCAAAGGGTGCTTCTTTGAGATGTTCAGGTAGGTTGTGATATGCGTTGATAACCTTTTGGAGTTCAATGGCAAGCTCTGTTGTCTCGGTATCCAAGCCTTTGGTTAGGGCTTCAGTTCGAGAATGTCTGCCAGTGATCTGTAGGGAAGATTTGCAGGTGTTGCCTGAGCGGTTGTCTCTGTTGCACTGGTCGAAGTGATTGAAGTGGGTAATGATGTTGTGGTTGCGTGGGCCGCTGGGAGCGTACCTGCCATGAGAGTGAGGCTGGTTGCTGCTACTAGGGATGGTGCGGGGCTAGTCTGGCGTACATGATTTCCTCCAGGAGGTTGGCACGGGACTTCTTTGTGATGTACGTCTTATATTTTAGTAACATCTTTGGGGCGAAACAGGTTCGCTTATCATTTGGGCGGGGGCTTCTATAGTTTTCGTCAAACTCAACTGCATACCGCAGAATCTGTGCGTAGTTTACCGCTCGGCGTACTATAACAACTACATCCACTCCAACATATGGGGCTTTTGCCTGCTGCGCGATCTCTAAAAATGTTTCTGGTAAAGTCGGGGTGCCCACAACCTTATAATCGCGGGGCTTACCTCGGCTTTGACTGTGAGGGTGGACGCTGGTCTATACGGTAAGGTTGATATCACACGTTCATTGGCGAAGGAGTTTTCATGTCTACGATGCAGCAGCCCTTTGACTTTTCGACTCCGCGTGAGCCGCAGGAGTTCCGGATTCCTTCTGAGTATCGTCGCCCTCTGGGGGAGTTGCCCATTGATAAGCGGGGTAAGGGCTGGTACTTGGCGTGTGCTTCTATGGCGGCGATGGTGTTGTCTATTCTGACCCCGATACTGAGCGCCGGTATTCCGGGTATACCTTTGGTACCGTCGCTGGCAGCTATTGTCATGGGCGTTATCGCTCTGAAGCGTTATCAGAAGTACCCCAAGACTTTTCTTGCATCGCGCACTAAGACCTTTGCGATACTGGGTATCGTAGGTGGAATATTCGGGCTCATAATCGGCGCTGTGATTACCGTACTCATCACCTTCTCATAAAACTTCAGTTCTATTTACTAAACCCCGGTGGGGTAGCTACTTCTAGCTGTCCCACCGGGGTTTTCTGTGCAAAGAGTGAGTACCTAAAAAATTACTCTCCGTTATCTGCTGCGTCTATACGAGCATCGGTGCCCAGACGTTCCAGAACCGCGTCGTGCAGCAACCCGTTGGATGCTACCGCGTTGCCGCCGAAGGGGCCATCTGCACCGGCAAGGGAGGTAAAGCGTCCGCCTGCTTCTTGAACAATGGGTACCAGTGCCGCCATGTCGTAGAGTGCGAGTTCGGGTTCAGCTGCGATATCAACTGAGCCTTCAGCCACCATGCAGTACGACCAGAAATCCCCGTAGGCACGGGTACGCCAGACCTCATCGGTGAGGTTGAGAAAATCATCGCGTTTGCCCAGCTGTTTCCACCCGGTCATCGAGGAGTAAGAGAAGGATGCATCCGCCAAAGATGAAACCTGCGAAACGTGGAGGCGCTTGGCTGATGAGAGGGAACGTCCGGTGTAGGCACCGATGCCCTCCGCAGCCCACCAGCGGCGTTGCAGGGCGGGTGCAGAGACAACGCCCACTACAGGCTTGCCGTTATCAATAAGGGCAATAAGGGTTGCCCACACGGGCACTCCGCGCACGAAGTTCTTGGTGCCGTCGATGGGGTCAATAACCCACTGACGCGGTGAAGAACCGGTCACGCCGAACTCTTCACCCAGTACAGAGTCGCGGGTGCGCACGCGCGATAGCTGGGAACGAATCAGCCGCTCAGCCTCGCAATCTGCCTCGGTGACGGGGGTAAGGTCTGGTTTGGTTTCAACGGTGAAGTCTTGCGTTTGAAACTTTGAGAGGGTGAGGCGGTCTACGGTGTCAGCGAGAATGTGTGCTAACCGCAGGTCGTCGGTGTAGTTACTGGAGGATTTCATACTGTTGTTTTTCTGATTAGAGGTGCGTGGAGTGAGGGGCTTAGAGGACGACGCCGAGCTCTTTATCGTGATCGCCTTCATCTGCGGCGGCAACCTGGAGAAGCTTTTGGAGAGATTCCAGGCGGGCTGCGCCTGCCTCACCAGCGTGCCCCGCCTTGACATAAGCGATAATGCCGCAGTCCGCGGTACCCGGCGCGTGCTCGCAGCCCTTGGGGCAGTGCGCTGAACCGGGGGAGAGGTCGCTGAAAGACGCGACAATGGTTTCAGGTTCAACGTGCGCCAGCCCGAAGGAACGAATACCGGGGGTGTCAATAATCCAGGTGCCTGCGCTTCGATCTGCCGGACGCACCGCTAGGGCTGAGGAGGAGGTGTGGCGGCCTCGTCCGGTGTGGGCATTGACGTGGCTGGTGGCGCGTTCTGCCCCGGTCAGGGCATTGACGAGGGTGGATTTTCCAACCCCGGAGTGCCCCAGAAGCACGGAGACCTTACCTTCTAGTACCTCGCGTACTGCCTCAATGAGGGAATCTTCAAGACCTTGCGCGTCCTCTTCGCTGGGCGCTTTGCCGTCAGAAGATTTCGAGAGCACTATCTGTACGCCGGTGGCGCTGTAGTAGTCCAATAGCTCTTGGGGGTATTTGAGGTCTGTTTTGGTGATGCACAGAATGGGTGTGATGCCAGCGTCGAAAGCTGCGGCGACGGAGCGGTCAATAAAACCGGTGCGGGGCTCGGGGTTTTGCGCGGCCACCACAATGACGAGCTGATTAGCATTAGCTACCACCACACGTTCTACAGGGTCGGTATCGTCAGCGCTGCGTCGCAAGAGGGACGAGCGCTCTTGGAGTTTCACCAAACGCGAAAGGGTGTCAGTGCCTCCCGAGGTGTCACCCACCAGCCCCACGATATCGCCGGGAACAATGGGGGTGCGTCGTAAATCCTTGGCACGTACGGCGGTGACGGTGCGCTCGGTGTCACTGTTCTCGTCGATGACAGCGGTGTATCTGCCGCGGTCAACGGTAATAATGCGCCCCCACTCGGCGTGATCGTAGGTGGGGCGGTCTTTGGTGCGCGGGCGTGAGCCCTTTTTGTTGGGGCGGGCTTTGACCTCGTAGTCATCCCATGAGCGTGCCATTATGCACCCTTCTGCAGTTCAGCGAGCATGTTAGACCACAAACCGGTGAAATTCGGCAGGGTTTTTGAGGTGGTTTCAACGTTTTCGACGATGATTCCTTCGACAGCTAGACCCATCATTGCGGCGGCGGTTGCCATGCGGTGATCGGCGTAGGTGCGTACGGTGCCTGATTTTTGCACGGGGGCTGTAATACGAATACCGTCTTCGGTTTCTTCGCAGGTACCGCCTAATCGGTTAATTTCAGCGGTGAGGGCAGCCAGGCGATCCGTTTCATGTCCGCGTAAGTGGGCGATACCGCGCAGGACGCTGGTGCCTTCGCACAGGGCTGCAAGGGCAGCTACGGTGGGGGCGAGTTCGCCTGCCTCTGAGAGATCAAGATCAAGAGAAACCGTTCGTCGGTAGAGTCCGCCATCGGCGCCGGTAACGGTCAGTGAGTTTTCGCCCTGCTCGACGGTCGCGCCAAAGAGAGGTAGAATACTGCGCCAGTGGTCGCCACCCTGGGTCGTTTCAGCGGGCCAGTGAGGAATCTCCACTGTTCCCCCCGTAATCACAGCGGCACCAATAAAAGGCCCGGCGTTTGAAAGGTCAGGCTCAATGGTTACCTCAAAACCGGGGAATCTTTGTGGTTCAATGCGCCACTGATTCGGTACGGAGTCATCAATTTCAAGGCCCACCGACCGCAAAACCTCAACGGTCATCTCAACGTGGGGCATAGAGGGAATCGGCTTTCCACTGTGCTTGAGCGTCAAACCATGGGCAAAAGAAGCACCGGCTAACAGGAGAGCCGAGACAAACTGAGAAGAACCCGAAGCGTCAATGCTCAACTCCTGCCGCTCCACGCGTCCGAAACCCTCAACGGTAAAAGGCAAAGACCCCGAGCCGCCATCATCAACGCTCACACCCAAAGAACGTAGGGCATCAATCACCGGCAACATCGGGCGAGCATAAGCGTGCTCATCCCCGTCAAAATGAACCTGTGAGTTCACCAGAGCCGCTACCGGAGGAACAAAACGCATGACTGTACCGGCTAAGCCCACGTCCACGCGAACATCCCCCAAAGAAGTGCCCCGCGTCAAGGGAGTGACCCTGAGATCAGGACCAAACGGGGAGCCCGTCTTAACCTCGGTAAAACACGCCCCGAGAGCCTCCAACGCCGCAATCATCAAAGCGGAATCACGAGAATGAAGTGGCGCGTGAATCACCGACTCCGATGACGCAAGGGCAGCTAGCAATAGATACCGGTTAGTCAAAGACTTCGAACCGGGTACCTGAACCCGCGCCCGCCCGCTTGCCTGAGGCATGAAAAGCGCCAACCAGTCACCGGAATCCTGAACCTCGCCAACTGAGCGAGGACTATTTGCTAGGGGCACAGTCAATCCTTGAAAATCGGTAAAAATGTATTCTTCACCATTTTACGGGTGAGCCGGTTAAAGCACGAACGCCCCGCCCCTGCCCTTCACAAATATGAAGAGCAGAGCCAGGACGCTCGCACCCAGTATTTACTTACCGAAGATATCCTCAGCCTTCTCAGCAACATCAGCGGTAATCTTCTCAGACTTCTTCGCAACAGTCTCACCGAACTTGTTAGCGCGCCAAGCCAATGAGGGGTTGCCGTCAGTATCAACCGATGCCAAAGCAATAGCACCCAGCAAAGAACCGTTCTTCACCAAGTTATTGCGGCGAACAGCCTTCTGTTCCTTGGTATCGTGCTCCGCTGCCTTGTGCTCAATGTAAGCGTTCAGCGCACCAGCGCCCAACAACACAGTTGAAGAAATACGGGGCAGCTTACCCAAGGCAAAAAGCACACCGGCACCCACCTGAGCACCAGCCAACGCCTGACCCACCAAACGCTCCTGACCACGCAACACCGCGAGGCTGGGGTTAGTTGAAGCAGCCAAAGAAACAGCCTTCTTCAAGTGAGCGGACGAAGCCGGATCCTTTAAACGGTCAATGCCAGAAATAATAAAGCTAGAAGCCAAAGCAGGACGCGCAAGACGGCGTACGAGGGACATAAAGACACTCCTTAGTGCGTAATGTGATTGAAGAGGTATCGCATCTGAAACCTCACTCCTTACATCATAAACCTACTGGCAGAGCCAAAGGGATACGGCATCACACCCCGCCCAACACCAGAAATGACAATATTTCTTACCCCGACTCATTCATTTACTGAAATAAACAGAGGTGCTCTAGGGTTATACACAATGATTCTTTAACGGCACAGCCATAAGTGCCCACCACCGTCCCTCACCCGAGAACGACACCGGGCACTGTGAAGAAGGAAAACACTATGACCCCACCTGCTGTAGCTAACACTCAGCAAACGGTAGACCCCACCCAAGAGGACGCCGCTGCCCGCAAAGCGCGGTTCGAACGCGACGCCATGCAATATATCGACCAGCTCTACGCAGCAGCACTGCGCATGGCACGCAACCCAGCAGATGCCGAAGACCTGGTGCAAGAAGCGTACATGAAAGCCTTTTCGTCCTTTCACCAGTACACCCCCGGCACCAATCTCAAAGCGTGGCTTTACCGCATCCTCACAAACACTTACATCAACCTCTACCGCAAACGTCAGCGCGAACCTTATCAAGCAAACACTGACACCGTTGAAGACTGGCAACTTGCCCAAGCAAGTCAGCACGACTCCACCGGTCTAAAATCAGCCGAAATGCAGGCACTAGAAAACCTCCCCGACGCCGATGTAAAACAAGCTCTTCAACAAATCCCCGAAGATTTCAGAATGGCTGTCTACTACTCAGACGTCGAAGGATTCTCCTACAAAGAAATTTCAGAAATCATGGGCACCCCCTTAGGCACTGTGATGTCGCGCCTGCACCGCGGACGCAAACTCCTGCGGGACGCGCTTGCTGACTACGCCGTAGAACGCGGCTTCATTTCGACCACCACGCAGAAAGGATAACCACTGTAATGACCGATTTCAACGAGTGCAGCGGCAGCCGCTGCGAACAAGAAGTCAACAAAATTTATGAGTACCTTGATGGGGCAATCAGCAAAGACGATGTCATCACCCTCAAACAGCACCTCACCGCCTGCAGTAACTGCTCCCACGAGTACGATTTAGAGCTGATGATTCGCGACGCCATCAAGCGATCCTGCTGTGAGAAGGCACCCGAAGATCTCAAAGATAAAATCCGGGTGAGTCTTGATGAGATCAGAACTCAAAGCTAGGAAGTCACCCCCCTACCTTTTGCCCACGATGCCCAGTTATCTAATGTGGGTAGCTGGGTGCTGTGTTTTTTATACAAAAAACAGGCTCTGACACTTTTAGTGTCAGAGCCTGCAAAGTATTTCAAGGTACCTTATGCGTTGGGGCGCTTACCGTGGTTTGCGTTGCCCTTACGACGGTCCTTGCGCTTACGACCGCGCTTGCTCATGAGAGCCTCCTTTTACATGGTCGGTAGCAGCAATCATTCTCAAGAAGAATAATGAGCTACCGGTTGTACTGCTGCAACCGGAAAAATGGTCACAGCACTGCCGTCCATTTTCGCACATCTAGCAAGCGAATGCACCTTTGCGTCAGTGCAAGCTACCCCACGTTGAGCGGGGGATAGGCGAGAGGTAGCGAGTTTAGACAGGCTCGGGCAGGTTCAACCAGGAGTACCAACCGCGATGCAGTACCAGCCACGCAATCAAGCCGTAGCCTGACTGACCTGGCTTGCCGTCGTTAGCTGCCAAGTCGTTGCGCCACTGCTCATGGTGCAACAGCGGGTTGAACGTATCAACGTAAACATGGTTACGGCGGGTGACCACGTCAGCATATGCTGCGGAAAGGTCAGCGATACGGCGGTTGCGTTCAGCGTCCAAGGTGGGGGGCGGGCCAACTACTAACACCTTGATATTGCTCTGCGAGGCCATATCAACCATGTTCGCCAGGTTCAGGCGTGAACGTGCGTGAGTAAGACCCAAATCAATATCGAGGGTCGAGGGCGCAATGACCAGACGGTTATCTGCGCCCTGAGCAAAACGACGTGCCGCTTCTTCAAACCAGCGGGCATTCAGGGCTTCACCACCCTCGCCGGGAGCCGCCAGGTTGTAGGCAGCCACAGAGGCTACATTTTGCGGGGTACGTGCCATGACACGTCCGAACCAACCCAGGGCGCGCGGGTCGCCGACGCCTGAAAGCAGTTCATCACCCACCGCTACAATTCGAATGTTTCGCTGATCCACGAGAACCTTTTCTGTTGACTTAAACTCTTTAGACTCTAAAAATCTAAAAACTACTTATACATAAATATAGGCTGTGCAAGGCGGGCTACCCAAACTATCGCGGTTATTTCGTCACCTTACTGTCTCAGCACATTCTTTTACGCCGCAAAATGGGGTCTACGCCATGGAAAATGCGGTGCACAGGTTAGTTGATTAAACCTGTACACCGCATATTCTTTATTTTTAGCGTTCGAAGACCTCAGTCAAGATGTTATCAAGCTCAGCCTGGTGACGCTTACCGGTACCGGCAGCGGGTGAGGCTGACGCCGGGCGCGAAACCAGAGCCATCTTGTACCCAATATGAGGCATGAGATTGACCGCCAAGAAGGGCCACTGACCCTGATTAGCAGGCTCATCCTGAGCCCAAATGACCTCAGCATTGGGGTAGAGAGCAATCTGCTTCTTGATTTCGTCTAAGGGCAGCGGGTAGAGCTGCTCTACACGAACAATCGCGGTCTTCGCGTCCTGACGCTTGATGCGCTCACCGTTCAAATCGTAGTAGAGACGACCAGATACAAAGACCAAGCGCTCAACTTCTGACGTGTTCAGGTTGCCCTGATCCTCAATGACGGGCTTGAAGCTGCCCTGAGTGAAGTCCTCAACCGATGACGCTGCTGCCTTCAAACGCAGAAGCTGCTTGGGGGTAATCAGCACCAGCGGCTTGTGTGGACGCGAGTGAGCGTGCTTGCGCAGCAGGTGGAAGTGCGATGCCGGGGTAGAAGGTACCGCTACGGTCATGTTGTTCTCAGCGCACAGCTGCAAGTAGCGTTCCATACGAGCTGACGAGTGGTCAGGGCCCTGACCCTCAAAACCGTGGGGGAGCATTAGAACCAGCGATGAGCGCTGTGCCCACTTCTGCTCTGCTGATGAGATGAACTCGTCAATCACGGTCTGGGCGCCGTTGGCGAAGTCACCGAACTGAGCCTCCCAGATCACCAGTGAGTCGGGGCGCTCTACGGAGTAACCGTACTCAAAGCCCAACACACCGTACTCAGAGAGCAGTGAGTTGTAGATGCTGAACTTACCCTGATCAGCGCTCAGATGCTCTAGCGGACTCCACTGGTTGCCGTTTTCGCGGTCGTGCAGAATCGCGTGACGCTGCACGAAGGTACCGCGCTGAACGTCCTGACCGCTCATACGAACGTCAATACCCTCAAGCAACAGTGAACCGAAGGCGGTGAGCTCACCGAAGCCCCAGTTGATGCCGCCCTTGGTTGACATAGCGGTGCGCTGCTCCAGCAGCTTCTTGAGCTTCTTGTGAATGGTGAAGCCTTCAGGAACATCAGCAAAAGCCTGACCAATGCGCTTGAGCATCTCGGGTGAAATCGAGGTGTTCTTGGGTACGTGTACTGAATCCTCAGACTGCTGGGCAGCCGGACGTTCAATGTTAGCAACAGCCGCCGCATCCGCGGTTACTAGGGGAGCAGAGGACGCCTGAGCCTCGTGAGTCTCAGTGAAGATCTGCTCCAGACGTGACTGGTAGTCCTTGAGCGCGCGCTCTGCTTCGTCCTGAGTGATGTCGCCGCGACCCACCAGAGCCTCGGTGTAGAGCTTACGGGTTGATGACTGAGCCTCAATCTGGGTGTACATGCTGGGTTGGGTCATCGAGGGATCATCCGCCTCATTGTGACCGCGACGGCGGTAGCATACGAGGTCGATGACCGCGTCCTTATTGAAGCGCTGGCGGTACTCGAAAGCGAGACGACCGGCGCGAACAACAGCTTCGGGATCATCTGCGTTGACGTGGAAAACGGGTGCCTGAACTACGCGAGCAACGTCGGTGGAGTAGGTGGAGCTGCGACCGTCTGCGGGGGTGGTGGTAAAGCCAACCTGGTTGTTAACCACGATGTGAACGGTACCGCCCACCTTATAGCCAGCAAGCTGCGACATCTGCAGGGTTTCAAAGACGATGCCCTGACCAGCAAATGCAGCGTCACCGTGAACCAGGATGGGGAGCACGGGGTAATCCTTGGTGCCGGTTGCTGTCAGAACGTCCTGCTTAGCGCGCACAATACCTTCAAGCACAGTGTTGACTGCCTCAAGATGTGAGGGGTTAGCGGCCAGATACACCTGAGTCTGGTTGCCGTTATCAGAGGTGAATACGCCCTCGGTGCCCAGGTGATATTTCACGTCGCCGGAGCCGCCGGTGAGGCGGGGATCCAGCTCGCCTTCGAATTCACGGAAAATCTGAGCGTAGGACTTGCCCGCAATGTTTGCCAAAACGTTGAGACGACCGCGGTGCGCCATACCAATAGCAACACCTGAGAGACCGTCATCTGCTGCTTCAGAGATGATGTAGTCCAGCAGTGGAATTAGTGATTCGCCGCCCTCAAGGGAGAAACGTTTCTGACCGAGGTACTTGGTCTGCAAGAAAGTTTCGAAGGCTTCAGCGGCGTTGAGCTTACCCATGACGCGGAACTGCTCTTCGCGGGTGGGCTTATTGTAGACGTGCTCAAGCTGTTCCTGGAACCACTCGCGCTCAGCGGGGGTTTCAATGTGCATGTACTCAACACCCATAGTGCCACAGTAGGCTTCGCGCAGCAGCTCAAGAATGGTCTTGAGAGTTAAGGTATCTTTCTCACCGAAGCCACCGGTGGGCCAGTAGCGATCAAGATCCCAGAGGGTCAAACCGTAGTTTTCTAAACGTAGATCGGGGTGGGAGAGCATCTCATAACCCAGGGGATTGGTCTGGGCGATGAGGTGACCGCGCACGCGGTAAGCGTGAATAAGTTGCTGGATGCGGGCAACCTTGGAGACCTCGATGGAAGGATCGACCTGGTTATCCACTGCCCAGCGAACAGGCTCAAAGGGAATACGCAGGGCGGTGAAGATATCGTCGTAGAAACCGTCGTTACCCAGCAGGTAGTTTTCGATGATCTTGAGGAACTCACCAGAACCTGCACCCTGAATGACGCGGTGGTCATAGGTTGAGGTCAGGGTCAGAATCTTTGAGACACCGGCGTTGGCAATGGTCTTTTCGGACGCGCCGCGGTACTCAGCGGGGTAATCCAGCGCGCCAGCGCCAATGATGGCAGCCTGACCCTTGGAGAGACGGGGCACGGAGTGTACGGTGCCGATGCCGCCGGGGTTGGTCAAAGAAACGGTGGTGCCGCGGAAGTCCTCGATAGTGAGCTTGCCGTCGCGTCCGCGCTTCACAATGTCATCGTATGCTGACCAGAACTCAGCGAAGGAGAGCTCTTCTGCACCCTTGATGTTAGGTACTACCAGGTTACGGCTACCATCGGGGCGGGGCAGGTCAATAGCGAGACCAAAGTTCACGTGTGCAGGCTGAACAGCAGCGGGGCGACCCTTCTCGTCCTCACCGTAAACAACGTTCATAGAGGGGAAGTTTGCTAGCGCACGAATGATGGCGTAACCAATGATGTGAGTGAAGGAAATCTTGCCACCACGGGTACGTGCTAGGTAGGTGTTGATAGCGGTGCGGTTGTCAATGAGAACCTTAGCGGGGACTGCACGCACAGTGGTTGCAGTTGGTACTGACAGGGACTCTTCCATAGTGGAGGCTACCGCCTTGGCCGGACCACGAAGGGTGGAGACGGTATCGACCTTCTCATCGGAGGAATCTGGGGTAACTGCGGTGTTTGACTCTGAGGGGCTCACTGAATCTGCCTTAGGTTGAACGGGTTGTGCTGTGGGAGTTGATGTCTGTTGCGGACGCGCGCGGTCGGCGTCTGTTGCCTCAGTTTTCTTCTCTGAAACCTGAGGTTCCTTCGTCGCTGAAGGGGAGTTCGAGGTGGTGGCGTCGCTGAGCTTTTCCTCAAAGAGCTGCCACCAGGACTCTTCAACGGATGACTTATCTTTTTTATACTTCTCGAATAGTTCGTCAATGAACCATTCGTTGCCAGCAAATTCTTCTGGCCAACTATTCTCTGACTGGTTTGGCACGCAATTCGCCTCTTCCATATCGTTTATTCTGTGCGCAGCGCCCACCGTGCGTTAGTCTTACTGCGCGGTGCGGTAACCCGCGTGCAAGTATTCAGCACAAATGATGGCGTCCTTTATAGATACAGTCTAGTAAGCTTGTAGGCTTATGACGAACACCACGGGTCGCTAAATGTCATAAATGACGATCGCGAAGGTGCGGTCGGTGAGTGGGACTTAGGGGGAAAAAGCTATTAACCACACTCTTGAGAGTCATTTTATGTGGTTTTTGAGGGGAGGTCGGTAAGATTCATGTGGTTTTTAGTGGGGTTTTGCTCTGTGGTTACAGGTTGGCTGTGGGTGGAAAAATTTTATAAAAATTTTAGGTTTTCACCGCGCGAGCACACCTTTGAATTCTTTCGGCAACAACCAAATGTAGCCCATTCCTCATGGTCTTAGCCCCTCACGAGGCAACTTCGCTATGCATACCTCAAGGTATCGTATTTCGCACCTGTTGCTGTAGGCGTCTTACCCTCAACTTCGCTACACTAGAAAACACTATGGACGACCCTTTTAGTTGCCGCCCACCCCAGAACGCCCCCTTGCAGGCAGCGCGTGCTGGACGCTCGGCTCATCTGATCATGAACCCTTGCTCCTTTAATAACTTCGCGGAGGTGACACCTTCGTGGAATGGATTCTCCTCGTTGTAGGTTTGCTGCTGATTCTCGGCACAGGCTTCTTCGTCGCCATGGAATTCGCGCTTGTAGCCCTTGACCAGTCAGCTGTTCAACAAGAAATCGAGAAGGGCGATTATAAAGGTAAAGCTGTTTTACAGTGCCTCAAGACTCTCTCAACCCAGCTTTCTTCGTGTCAGTTGGGCATCACGATTACAACCTTGCTCACCGGTTATACCCTTGATATTGCCTTGCAGTCGATGGCGGTTGGCACCATTTCAAGCTGGGGCTTATCAGAGTCGGTGGCTCGTGTTCTCACCTTAGTCTTCTCTATGGGTCTGGCTACCGCGCTTTCCATGATTATGGGTGAGCTGATCCCCAAGAACATGGCAATCGCCATTTCATACCCGACTGCTCGCGCGCTGGCGCCCTACCATCTTCTTTTCACCAAGATGATGGGCCCTTTGGTGCGCAGCATGAACGGTGCCGCGAATAAGATTCTCAACCTCTTTGGTCTTGAAGCCAAAGAAGAACTTTCGAGCGCACGTACCCCCGAAGAGCTTTCTTCGATGGTGCGTCGTTCAGCTGACCAGGGAACTCTCGATTCAGACACCGCTCGCTTTGTTGATAAAACCCTTTCCTTTGCTGAACTCACCGCAGTGGACGTCATGACATCGCGTCGTCAGATTCAAATGCTTGAAGACACTGCCCCTGTATCAGATGTCATTGAGCTGGCGCGTACCACCGGTCACTCACGTTTTCCTCTCTACCGTGAGGATCAAGATAACGTGGTTGGCGTAGTACACCTCAAGAAGGCTGTGGCTGTTCCCGAAGACATTAGACCCACTCTTGAGGCAGGGGCGCTCATGGAAGACGTACTGCGTGTTCCTGAGACCGTTCACCTTGATTCACTGCTCATGCAACTGCGTGAAGGCGCCTTGCAGCTTGCCATCGTCCTTGACGAGTACGGTGGCACAGCGGGTATGACCACCCTCGAAGATTTGGTAGAAGAAATTGTGGGTGAAGTATCTGATGAACACGACACCGGTAACACCGAAGAACTCGCTCTGAAACTCGGTAGCGGCGACTGGATTTTCTCAGGTTTGCGCCGTCCCGATGAGGTGAATGAATACATCGAACCGCTCACCGTCATGGAAAACCCTGCCTTTGAAACAATGGGCGGTTTTATGATGCATGCCCTCAGACGAGTCCCCGAAGAGGGCGATACCGTACCCGTTGACGGTGGCATCCTGCGCGTTGAAAAGATGGAACAACGACGCGTTGACCGACTGCGTTTCATTCCGCAAGCAACCGAGAATACTGAAATCACTGAGGGGAGTGTGCGCGCATGAACGACTGGTTAGCGCTTTCACTGCTGGTAGTTCTACTGGTGGGCAACGCCTTCTTCGTGGGTGCTGAGTTCGCGATTATGTCAACGCGCCGTTCGCAGATTGAACCGCTGGCGGACGCCGGTAACAAGCGGGCAAAAACAGCCCTTTACGCTATCGAAAACGTTTCTCTGATGCTGGCAACCTGTCAGCTGGGTATTACTGTCTGCTCGCTGTTGATTCTGAACGTTTCAGAACCCGCGCTGAAGCACCTGATGGCGGGTCCGCTTGAAGCTGTTGGTATTCCCTACCAAGTGGTATCAATTCTTAGCTTCGCGGTCGCTCTGATTATAGTGACCTACCTGCACGTGATTTTTGGTGAAATGATCCCCAAGAACGCAGCGGTATCGCTGGCAGCCCAGGGCGTTGCCCTGCTGTTCGCACCCCCGCTGGTACTACTCTCACGCATCTTCAAACCCGTGATCGCCCTCTTGAACTGGATTGCAGACCACACCCTCAAACTCATGAAGATTGAGCCTAAAGCTGAGGTCTCATCGACCTTCACCTTGGACGAGCTGCAGAACATTGTGGCTCAATCTACGGCGGAGGGCACTGTGGCTGATGAAACCGGCGTACTCTCGGGCGCTCTGGAATTTAGCTCAAAAAAGGTAGAAGAAATCATGGTGCCCCGAGAGGCAGTTGTTACCCTTAATTTCCCCTGTACACCCCACGACGTTGAGCGTTCCTGCGCGCAAACCGGTTACTCCCGCTTTGTTCTTCAAGACTCAGCCGATGAAACCTTCATGGGGTACATTCACGTGAAAGACACCCTGAACTTTTCAGGTGATCGCGCCGAGGAGAATATTCCCTGGTCGCGTTTGCGTCCGCTCGCTAGCCTGCGTCCTGAAATGGAAATTGACGAGGCGCTGGCAGTCATGCAGCGTAACCAAGCGCATCTTTCACACGTTGTCTCAAAGACCGGTCAAAGTCTTGGTGTGCTCTTTCTTGAGGACATCTTGGAGCAGCTGGTTGGTGAAATTAAGGACACCACCCAGGATCATATTCGCAGACGTGAAGCGGCAGCCCACCGCGTGCCCTAGATCAAGGTGGTAGTGAGAAAAAGCGAGTAGTGGCGGGTTGTTAACAACTTGCGCCGAAGGTTCGGAAGGTTGATGCTTCCGAACCTTCGGTGCTTTAAAACAGGTCGAATCACAGGTGAAATCATAGGTGGACTAATGCATCACACTGTGGCAGCTGTGGCTTGCGTGATTCCCTCTACGCCTATTAGTCTGAAACTGATAATCATTCTTATATAAAAGAAGGCATGTCATGTCAGTTCAACGTAAACTCTCGCTTCTTTCCCTCGCCGCCCTAGCTCTTGCAGGCTGCTCTGCAAACGGCGAAAATGCCTCCTCATCACCCGATAAAACGCTCGATATCGTAGCGACTACCGACGTGTACGCGGACGTCGCACGGGCGGTCGTTGGTGATACCGAGGGCGTGGAAGTCACCTCAATCATCGCCTCCACCAGCCAAGACCCCCACTCCTACGAAGCAACGTCTAACGACCGTCTAACGGTCAAGGACGCCGAGGTGGTAGTGCTCAACGGCGGCGGTTACGACACTTTCATGGAAGAGATGGCAGGCACCGATAATACCGAGCAAGCTGTGGTGAACGCGGTTAAGGTCTCAGGTTTCGTCTCTGGCGATGAATACGCAGAGCTGCTCGAAGGTCACCAGCACGGTCACGACCATGCTAAGGAAGAACACAGTCACGACCACGAGGATGAGGCACACAACCACGCCAAGAAAGGGCACCACCACAGCGAGGACGCCCACGACCACCATGACCACGGCTCATTCAACGAGCACGTGTGGTACCACTTCGATACCATGGGCAAGGTAGCGCTTGCGCTTGCTGATCAGCTTGCTCAGGTTGATACCGAGAACGGAAAGACTTACCGCGAAAACGCTGAATCCTTCGTGGCAGAGATGAAGCAGCTAGCGGTAAATACCGAAGGCTTGAACCTCAAGGGCAAAAGCTTCGTATCATCAGAACCGGTGCCCAACTACATGCTCACCTCAGCCGGTATGGAAGACAAGACCCCCGCTGACTACGTAGAGGCGGTTGAGGCAGAATCTGATGTAGCTCCCCTCACCTTGCAAGAAATTAAGGACGAGATTACCGACGGCGATATTCACTTGCTCGCCTACAACGAGCAGACCGAAACCAACCAGACCGGTGAAATCCGAGCAGCAGCAGAAAACGCTAACGTCCCCACCGTTTCATTCACCGAAACCCTGCCCGAAGGCAAAAACTATGTAGAGTGGATGAAAGAAAACCTGGACAACCTGAAAAGTGCAGTAGCGTAAATCTATGACGATTATTAGTAAGCCTACCGCCTCCGTTGAAATCAACGGGGGCGGGCTTTCTTTTGGGCAGCGTAAACTGTGGGATGAACTCAACCTGATTATTGAACAGGGGGAGTACTTCGCGGTGCTCGGACCTAACGGCTCCGGCAAATCCACCTTCCTTAAAGTAATCTTGGGTCTCACACCCATGAGTTCGGGCGTTATCAAGGTGTTGGGACGCCCCGCTCAAGCTGGGCACCCCGGCGTAGGCTATATTCCCCAGCAGAAGACCCTGGGTGGGGTCACCCTGCGTGCCAGAGATCTGGTGGGGTTAGGGCTAGACGGTCATAAGTGGGGCATTCGCCTCAACACCCGCAAGCACCGAGCTCTTGTCGATCAACTACTAGAATCCGTGGGTGCTAGTGACTACGCAAACGTCCCCGTAGGGCTTCTTTCGGGTGGCGAACAGCAGCGCCTGCGCATCGCCCAAGCGCTCGCTAACGACCCTCAGATTGTATTAGCTGATGAGGCATTACTGTCACTGGATTTGCACCATCAATATGCGGTGTCTGAGCTGATTCACCGCTATAACAAAGACCGTGCTGCCACGGTTATTTTCGTCACCCACGAGATTAATCCCATCATTGATCACGTTGATCGCGTGCTGTACCTTGCCAATGGACGCTTCACGGTGGGTGCGGTAGATCAGGTGATGACCAGCGAAGTGCTCAGCAATCTTTACCAAACTCCTGTTGAGGTTATTCGTTCCAACGGGCGCTATATCGTCGTTGGTGGCGACTCCCACACAGAACACTGTTCCACACCCGATATCGCACCGCACGTTCTACCTAAGGGGGCTTCACGATGACAGCGCTGATTCCTGCTGTGGCCTTCCAAGAGCTTTTTTCTCGCGTTTTCGTGTTTGAACGCTACGGTGAGCTTTTAGATTTACTCTCTACCTCTATTTGGGCGGGCGCTGTTCTGGGGCTTATTGGTGGTTTCGCTGGCACCTTCGTGATGATGCGAGATCACTCCTTTGCAGTACACGGCATTGCTGAAATGTCTTTTGCTGGCGCGGCCCTGTTTTTGCTGGTTGGCTACGATGTCGTTACTGGCTCGCTGGTTGGCTCCATTGTTGCCGCGCTGCTGATTGGTGCGTTGGGCGTCCGCCGTTCAGAATCTAACTCCGTTATTGGTGCGCTCATGCCTTTTGGTCTGGGGCTGGGTATTCTTTTTCTGTCGCTGTATCAAGGACGCAGCGCCAACAAGTTCTCTTTGCTGACCGGTCAGATTGTATCGGTAGATGCTTCTCAGCTCACCGAAATGATTCTCGGTGCAGTTATTGTGATTGCAGTGCTACTGGCTGTCTGGCGTCCATTGACCTTCGCTTCGCTTGATCCCGAGGTGGCACGCGCCAAGGGGGTGCCGATGGGTCTGCTCTCCATGATTTTTATGGTGGTGCTGGGCATTGCGGTTGCTCTATCAGTGCAGGTGGTGGGCGCTCTGTTAGTGCTTTCTTTGCTCGTCACCCCTTCGGCAGCGGCACAGCAAATCACCGCGTCCCCTCTGAAAGTCCTCATCTTTTCGGTGATATTTGCGGAAATCTCAATAGTGGGCGGCATTATGTTGGCGTTGGCTGGCACTTTACCTATCAGCCCCTACGTTACGTCCATATCGTTCGCGATTTACCTAGTGTGCAGAGTGATCGGTAGGTATAAACGTCGCCATAGCGCATCCGGTAGAGCGCTGCCCGCAGTCTAAAATCACCCCATCAAACAGAGCACCGAGGCGTTGAATGTACCTCGGTGCTCTTGTCTATGAGTCTATGAAAATGTGGAGTGCGCGGGGCAGAGGGCTCGATTTAGCCGTGGGAACACTCGGCGCACAAACCGCTGATTTCAACGGTGTGGTTGATATCAGTAAAACCGAACTTTTCAGCCATGCTGTGAGCCCACTGCTCAACATCGGGTGCCTCAAGCTCAACCGCCTTACCGCAAGAGCGGCACATGAGATGGTGATGATGGTGCTCAGCCTGGCAACGGCGGTAAACAGACTCGCCGTCCTCGGTGCGAATCACATCAACCTCATTATTGGCAGCCATAGATTGCAGGAGCCTGTAAATGGTTGCCAATGATACTGTTTCATTACGTGAGAGCATGAGCTGGTGCAGCTCCTGGGCGCTCATAAAATCGTCAAGGTCAGCCAAAGTAGCCGTCACAATGCGTCGCTGCTTGGTGTTGCGAACTTCAGGCTTAGGCGCTTGTGTCATGGCTCGTGCCTCTTTCGTCAGTAGACTGATGTGGAAAATGTTCAGACAAAACTTTACCGGAAGCTTGAGGTGATTTCTTCGGTAGAAGCGTGCGGGGCGCGTCCGCTCGGCGCATATTGCCAGGGGTGAAAATCAGGCGCGGGTGAGGTCTTTCTATTAGGCTGGAACTATGAAACTCACTAAATACACCCATTCATGTGTTCGCCTTGAAAATGAGGGCAAGGTACTGGTACTTGATCCCGGTGGCTTTTCTGAGGTTGAGACGGCGCTCGATGGCGCCGATTACATCTTTGTTACCCACGTTCACCCTGATCATTTCGATGTTGAGCGTGTTGCCGCTTTCATCGAGAAGAATAAGCAGGTTCCCGTCTATGCTCCGCAGGCTGTTCTGGACGCGCTGGTCGAGAAGGTTGAGGATGCTCAGGTGTACCTTGCAGACGCTAAAGAAACCATCTTACTGGAGGGCTTTGAACTGAAAACTTTTGGTGGTCAGCACGCGCTCATTCATCCCCTCATTAAGACCATCGACAATGTGGGTGTGTTGGTGAACGATAACGTGTTCCACCCGGGCGACTCTTTCACGGTGCCTCACGGTATCCAATCGAAAACTTTGCTGGCTCCGATTCATGCTCCCTGGAACAAGATGAGCGAGGTCATTGACTTTGTGATTTCCGTGGGTGCCTCCACTGTTTACCCGATTCACGATTCTCTCCTGGCAGATTCGGGGCGCAACTTGATTGAAACCCAGGTAACTAACCTGACCGCTGATTACGGAGTGAGCTACAAACACCTCGATACCGGCGACACTGTAGAACTTTAAAGACCTAGAAACAAAAGGGAGAAGAAAATGTCTACTATTTTCACCAAGATTATTGAGGGTGAGTTGCCCGGACGGTTTGTGTGGAAAGACGATGAAGTTGTTGTCTTTTTGACTATTGAGCCCCTGGCTCAGGGGCACGTGCTGGTGGTACCTCGCGCTGAGATTGAGCACTGGGTTGATATGCCCTTAGAGCTTTCAGCCCGCGTTTTTGAGGTCGCTCACACCGTAGGCAAGGCGATTAATACCGTCTGGCAGCCCGCTAAGGTTGGCGTTGAGATTGTTGGTCTGGATGTACCGCACGTTCATGTGCATGTGTTCCCGGCCAAGAGCATTCAGACCTTCAACTTCGCTCATGCTGAGAAGAACCCCGACGCTGTTGCCATGGACGAATCGGCGCAGAAAATCCGTGACGCCCTGCGCGCAGCGGGCCACGGGGAATTCGTGCCTGAAAGCTAAGCCCTAGCCAGTAAAGCATCATATTAACAGGAAGAAGGCGGTCTTACAAGAGACCGCCTTCTTCTTGCTTCTTAGGGAGTTTTTGCTGAACGAGCAGCGCTAACTATGTTCAGTGCTACTACTTATTTAGTGCCTCTACCGCCTCTCGCAGCGCTTTGCCAATGCGCTTTTCAGAAACGGTGTAGGAGGTGCCCAAGTCTTGGGCGAAGAAGCTAACGCGCAGCTCTTCGATCATCCACTCCACACGTTCCATCTCGCGTGAGGGAACAGTACCCGCAGGGAGCTTTTTGACCGCGGTATCGTAAGCGTCTTCGAGGTCTTGCACTGCCAGCATCAGCTGGTTATCCCGGTTGATTTGAGCACCCACCAGCTTGTTAATGCGAATCTGCATAGCTTTGAGGTAGCGCGGCAGATGCACTAACTGGTCGTAACCGGTCTTAGCAACAAAACCGGGGTAGATGAGGTGCTCCAACTGAGCCTTGATGTCACTGATTGCGTGAATGACCGCCATCGACGAAGACTTTTTGATGAGCTTACGTACCGTTGCCGCCTCAGAAAGAATTTCAGCAACGAGCTTGGTAACCTCAAAAACAGTGTCAATCAATTCTGCCCGAACAGCGTTGAACAGTTGCTCAAACTCTGCCTTCTCAAAGATAGGCGTGTGCGGGGTGAGCTTATCAACGGCAGCAACCGTACAGTCAGTAATAAGCTGATCGATTGAACCGTGGGGGTTCTGCGTGAAGACAATTTTCTCTTTATTGTTTAGGTGATCGCTGACATAGCGCACGGGGGAAGGTACCTGCAACTGTAAGAGGCGAATGACGCCTGCTCGCTGGGCGCGCAGCTGCTCCGTTTCGTGGGGGAAAATCCTTACACCCACGCTACTGCCTTCATCCACCAGGGCGGGGTAGCCTGCCACCGTTTGTGTTGCGATGGATCGCTCAATTTTGCGCGGTAGATCGGGCGTTGGCCACTCGGTGAGACCGCTGCGTTCAACGCTCTGGGCTGAACCTGCTTGGTTTTTGCCTGCACGGCAGCTAGCATCCATTCTCGGTGAGGGGGCGGACGCGCGTCCGCCTGTCGCTTTACCCTGGGCAGGTTGAGCGGGGGCACCACTCAACATTGCTGCCAAAGCATCGGGGGAAGCACCCAAAGAAGCCGCTAATGCCGAGCGAATCTCGGTGTGTAGCCTGCTCTGAAGCTCCTTGAGATCCTTACCTTCACCCAGAATCTTGTTCTGGGGATTGCGCACCTGAAAAGTGAAACGCAAATGCGGAGGCACAGCGTCCCACTCGAAAATATCAGGGTCAACCACGTGCCCGCGCAGACGGCGCAACACCAAGGCAAGTGCCTCTTCGAGGGATGACTCAGTCGGTGAGAACTCCTCATCGAGCAGGGCAACCGCTTGGCGCGCTACGTCCGGGGCAGGCACAAAGTTCTTGCGCTGCTGCTTAGGCATAGACTTAATGAGCGCCGCGACCAGCTCTTCACGCAGACCGGGAATCAGCCACTTGAAAGGAGCGGGCTCCAACTGGTTAAGAAAGAGAACCGGCACCTGCACCGCGATACCATCGGTCTGGGCATCGTGGGAACGTACCCCGCCAACTGCCACCGCAGGGGCGTATTCGTAGCGTAAATCCAGCACCAGCTCACCGCCACTGCCCTGAGCAACCCAGGTACGCGGGAACGCCGACTCATCGTAATCGGCAGCCTCTTCATCAATCAGATTTTCCGGGCTGAAGTCTAACAAGTGTTCGTTGCGTGTGCGCTCTTCCTTCCACCACTTATCAAAGTGGCGTTCAGAAACAACACCAGCGGGAACTCGTGCGTCGTAGAAATCAAAGAGGATCTGATCGTCCACCCGCAAATCGCGGCGACGCAAACGAGCTTCAAGCTCTTCAACGGCCGCTAGGGCTTTCTGATTGCGCTTGAAGAAATGATGACGGGTATTCCAATCACCCTCCACTAGAGCAGAGCGAATGAACATCTCACGCGAAAGCACCGGGTCAATACGCCAGTACTGCACGCGACGATCAGCAATAATCGGCACCCCGTACAGGGTTACC
This sequence comes from Rothia sp. ZJ1223, assembly GCF_016900985.1. Taxonomy (NCBI): domain Bacteria; kingdom Bacillati; phylum Actinomycetota; class Actinomycetes; order Micrococcales; family Micrococcaceae; genus Rothia; species Rothia sp. ZJ1223. The sequence continues at coordinate 208,813 of NZ_JAFEUT010000002.1, read as the reverse complement.
TTCTCATACGCCATCACAGCGCCCAGCTTGGACGACCAGTGTGGCTCAGAATAATGACGTTTAACCAGGTGAGAGCCGACTTCTTCAACCCATTCCGGCTTAATATCGGCATTCACACGCGCCCACAGACGAGAAGTTTCTACTAACTCAGCAGACACAATCCAATCGGGGCGTTTCTTGAACAGAGCAGACCCCGGGAATATCGCAAAACGGGTACCGCGGGCACCCAAATACTCATTCGGGTTGCGCTCATCTTTCAAACCGATATGCGAGAGCAAACCAGCCAACAGCGATTTATGCAGAGCTTCTTCGTGGGCAGCTGGGTCAATATCGCGCCCGCTGGACACTGAAATGCCAGCCGAACGACCCATCTCACGCAACTGGGCAAAAAGATCCTGCCACTCGCGCACCCTCAGAAAGTTAATGAACTCCCTGTGGCACATCTTTCTCAACTGGCTGGAGGAAAGCTCCTCCTGCTTCTCATTCAAAAAGCCCCACAGCAACAAGAAACTCAAAAAGTCTGAGGTTTCATCGGCATACCGCTTGTGCATGGCATCTGCCTCACCGCGCTTCTCCGACGGACGCTCGCGCGGATCCTGAATAGTCAACGCAGCTGCAAGCACCATCATTTCTTTGGCGCACCCGCGCTGATTAGCCTCAACAATCATGCGCGCCAAACGCGGGTCAACAGGTAAAGCCGCCATCGCGCGTCCGGCAGCAGTGAGAGGGGAAGACGCGCCGCGGCGGCCCCTGGACGCTGACTTCTGGGCGTCTTTGAGAGCGCCCAGCTCACGCAAAAGATTCACACCGTCATTGATCGCGCGTTTTTCGGGCGGCTCCACGAAGGGGAACTTCTCAATATCACCGGGGGAGCGCACCACACCAATAGCCGTCATCTGCAAAATAACCGCAGCTAGATTGGTACGCAGAATCTCGGGATCGGTAAACTCCGGGCGAGAAGCGAAATCCTCTTCAGAATAAAGACGAATCGCGATACCGTCACTGGTACGTCCCGCTCGACCAGAACGCTGGTTGGCGCTCGCCTGTGAAATGCGTTCAATGGGTAGACGCTGAACCTTGGTGCGGGCAGAGTAGCGTGAAATGCGGGCGGTGCCGGTATCAATCACGTACTTAATGCCGGGTACGGTCAGGGAGGTTTCAGCGACGTTGGTTGCCAGCACAATGCGAGGCTTACCCGAGGGGCGGAATACCCGGTGCTGCTCTGCCATTGACAGGCGGGCATAAAGGGGCAAAATCTCATAGCTACCAAAACGGCGCGATGAAGCAACCAAAGAACGCAGAGCGTCCTCAGCATCACGGATTTCGCGTTCACCTGAGAAGAAAATCAGAATGTCGCCGGGTTCTTCTTCTGATAGCTCGCGGACGGCCTCTAAAATACCGTCGATGGGGTCGCGGTCTTCATCTTCAAGACCATCACCGGCGTCCTCAGCATCTTCACCACCGTCGCCCGTGCGCGGGTTGTTCAGGGGCCGGTAGCGAATTTCTACGGGGAAAGTGCGTCCCGACACCTCAATGATGGGCGGCGCATCATCGGGCACCAGCTGCTCGGCGATTTCTTTTTCTTCTGGGCTGAGGCTCTCGTCAACGATTCCTTTACCGGGCACAAAGGACGGCGCGAAGTGGCGGGCAAAGCGTTCGGGGTCAATGGTTGCTGAGGTGATGATGACCTTGAGGTCGGGGCGCTTGGGTAGCAGACGCTTGAGGTACCCCAGAATAAAGTCAATGTTGAGTGAGCGTTCGTGTGCCTCATCGATGATGATAGTGGAGTATTTACGCAACTCGCGGTCATTGGCGATTTCTGCCAGCAGAATGCCGTCGGTCATCAGTTTGATGGCTGAGTTCTCTGAGACTTCAGAAGTAAAACGTACCTGGTAGCCCACGGTCTGCCCCAGCTTCTCGCCCAGTTCTTCGGCGATGCGTTCGGCAACGCTGCGGGCGGCTAGACGGCGGGGTTGGGTGTGGCCGATGAGACCTGTTTCGGCAAGGCCGAGTTGCAGGCACATTTTGGGAATCTGGGTGGTTTTACCCGAGCCGGTTTCGCCAGCAATAATCACTACCTGATGGTCACGAATTGCCGCCATGATGTCGTTGCGGCGTGCTGAGACGGGCAGCGATTCGGGGTAGCTGATGGCTGCCACATCGAGGGTAACCACCGGGGGAGTGAACTGGCGTTTACTGCCTGAGCGGTTGTTGTTCTGCTGGTTGCGACGTGGTGCTGAGCCTTTACCGCGCTGGGAGCGTTTCTTATTGCGGTTGCCCCGCGGTGAACCCTGAGCGGACGCGCCTGCCTCCGCCTGCTGGGACACTTCGGTTTTTTCGGGCGTGCGGGTGGACGCTGCGTGCATAGCCTGAGCCATAGCGGCAAAAGAAGGCTGAGAAGATGAAGTAGACATACTGGTTACTAGTTTAGTGGGTGTGCAAGACTGAAAAACAATATTCGTCAGAAGAGCCGTGCTGTGGCACCTCACAAGGAGTTTCTCTCATGACCGTTTTTTATCTGAGACCGTGGCGGCTTGAGGATGCCGGTGAGCTTTTCAGGCTCTACCGGGAACATAGCGATCTCCACCGGCAGATGAGGTCTCTGACCGGTGAGGGCGATGCCAGGGTGCTGATTGAAGAGAACTTTATACCGGCTAAAAATCGTAGTGTCTGGTGCGTGGAGCACGCGGGTAACCCCGTGGGGTTGGTGGGCATTAGCTTTGAGGGGCTCTGCGGTGACTCGTATGATCGCGGCTGGGTTTACTACTGGAACGGTGGCACCTTGCGCGGCTTAGGCGTTATGAAACACCTGGTCAAAGCCGTGACGGATTGGGCTCTTGCCTACCCTCACGCGCAGACGCACGCGTCCTTAGAACTGGGTGAATACACCCTAGAAGTCAGCGAGCTACTTGCTGCACCCAGCCCCCGCCTTCGCCGTCTTGAACTGGGGTACCGCACCAATAACCCGGCATCGGGTGCTATTGCCGTCTTTGCCGGTTTTAGGGGTGAAGGACGCGAGCGCGAAAAATTCGTGGTGGACGGTGAGCCGGTAGATGTTATGGTGGCGGGCAGGCTGGCAAGCGATGGAGTAGACGGTGCGCAGTCAGCTTCGTCGATTCACCACATTGAACTATGGACAAGCGATTTCGCGAAGAATCTGCCCGCGTGGGAGGCCCTCTTTGCAGCTCTCGGTTGGCAACAAGAATCGACATGGCAGAACGGAATATCCTTCACAGAACCAACGGCGAATACTTACGTCGTGATTGAGCAGTCACCTGACGTCAGCGGTAGCCATCAGCGCACGCATGCAGGGATGAATCATCTAGCTTTTACCACCTCCCGTGCGCTGGACGATATCCGCTCGTATCTAACGCGCCGGGGCTGGTCTGAGCTCTTTGCCGAGACGTACCCTTACGCTGGCGGGCAGGAGCATTGTGCCCTCTATCTTGAGAATGAAGAAGGGTTCGAAGTTGAGATTGTGGGCAGCCGCTAGAGCCTTCGTGCTGGGTACTAGGACACCTTCTTGCACCCTTTTGTGACAGATTGTTACGTGCTTTCGCCAGAGTACGGACGTGTGTCCCCCATTCTGTGTAGAAGCTAAGTTACCAACGCGTACCCCTAGGTCAGCACATCGTTACCCGCGGGTAATAGAACGTATGTTACTGGTTAGGAAATATGGTGCTGAAGAGTTATCCACAGGTTGGTAGAAACCCGATTGAATACACCCAGCGCTTTCGCTAGATTCATGGAAGCCAAGTTGCTTAGAACCCAGCTTGGTATGTAACCACGAACTGAACCACATGAACCATCGGAGGAAGGGTAGCCTTGGCTATAGCGACCACTGACAACCGCCAGGGCTACCGCCTCGTCGAAAATGAAGTGCGTGAACTGGTGCGGCGCAGCGGCATTGACCCGCTGACTGATTTTGAGCAAACCAAACGGCTAATCCAGTCTGCACTGGCTGACTACGAGAAGCGCATGATGACAGGTTCACTGCCTTTTATCGATGACTTTGCCGCTGCGGAACGCTGGCTAACCGACGCTATCTGCGGCTTTGGCGAACTACAGCCCTACCTGGATGACCCCACGGTAGAGGAAATCTGGATTAACTCACCCCACGAAGTTTTCATTGCCCGCGCCGGTGAATCTGAGCTAACGGGCTTGAGTCTCACCGATGACCAGGTGCGCTACCTTGTAGAACGCATGCTCAAAAGCTCGGGTCGCCGCCTAGATCTCTCTAGCCCCTTCGTAGATGCTGCATTACCGGATGGCTCGCGTCTCCACGTGGTCATTCCCGATGTAACCCGCCGCCACTGGTCGGTGAACATCCGAAAGTTCATTGCCCGCGCTCGCCGTCTTGAAGATTTAGTGCAACTGGGTTCTCTTTCTGCTGATGCCGTGAAGTTTTTGGACGCGGCGGTGGCAAGTGGTCTGAACATTCTAGTGTCAGGGGCTACCCAAGCTGGCAAAACAACCATGCTCAACTGTTTGAGTGCGTCTATTGGGCCGCGTGAGCGCGTGGTGACGTGTGAGGAAATTTTTGAGTTGAGCGTGCCCTTACGCGACGTTGTGGGTATGCAGTGTCGCCAACCTAACCTTGAGGGCAACGGCGAGATTCCCCTGCGCAGGCTGGTGAAAGAGGCACTTCGTATGCGCCCCGACCGTCTGATTATTGGTGAGGTGCGTGAAGCGGAATCCCTCGATATGTTGATTGCGCTGAACTCCGGCTTACCGGGCATGGGCACCATTCACGCCAACTCAGCCCGCGATGCCGTGACGAAAATTTGTACCCTGCCCTTACTGGCTGGTGAGAACATCTCGTCCAGCTTCGTAGTGCCTACCGTTGCCTCTTGCTTTGATCTGGTGGTGCACTGTCACCGTGATAAGCGCGGACGCCGTCGCGTCCAAGAAATCGTGGCACTGGGTAACCGGGTGGAAAACAACGTCATTGAGACTTCCACCCTCTTTACCCTGCGCGATAACCAGCTCATGTGTGTAGCTTCTGAGCTACCCGCAGCCCACAAATTTGAGCGTGCCGGGTTGCGTGCAGACCAGGTACTGCCTGCTGAGGTAAGGGTATAGAAATGATAGCTCTTCTTGCTCTCACAATGGGTTTGGGCGTCTTTATGGTCTGGTGGTCTTTTTGGCTCAAAGCCCCCGCTAAAGCCCGTAAGCCTCGCACTTCAACAACCATGGTTCTTTTGCAGCAGGCAGGTATCGAAAAGGTTAGCCCCTCACTCTTTCTTGCTATTTCTGTGATTTGCGGGCTCTTTCTTGGACTCTTCGTCTTTGCTATTACCGGTCTCTACAACCTAGCGCTTCTGCTTTTCATTGCCGGTGTGTTCGCCCCACGCTTAGTGATTTCATGGCGGGCTGCTAAGCGGCAGAATGCTATCAGGGAACTCTGGCCTGATGTGGTTGACCACCTGCGATCAGCTATCCGCGCCGGTCTTTCGCTCCCTGAGGCTCTCATGCAGTTGCAGTATCGCGGGCCTGAAGTGCTACGTCCTGCCTTTGAAACTTTCGCCCGCGACTACCGTGCCAGCGGTGAATTCGTGCCCTCGCTCAATAGGCTTAAAGAACGTCTAGCTGATCCCACCGCTGACAACATCATTGAGGCTCTCAAAGTTACCCGTGAGGTGGGTGGCACCGATCTCGGGCGGTTGCTGGGCACCTTGAGCGAGTTTTTGCGCGAAAGCGCCCGAACCCGCGCGGAACTTGAAGCCCGCCAGTCGTGGACGGTCAACGCGGCACGTCTTGCTTCTCTTGCTCCCTGGCTGATTCTGTGCCTAATGGCTACCCAGCCCGGAACCGTGCAGGTGTACAACTCTTTTGCTGGGCTCATGGTGATGGTCGGTGGCCTGGTAATTACCGGTATCGCTTACATCTTGATGCTGAAACTCGGTGCCCTGCCCTGCGAAAAGAGGGTGCTGGCATGAACTGGTTAATTGTTATCGGGTGTACCCTGGCTGCGGGTATCTGGCTGGTGTTCCTCAGCGCCAAAGCCGCCCGTTCTATTGATTTTTCCGAACGCATTGCCCCCTATATGCGTAGCTCAGAACTGAAATCGACTCTGCTTGAAGAAACAACCTTCAATAAACAGGGAATTTGGGGTGGTCTTTACCAACTGGCGCTGCCTTTTGTGACGGACGCGCTCAACCGTTTTTCACTGGGTACAGCTAGTGGCGCTGCTCTTGAGAGACGCCTCGAACAGGCTCATGAGGGCAAAACTGTTGCTGATTTTCGTGCCGAACAGATTGTGTGGGCGCTGGCGTCCTTCGCTTTTAGCATCTTTCTCGTGAGCATTGCAGCCTATCAGGGGCGAACCTCACTGGTAGCTGGTGCAGCCCTTTCAATTGCCTGTGGTATCGCTGGTTTCATCGGGCGGGATTGGTGGTTGAGCCAGAGTATTCAGCGCAGGGAAAAACAGATGCTTGCGGAGTTCCCCGCGTTGGCTGAGCTCATGGCGCTATCCGTGACCGCCGGAGAGTCAGCGGTCAACGCTCTCGAACGCGTCTGCCGGGTATCGAACGGTGAGCTTTCCACCGAATTCAAGAAGATTCTCGCGCAAACTCGTTCCGGCGATGGGCTGGTGCCCGCCCTGCAAGATTTTTCTCAACGCACCTCAGTCACTGCACTTTCCCGATTCGTAGATGGCATTGTAGTGGCCGTTGAGCGCGGTACTCCACTCTCTGATGTTCTGCGAGCCCAAGCCCAAGATGTGAGGGATGTAGCCAAGCGCGAGCTCATGGAAACAGCCGGCAAGAAAGAGATCGCCATGATGGTTCCCGTGGTGTTCTTCATTTTGCCACTGACCGTGGTTTTCGCGGTATTCCCCGGTATATCCCTTCTCCAACTCGACTTTTGAAAAACCTAACGAAAGGAATAAGAACCATGAAGTTCTTGATGATGATTCAGACCCTGCTCACTGCTTTGCAGCTGCGAGTGAGCCCCTCAGACGACTCCGAACGCGGCGATGTTCCGGGCTGGGTCATGATTACGATGATGACAGCTATACTCGTTGCCGCCCTCCTGGTAGTAGCCCAAGACGCGCTGGTTAATATGTTCCAAAACGCTATGAGCAAGATTAGCGGCTAAGCCCATGCGGCAGAACATCCGGGAGTCATATGAGCGGGGGAACGCCACCGCTGAATTCGTGATGGTGGTGTCACTCGTGATTCTGCTGTTTGCGGGTGTTCTGCAGCTGGCTTTTATCTTGCACACCCGCAATATGTTGCAGGACGCGGTGTCCTCTGGCGCTCGCTATGGAACGCTGTTGGATCGTTCTCACGGTGAAGGGGCTGTTCGCGCGCAGGAGCTCATTCAGCAGACTCTGCCTGATAATTACGCTTCTGATGTCTCTTTTGAGGAGACAACTGTCGATGGTGTTCGTATGCTCAAAGTAACGGCACGTACGCCTCTGCCGATTATCGGTTCCTTTGGTATTTCGGACGTTATAACGGTGAGTGGTCATGCCATTATTCAAAGCCAGTAATTTGTTGAGCGTCGGGCGGACGCGTCTGACCCACCTGGTAGCTAGGTGCGGCTCTTGCACACAGGATGCCGGGGCTGAAGATCCGCAGGAATCTACGGCTCAAACAGCTGAGAGCGGTAACGCCATGATTGAGTTTATTGTGCTGGGGCTGATGCTTTTGTTGCCCACGGTCTACTTCTTACTGGCTGTCTTTAGCGTGCAATCAGCGGCTTTAGCAGCGAATGCGGCAAGCTCGGCAGCAGTGCAGTACGCCCAATCAACTCCGCGCGAACAGCTTTCGGCCACTAACGTCAGCCAGGTAGCGCAGATGGCAGCATCTGACTATAAGATTCCGCCCGATTCTACGAGCATAGTATTCAACTGCGTAGCCGACTGCTCTGCATCATCGGCTGTTCAGGTGACCGTCACTGTCGAAGCTCAAGTTCCCCTGATTCCCTGGATAGCTCCGGGCGGATTTGCTGAACTGAGCTCAACAGCGGTGGGCTGGGGAGGGAAATACCAATGAAACCTACCCTTTCGCGCTGGGATTGGGTGAGCGCGTCCGCCCGGCGAATTGCTGCCGTGACAACCCGTAGCAAAAGCGGTGCAATACACAAAGGCGAAACCGGGAGTCGGGATGAAGGCTCCATTTTGCTGTTACTGATTGGCCTGTGCCTGATCGTTTTGTTGATTGCCTCGGTTGTTACCGGCATTACCGGTGTCTACCTTGAACGGCAAAAACTACAGGCGCTGGCCGACCGAACAGCCTCAGCCACCGTGCAAAACTTTGCCGGTCTTAGCGGTGACCTTGCCAATAAGCCCTTGCCCGTGCTCACCTCCGCTCACACCCACGAACAAGCAGGTATCTTTCTCATTGAAAGCGGTGCCTACACCCAATTCGATCAGCTAGTTCTTGCACCGGGTAGCGGAACGGCAGACGGCACCACCGGCAGAGTTCAACTCAGCGCGGTAGCTCACCCACCACTTGTCTCTATCATTGTGCCGGGCGGGGTGCCCATCAGCGCCACCGGAACAGCCCGCATCACCGCCCAACAGTAGAAACACAGCAAGCCCGCTTCCAATCGTCCATCTCTTACTCCACACAGCCGTGCAGGGTAACAAGACCGCATCTTTCATCGTTACCCGCGAGCGCCCATTGCACACAGCCACTGGTTATCAGCTAGGCTTAATAATCATGGCTTCCATCGACTTTAACGCAGAAATCAAAACCCTCCGTTCAACCTATTCATCTATTGAAGAGGTCAGCAACGTCGAGGGTATTCGGGCTACTATCTCTCGGTTATCAGAGGCTGCCAATGCGCCCGATCTCTGGGATAATCCCGATGAAGCCCAAAAGATTACCTCGCAGCTCTCTCGCTCTCAGAGCGAACTCGATAAGCTGGTGAAACTTCAAGAGCGCATCGATGATCTTGGAGCGCTCGTGGAGTTAGCCGAAGAAGAAGACGATGCTGATACCTTGAGCGAGGCCGAGCGTGAGTTGGGCGCTATTCGCACAGTCTTAGCGGAGCTCGAAGTCGTTACCCTGCTTTCGGGGGAGTACGACCAGCGTGAGGCTGTTGTCACCATTCGCTCAGGCGCCGGTGGTGTGGACGCTGCTGACTTCGCTGAGATGCTGCTACGCATGTACCTGCGCTGGGCTGAGAAAAACAACTATCCCACCCAGGTGCTCGACACCTCCTACGCTGAAGAAGCGGGGTTGAAGTCTGCGACTTTCGAGGTCAAGGCACCCTACGCTTTTGGCCGTCTCTCGATTGAAGCAGGAACCCACCGCCTGGTGCGTATTTCCCCTTTCAACTCTCAGGGTAAGCGCATGACCTCCTTCGCAGCAGTTGAGGTTATTCCGTTGATTGCCCAGACCGATGTTATTGAGATTCCCGAGTCTGAAATTAAGGTGGATGTCTTCCGCTCGTCAGGCCCCGGCGGCCAGTCAGTGAACACCACCGACTCAGCGGTGCGTATGACTCACATTCCTACCGGCATCGTCGTTTCCATGCAGAACGAAAAATCCCAGCTGCAAAACAGGGCAGCTGCCCTGCGCGTCCTGCAATCCCGCTTGCTGCTGGTACGGCAAGAAGAAGAGGACGCGAAGAAAAAAGAACTTGCCGGGGACGTGAAAGCGAGCTGGGGCGATCAGATGCGTTCCTACGTACTCAACCCCTACCAAATGGTCAAAGACCTACGAACCAATTACGAGGAGGGCAACCCGTCAGCGGTGTTCGATGGTGCCCTCGATGGATTCATCGATGCCGGTATTCGTTGGCGAGCATCAGCCCGTAATGAAACTGAAACGGCGTAAAGACTAAAGAGAAAACAATGGCTACTAAAAAGAAAAAAGCGGACCCTAAAGATCCCAACAACCGGATTGTCGCCCAGAATAAGAAGGCGCGCCATCTGTACAATATTGTTGATACCTATGAAGCTGGACTAGTGCTCATGGGTACCGAGGTGAAATCTCTGCGTGATGGTGGAGTATCTATCACCGAGGGCTTCGTGCAGGAGTACAACGGCGAGCTATGGCTTGAAGCTATCAATATCGCAGAATACGGTCACGGTTCGTGGACGAATCACGCCGCCCGCCGTCGCCGCAAGTTGCTGCTGCACCGTCAAGAAATCAACAAGCTCATTCAAAAACTGAAAGAGACCGGTTATACGATTGTGCCGCTGAAACTGTACTTTGTGAGCGGACGTGCCAAGGTTGAAATCGCGTTGGCCACCGGTAAACGCGACTACGATAAACGCCAAGCGCTACGTGAACGTCAAGATAACCTCGAAGCTGCCCGCGCCATGCGCTACAAAAACCTGGGTTAAACCCCACAAACACGAAGGAGCGAACAATGTCCCAAGACAACACCCCGAACAATTCCTCAAACTCACCCTACGGTGCCTACGGTAACAACCAGCCCGCAGATAACAACACCACCGGCACCGGTAGCTACAACGGATCATCTAGCTACAACGCTTCATCGGCGCCCGGTAACCCAGTAGCCGGTGCTGCTGGCAACACGCAGGGCACTGGGGCTGAGTACCCTGCTTACTCTGGCACCCCTGAATACTCTCAGCAGTACTCCGGCGGTCAGTACGCTGCACCCAACCAGTACGGTCAGACCGGTGACTTCAACAACTATAACGGTCACAACCAAGCCTATGTAGCACCAGAAGGCAAGGGCATGGGTATTGCTTCGCTGGTGCTGGGCATCTTGGGCATCCTCACCTCATTCATGCTCGGTCTGGGCGGTTTGCTGGGACTCGTAGGTCTTATTCTCGGTATCATCGCTGTGCGCAAGCTGGGTAGAACAGGTGGTTCTAAAGGCGTGGCAATCGGCGGTATTGTTACCAGTATCCTGGCTATGCTCGCAGGTGCTGTTGTTTTCGGTCTGATGCTGTGGGGCCTGAGCCAGGTTGACTTAGGTGCAATCATGGACGCTGCCGAACACTGCGAACAGTTCACTAACAATCAGCAGGCCTTGGAGCAGTGCATGGCAGACTACCTTCGCGAGAACGGTCACGAAGTACCTGAAAATTTCTAACCTTTAGCCGCAACCGGTCTTGTGACTCTACCCCGTGCGTCCACCCTCTTGAAATAGGTGGACGCGCGGGGTATAGTTTTACTTCTAGGCTTTAATAGTTCGGTGCGTTTTTAGGTGAACGTGCTGATAACTTTGAAGCGAGTTCTTTGATAAAAGAATATGGGGATGATCGGTTTCGACGATGTGGGTTGAGACAGGGGAAGCGTGCCGAGGATGCAGAGTTATCTCGTAAACGCTCTCTGCAAAACAATAAGTGCAGAATCTAAGCGCACTGACTTCGCTCTCGCTGCCTAAGCGCGACTAGCGAATCTGCTGGCCTGAGCTTGCCTTTAGCTCAGCTCCCAGTATCAGTTTAAAAGGCCACTGCTTCTTGCCCTCGTCGTAGGGGTAAGAGGAACACTTATACGAATAGGTTTGGCAGCATCTGTGTTTGTGCAAATGCTGGAGCCGAAAAGTACCGTTACGCAAACTGCGCACGGAGAAGACCTGACGATGTCACATCGGACCGGGGTTCGATTCCCCGCATCTCCACCAACTAGATGCTGGTTTGGATACAATCCAAGCCAGCATCTTTTTTCATGCCCGAAAGTGGCTTATCCCTTGTAAATACTGGGTTTAGCGGGGGAGTGGGGTGCTAGGTGAGAGCCTTGTGCCGGTCGCATGGATGGGGATTTGGGTGCCATGCAGAGGGCTCGGATGCCGGATTTAACGGGCTCGTAGGCTGGGCGTCAAAAGGTTCAGGCAAACGTCAAAAAGTATGGGCTGGCGTCAAAAGGTTTAGGTGTAGCGTCAAAAAGTTCAGCCGGGGACGTCGAAAGGTTCCATTTATAAGGACTGCCGAGGCCTAGTCGATAGAGTATGCGGGGAAGCATTGGATTGCTCAGACGATACGCGATAACGCGGTGGGTGCATGGGTGCTTGCAGCGTGAGTTTCCCGCGATAGCAAGCCAAAACTCTTTCAACCCCTGAATCTGTGCCTCGACCGATGGTCGGGGTTTTCGTGTTTTCAGTCGGCCTTTCGCAGGTTGCAGCTGGGTAGCTTACTGATGGTTGCACCCAGTTGTGGCTACACGAGCGGGGGCGTCAAAAGGTATGGGCTGGCGTCAAAAGGTTCTATTTCCTAGCCTTATCCATCATGTTTGAGGCGCGGTTCCTTGCCTAAGAGCCTTGAGTAACCTCCCTCTGTACGAATAGCTTCAACAATCCTGTCTAGCAGTTTGGGTGTGTACACGAACTGTTGGAAGGCAGGAGAATACAGACAGAATGTATCGGAATTAGGCAACCCCTTCTTGTCTCCGGATTTCGCAGGGCCTATTCCCCATTTCTTCCTGAGTCGCGTAAAGTCATTTAATCCAAACCTAAAGGGGATACGCGCCTCCACTTCTTGTGCAATCTTCCCTGGTAGCATTTCGTCTCCATGTACCACATTGCGGAACTTCTCAGCAATAATAACGCTACCTTCCTTGCCCATCAGTTGGAGTTTTTCATCCTCGTTCAAATCATGGGTATTGACGAAAGTTAGCGCCATGTCAGCTTGAGTCTTTGGCCCCTTGACTGGCATGAGCGCAAGGCGATAAGAAAACTTTTCGTTGCTAGTCACTTCATCGGGAAGATCGGCAACAAATTCGCTTATGTAGTTTAGGGTTGCAGTGGGGATGCCGCGTCGCATTTCAGCCATGTAATCATACTCCGCAGGCTGTAGCGAATGGATGAAAATCGGAATTTTAAGTTCGTTCCCTAGGGTAAAGTTGTCTCCGAATCGTCGGATGAGCTCAGTCTCGTAGTTAATGATGCAGGCGTGAGCTTCAGGTGCAGTGACCACAAGAAGATTGTCTTCAAAATTGTGTTCAATCCTGTTACGTAGACCGATGAAAAATTCTAGATTCTTCCTGATGGGACTGGTCTCTGAATATTCCTCTTTGAGGCATCGGCTTAAATCCCAAGTCTTACGAGAGCCATCGGGTGTTTTCTTATAGCGCCCATTCTTCTGGTAATAAATCTGGCGATCATTTTTCATTCGCGATGCAAGAAGAAGGTCTTGCCACGCAAGGTGTAGATGCACAATGAAGTCACTGTAGCTTCGGCGATCGCCAGGACGGTTGTAGAAATCAATCGCAACTAAAGCCTGCCGACGAGATTCTTCAAGAAGACGACGCCATTTAGGAAGTCTGGGCATTTCAGTGCACCTCCCATTTGATGGTGAAAAGTTCGTGTCGCGTTGTGGCTGCGTTGAGAGAGTCCCTGGCGCTGTCTAGGTAGGCGTCGGACTCATCGCGTAACCGGTTGCGTTCAAGCCGGTATTGATCTTCAGCTTCATCGATTTTGCGGCGCAAGTGCCTAGCCTCGTGCTTGTACTTGAGTTCCTCCGAAGCGCTATTCGCTTTGCGGGCCGCTTTTAGCGCGGTGGACTCCTTGGCCTGATACTCACGGATTTTCGCGTCGAACGTAGCCTTAAGATCAAGGCGTGCCGCATCAATTAGGGCTTCTTGTTGCAAGAAGAAACTGGCGTTACGTTCCTGCACGTCAACCCCTAGCTCATCCATCTGTGCATCAAGGGCATCCGCGAACCCGTGCGGGTCTACATGGGAGGCTGTGACGTTGACGCATTGCAGATCGAGCAGGTCGCGGATCTGTTCGTGATCCATAGGGGTGCCATCATCGAAGAATCCGGCGGATAACAGGTAGGACTCACGCAGTTCTTGCTTGCCAGCTTTCATTGTGAAGGTGATTTCTTCAATCCGTAGGCGGCCACTCTTGTTGCGCAGGCGTTTAGCGATCGCGGTAGCTCGCTCAGAGTCCCGGATCTGAAAGGCGAGCGTGGCTGGTGGCGTGTCGTGGGTTTTCGCATTCTCAATAACCCAGGCACACAGGTCACTGGCGTAACGGTACTGGTGAGCTCCCTTACGAGGCTCAGACTTAAAGAAGTACTCCCCAGACGGAATACCGGGCTCTGGCGCGGCGTGCAAGGTGAACTGGGTGCCGCTCTCATTGAACTCAGCAGTGTTGGCGAGTTCGTGGCGAGTGACGTTAATGAGGAGCCGCTCAAAAGCGTTGAGTACGACCCCGGTTTGGGCGTCGTAGGACTTGAGCTTGTCACGTACTTTCGGGTCGAGGTTGTCAAATACCTTGGCCCGGGTCTTCTTCATTTCCCGGTCGATCTGTTTGGCGTAGCGGGCCTCGAGTTCCTTGAACGCAGCATCAATCTGGTCTGCTGTTTTGCAGCGGTCCAAGATGGCGGAGATGTTCTTTTCAAAGTCCAGGCCATCTTCAATCTGGCCGAGCACTTCATCGGAGGCGCCGAACACGGAGGTAAAGAGCTGGAACTTCTCTGTGAGCAGCTCGAGGATGCGTTCTTCTGCCAGGTTGCCCTTGTTGGAGAAGTTCACGACGACCACGTTGTGCTTTTGTCCGAAGCGATGCACACGCCCGATGCGCTGTTCAACGCGTTGCGGGTTCCACGGCAGGTCGTAGTTGACCAGCATGGAACAGAACTGCAGGTTGATACCTTCAGCGGCAGCCTCAGTGGCGATCATGATCCGGCCGCGCTCACGGAACTCATCAACCAAGGCTTTACGCCGGTCGGCTGCGGGGATACCGGTGATCAGGTCAGAGCCTTCGTTTTCTTTCAGCCACGCCTGGTAGATGCGTTTGGCCTCGGCACTATCGTTGCTGCCGTTGAACAGCACGATACCTTCAGCCCATCCCGCTTCGGTCAGGGAACGGGCCAGGTAGTCCTGGGTGATGGTGGAGTCGGTGAAAATGATGGCTTTTTCTGGTGCCCCAATCTCGCGGAGCTTGGCAAAGCCTTGCTCCAGGGCATCAACGAGTTTGACCGCCTTCTGGTTTACCGTAATGGAGCGGGCAAGAGCCGCGTAGCCGCGTAGTTCACGCACCTCGGCCAGCATCTCTTCCCGGTCGCCCGGGTCAATGGTTTCTGCTGCGCCGCTTGTGGTGTTTTCTGCTTCTTCACGGACCTCACTAGTTAGGTCCGGGTCAGCAACGAAGCCGCCAGCATCGTTCCTGCGTCTGCCTGCGCGTACTTCGGCTTCAAGCCGGTCAGCGGTCTTCTCCAACGTGGATGCCACCGCATACGAGGACGATCCCAGGCGTTTACGCATAATCAAGGCGGAGAGGTGGCGCTGAGACTTTGCGAACGCCCAGAGGAACGGTCTCTGCAAGTAGTCGTTAATCAGGTTATAGAGCTTGATTTCATCGTCGCTGGGGGTGAAGGCGACTGTGATGGGCATGCGTTTGGTGAAGCGGATGTATTTATCCGCGTCCTTACGCAAGGTGCGTTTGGCCAACTGCGCTACGCGCGCAGCGAGGTCGTCGTTGCCAACCCCGTCCGGGTTGTCGATGTAGCGTTCCTTGAACGCGTCCAAGGAATGGAAGTATTCGGGCGCAAAAACGCTGACGAGCCCGTAGAGTTCTTCGAGCCGGTTTTGCAGGGGCGTGGCGGTCAGCATGACGGTCTTGTCTGCCATGCGGCAGATCTTGGCCACGTTCTTTGCGATCTTGGCCTGCCCGGTCCAGTGTGAGCGCAGCCGGTGGGCTTCATCGCAGACCACCACATCCCATTTTCGGGTGAGTTTGGTGGCCTGGGAGTTGGCAAACTCGTAGGAGCAGATCAAAATCTCTTCACGCCGAGCCGGGCCGGTCAGGTCGTCAACGTTTTTGCGCTCCACGAGGGATGCCGGTAGAGCGAACTTCTCGTCGAGCTCTTGCTTCCACTGCTGCCGCAGTGACGATGGAGCAATGATGAGGATGCGACGCTGGCGCTGTGCCCAGTATTGGCTGATGACAATACCGGCCTCGATCGTTTTCCCGAGGCCCACCTCGTCAGCCAGGATCACCCCGTCAAGGAACGGGGTTTGCAGCGCAAACAGTGCTGCGTCCACCTGGTGCGGTTTTGGTTCGACTTGCGCGTCAAACAATAGGCCTGCGAGCCGGCCCACGTGGTCTGAGGCGTAGGAACGGTCGAGTTCGTGAGCGTAGAGCTTGGCCTGGTAGTCAGTGAGTGTCAATCTGGATCATGTCTCCCTTGGTTTCACACTTCCCAGCGTTCGGGCGCGCTCACCTCGTAGTTGATACCGATAGCCTGGAAATGCTTGATCGCAGAGTTGATCTTCGCGTTCTCCGTGGGGCGGCGTTTCATCGGATCCCGACTGCTCTTGGTCTCGCGAATCAGGTACAAGTGCTCGGTGCCGTCTTCTACTTTCACGATCGCCCAGTCTGGGTTGTACTCACCCACCGGGGTGGGGATACGGAATTTGTCAGGCAGTTTCATGAACAACTTGATGTCTTCCTTGTTGTCCAGGTACTCGGCGAACTGCCGCTCGACCGCGGAGTCAAAGATGACGTAGTCAAAGTCCGTCTTGTCCTTATTGGTCACCTTGTAGAGCTGGTCAATGAACCGGTCTTTTTCTTCCAGGCCGTCAGCTTGCAGTTCACGCAGCTCGTAGATGCTGCCGCCGATCGGCTCGTACTGAATGCCTTCAACCAGAATGTGTGCCAATTCGGTTTCGATGCAGTCAGTGACCATCTTGGTGAAGTCGTTGGGGTTACCCAAAAACTCACCCAAACGCCCAGAGCCCACCAAAATGTCGATGATCGTCTTACGGGTCAGCGAGGTGGCTTCTTGCAGCTGATTGATGATGTCGGGCAACGGGTAGGAATCAGTTAGCACCGCATCGCGTGTGCCCAGGACGGAGCCTTTGGGGCCACCGCGAGTGATCTCCAGCCCGGAGCGAGTGACCATAATGCGGATCGGATCGATCCTCGGAGACTGCTTGATGCGGTGCACGCACTTGGAAATCAGTTCGTCGCGATCCAAAGTCACCCGGTACGTCGTGCGACGAGTGATAGCTTCCCAAAAGTCCTCAAACTCCTTGGAGGCATAGACCTCCTTGTTGAGCTTGCGCACCACGCGCTTGCGCTTGGGCTTGACGATGTGCTCGATACGGCAGCTGTTGACGATATCTATGACTTCGTCTTCATAGCCGGCGTATTCATCGGGCAGACCCACAGTGAATCCCAACTGGTCTGGCACCCAGGTGCCCATGACCTCACCGGCATCATCGATATAGCCACGGTTACGTAGTGCCTGCCAGATCTCCGCTGACTTGCGTGTGCCCAGAGGCTGTTCTTTACCGCCCTGGATGACGGGTAGCTTGGCGAACTCGCTCTTGCGCACGAACCCGATCGACACGCCAGCGCGCTTGTACTCATCTTGCAGCGCGGAGGCGAACTGCTTGTAGGACTCATTCGCCACCACAGTCAGTTGGGCGGTGCCCTGATCGGCCACACGCACACCATCCTGGTTCACTGGCAGGCGTAGGCCACGCCCGATCGTCTGGCGGCGTTCGGTATCCGAGGCCATGTCACGCAGTGTGCAGATCTGGAACACGTTGGGGTTATCCCAGCCCTCACGCAGCGCCGAGTGGGAGAAGATGAACCGGGTGGGCTCTTCCATGCTGAGCAGCCGGGCCTTGTCCTTCATGATCAACTCGTAGGCATCATCATCAGCCTTGGTTGAACCAGAGGAGTCCTTGAAGGTCATCTGGGCGTTTTTGCCCTTGCCCTTCTTCATCTGCGCGAAGTAGCCCGAGCGGACCTCCAGCGGGTCCTTGGGTAGGAAGCGATGGGAATCAGCTCGCTTGGCACGCTCTTCCGCATAGATCTCGTCGAACCATTTCGCGAACGGGCCCGAGGCATCCAGGTTGTTGACGCCCTCACCCAGGTAAGAGGCAACCTTGTCAATGAAGAACAAGGACAATACCTTGATACCCAGCGGGTGGACTTGGGCTTCTTTACGGATGTGTTCGCGAATGGTCTCGCGGATCATTTCCCGGAAAATCTCATCCTGATTCCCGCCGATCTCCTCCCCAACCTTAAGGATGCCGTGGTTAGTGAGCTCAATCTGCTCAGGCATGACACTGATTTCGCTCACCCGCCAGTTCCCCTCATAGGCCGGGTTCCCACCAGACAGTCGCTCAAGGTCTGCGCCTTGTGTCGCATTGACTGCACGTTTGGCATATGAGCCGTCACGCTTTTTACAGATCAGTTCTAGCTTGGCCTTGAACGGGTCGCGCTGGACTCCTACCAGCCGTACGAAGGGCTTAGCGGCGGAGCCCTCCTGGAGAGTCTCGGCCACCACGATCTGCTTGACCAAGTTGAGGTTGTGGGCATCGACTGGATCCAGGCGGTACACCACGTTACGAGTCACCCGGTGAGTTGCTGAGTAACGCAGCGTACATAGGGGGTTCAGATCGGCTACAGCAGACTGTGCGAGTTGGGATTCCATGTTCTGTGGCTCATCCATAATCACAATCGGATGAGTCGCCTGCAGATAATCCAACGGGCGCAGGCCGTTGAGCTTGTCCCTGGTTTGGTGGATGATGCGCGTGTTTTTGTCACCGCGAAGCGAGTCGATCGTCATCACCAAGAACTGCACACTGGTGCTAGTGGCGAAGTCACGCACATCCTCTGCCCGGTCCCCGGAGTAGACCGTGGCATCCATGTTCAGGCCTGGGTACAGGTCACGGAAGTGCTTCTTCATCAACTCGATACTGGTCTTCACGCCCTCACGGATCGCAACCGATGGCACCAAAATGATGAACTTGGTGAACTTATATCGCTGTGCAAGTTCGTAGGCGGTACGCAGGTACACGTAGGTTTTACCGGTACCGGTTTCCATCTCGATATCGAACTGCAGGCCGTCCACTAGCGCATCGGTGACATCCAGGCCGTTGCGGTCCTGCACGCGCTGCAGATTCGCCAGAACCGTGTCCTCGCTAAGCAACAGGTTGTTACCTACTGCCCCGATTTCCGTGGAAATGTCGAGTGTCGGTGCGTCCAAGGATGCCTCTGGGCTGAGCGAAGCATGTTGAGGTGGAAGCTCGCCGAGAGGAGTTATTAGGACATCAGCATCAGCCGGTTGTCCATCAAACAGATCGGTGACCGCGTGGATCGCGCTGGATTGGTATGGCTGGTTGGGATCAAACTTGAAATGCATGGTTGACCGTCCTTGCCTCAGGCAGTCCACAGGTCAACACCGTGAGTACGGCATTCCTGCACCAAGTTGGTCTTCAACTCATCATTGCCATGAAACGCGTCCTCAAGGACCACAAGCTTGGCCGGCTGCTGCGCCACCAACGCACGCAACTGCTCCAGCGTCGGCGGCACATGCTCGTTCATATATGCAAGGAGCAGACCACCCTCCACGCTGAACACTTCAAGTCCAGAGACCTGAATTTCGTTGATGGTCTCAGAAAGAGAGAATCCGAGCTTCAAAAGGATCTCGGTTAGCTTCCAATCGGGAGCAGCATCATCAGAACTCGAGTCCGCGCGCAGGTTCAACGCTTGCTGCAAACCGTCTTCGGTAATGCCAGATTCGAGTTCCCATTTCGCAAAATTAGTGTCAACAAGCCTGTAAGCACGGAAACCGACATCCAGCGCATCGGCGCGGCCATCAAGCTTCTTAGCTTCATTAGTCAAAATCTTCGTACCAGCCCTCCGGATGCGTTCACGAGTGATCTCCGAAATTAATTCGAATCCTTGCTCGCGAGCTACAGAATCCTCTGGAGTAGGTTCCGGTAACTGCACTGAAATACAGCGGCGATTCCCGCCATCCTCAGCATTTAAAGCCATTACTGCGTGGGCAGTAGTCCCAGACCCAGCGAAGAAGTCAAGAACAATCTCAGGAGTGGTAAGCGAAACCAGGTATTCTATTAGTGTGCTCGGCTTGGGGTAGGAAAAATATTCCCCACCTAATAATTCTTTGAGCTGTGACGACCCTTCTTCGTTGGTGCCAACAGGAACTTGGAATCTGTTTTTAGTTCTATTAGGAGCTGATGGGTTAGTGAAGATGATTTGCTTTGGTGATTCATTGGAAACTTTGCCGTCTGCATATATTGCACGGATTGCAAAATTCCTTGATTTTACCCAAAAAGTGGTCCCTTTTGCAGTCTCCTCAAGTACCTTATCTCTTGACCATCGCGATCGAAAAGTAAGTTCGAAGTCATTCGAGTTATGCCCGTTTTCTACAACAACAGGGCAATTCAACTCATATTTTTCATCTGTAGAGCAATCGTATATGCCGTCGGGAAGATTAAATTTCGTAGAGCCTGCTCGAAACAGAAGTGTATTTTCTGGATTTGAAGCATTGTAGAGCGGAGCGTCCTCAAATTCTGTTTTAGAGTACTCTACTAGCAATTCTTTTTTGTTTCCGCGACCATCATGAAGTTTCCTTCCGTAGCAGAAAATGTGATCGTAGTTTGAGTATGAATTAGTTTTTTGTCTGCCAAAATGTTGAGACTTCTCCCAAATAAAGTCTGCTATGAAATTTGTTTCACCAAAAATCTGATTGCAAAGTTGCTGGAGGTGTGCCTGTTCCTTCTCTCCAATATTGATAAAAATAACGCCATCTTCGTGCAGGAGATTTCGGGCGAGCTTTAATCGTGGGTACATCATGTTGAGCCAGTTGGAGTGGAAGCGGCCAGCTGACTCGGAGTTGGTGGAGAGTTTTCCTTCGCCGTCGGCTTGTCCGGTTATCTCGAGGTAGGAGCCGATAGGATCGGCGTAATCGTCGGAGTACACAAAGTCGTTTCCGGTGTTGTACGGCGGGTCGATGTAGATCATTTTGATCTGGCCGTAGTAATGCTTTTGAAGCACTTTCAGCACTTCGAGATTGTCACCCTCAATGAAAACATTCTGGGTTGTGTCCCAGTTGACGGAGTTATCTTTATCGGGCGCTAGTGTCGCGGTTGTGGGTGTCTGGGCTGCACGGATGGCTTGGGTTTTGCCTGGCCAGGTCAAGCCAAAACGCTCACGGGGGTTTTCAGCGTCCTCGTCGATGAGGGCACGGAGAGCATCAAGATTAACTTTGCCGTCGGCAACGATCTCAGGGAATAGTTCGGCGAGCTTGGCGGCGGCCTCGGTGGTGAAGTTCGGTGTGGTCGCTGGGACTTCGTTGATCTGGTCAGGCATTGCGCTTCTCCGTGTTTGGTGTAGAGCTGGATGGGATTACTGCTCAGCAGTGTGGTCTTGAGGGATGTCGTGGCTGACTTCACAGATGTCGCTGATCTGGCAGTCGAGTGCATCGCAGATGCGGGTGAGGACTTCGGTGGTGATGTTGCTGTCTTTGCCCATCTTCGCGATGGTGGCTGCGGACAGGCCGGTGTCACGTCGGAGGTCTTCTTTGGTCATGTCGCGGTCGATGAGGAGTTTCCATAACGGCTTGTACGTGATGGTCACTGTGTTTCATCTCCTTCCAAAGTTTGGTCATCCTCGGTTTCGGTGTTCCAGGTAAAGCCGTAGAGGGCTTCATCGTCTTCACCGAGGTGAATGACTTGGTTTTCGTCGGTGAGGTCTTGTGCCTTGGTGCCGTAAGCTTGCGCGGCGTCGAAGGAAAAGAACACTTGCTTGGGTTCGTCCGCTGCGCTAGGCAGGGTGGCGGTGTCGGCGTAGACCTGAAGTAGTTCGGCTACGGGTGCGAAAGCGATTGTCTTGATGATGGCTGAGTCGTGGATGAGGAACGGCAGCGGGGTGGATCGTAGTACGGCTAGGTCGAACAGGACGAGGTTCTTTGATTTAGCGCCTGAGCCGCTGTCGCCTCGGTGGTCGAAGGTGTAGGAGACCCCGTTGGTGGCGGCTTTGAATGTGAAGGTCGGGCAGGTGCGTCGCTTGTCTGGGTAGAGCTCAGTGTTGATTTCCCACATCTGCGTATTGATTGTGGTGGTGAGGTATCGCAGGGTCTCGGGGATCGTCTCATCCATGGACTTTTTGAGTGCCTTGCGTTCTTCCTTGAGTTTCTGGTTGTGGTCGAAGGTATGGATTTGTTCTTCGAGCTGCTTAATTTTGATGCCCAGTTTCAAGGATTCATTGAAGGTCTCGTCGTCGAGCTGGACGGACTGGCCTAGGGCGACGATGCGTGCCTTCTGAGCGTGGATTTCACTCTCAAGCTGGGCAGCTTGGGTCCTGTAGAGGTGATGTTGCTCGTTGAGCTGTTCGGTAAGGATACCGGTGAGTTCGTGGTGGTAGTACTCCACGGTCTCGAGGCGTTCCCGGTTGGCGTCGGGGAAGAACTCGTAAAATTCTTCAAGATCCTTGGTAGTGATGCGGGTGCGTCCCGCCAGGGTGGCTTCAACCACGTTGAGTTTTCCATGTAACTGATTGAGTTG
The DNA here is from genome assembly GCF_016900985.1 of Rothia sp. ZJ1223. NCBI lineage: Bacteria > Bacillati > Actinomycetota > Actinomycetes > Micrococcales > Micrococcaceae > Rothia > Rothia sp. ZJ1223. Next base: position 186,611 of record NZ_JAFEUT010000002.1, on the reverse strand, counting down.
CTCAATCAGGGGACGTAGCTGTGCGCGTAGGAGTTGACGTTCTTCACGGGCCTTGCGTTCATTCTCGAAAAGGTCAAGATCGGTTTGCCGGCGCATTGTCCTTGTAGCAGCCCGTGTTTGGGTAAGTTCTTTTTCGGCGTTGTTGCGTTCTGTTTTGGTCCGCAGTTTGACGTAGTTGGAGTAGTGGCCTTTGACCATCGCATCGAGGGTGGTGACCTCTTTGCTGACTTCCTTGTAGCGGGTTTGGATGGTCTCGATTTCCTCGTAGGCGCCGAAGAGACGCAGCAGCGCACCAGCACCTGCAGTGTCACTTTCTCTAGCGGCTGCTGCCAAAGGATGATCAAGGGAAGCAAGGTCGGATTCGTCATCCCTAGAGAAGCGTCCTACTAGGTTGCGCCAGCTAGTACCACTGTCACCTAGGCCGTAGGCCTCAAGTAGGAACTGCATGTAGTCATCTAGCGCCACATCACCGATGGCGTTCTGCCAGGTGGGTTCAGAAAACTCGGTGATGAGGAAGGGCCATGAGGTGTCGCGGCAGAAATGCCGGTCTGTCCCTTTAGTGCGCAGGGTGAAGAAGATGGTGTGGTGTCCGACGGCTTGCGGGAGGGTGACCGCGTCGGATTTGAGGAAGTCTTTACCGCCGTAGACGAAGTCGACGATCTCGAGGAACGTGGACTTACCGATGGAGTTTTGTGCCCCGTCAGCGCCCTCAACAATATTCAAACCCGCATGGAACTTGATGACCGGACGGTCTTTGCCCTTGTTCTTGAATGCCGGTGACCACAACCTAGTGAGCACGGTGAATCACCCCTTCGCTATTATCAAGTTCAACCTTGCCCAAAGTCAGCAGCAAAGCCAGGGCATCAATGAAGTCTTCCGTGGCCATCGTGGGCAACAGGCGGGCATGGAGGGTCTCAACTTTGATTGGGTCCTCATCGAGGTATCGCAGAATCGTGACGAAATCAGCCAGGATGCTTTCATTGAACTGATAGAGCTTGCTGGGTAGTCGAATCATGCTGACAGCACCTTCTTCGGTGCAAACAGGTCACAGATTTGGATCATGAACGCCACTAGCACCTGACAGGCGTAGGGACCAATGTTGGTGCGCTCGTCGATCCATTGGCTGAGCCGTTGAGCGATCTGGTACTGGCTCATTCCACTATTACGCATCGTGAACCAGGCGCTAACGATTTGATGGCGCATCAGTTCAAAGTCCAGCGCGCCGCTGCTGTCGAGCGTTTGGGCTTCCTTTCGTACGTACTTTTCGTAGAGTGCCATCGAGTCCCTACAGGAGCGAATCAGGGATGCATCGTCGAGTTTTTCCTGTAGGGGCAGCACTTTGTAGCCAGGATCGGGAACGATTTCATCCAGAGGCAGCTGGTTGATCACGCGTAGCAGCGCGGTGATTTTTGTTTCCAGTCCTAAGGGCGCGAGCCCGGCATCCACACTCTCAGCCGCAAGTAGCGAAGCGTTGCGCTTCCGTAGTTGTGTGATGTCTGCACTGGTGTGGGCGAGGTCGTATTTTTCTGCACATCCCTTGCACAGCACCGCAAAATCGTCCGGCCCGACCTCATCGGTGTCATCGAGGAACACGATGTCGTAGGAGTCGCGTGAGAAACCGTGAGACTTCACCGACTGAGGGGCCTGGCAATTAGTGCATCCCCGAGAGCGTGCCAGCAGTAGCTTCTCATATCTCACCCGCATCGAAGTGATTCGAGCTTGACGTACCAGTTGGGCAATCTTGTCTTGCAGTCCAGCCTTGTCATGCAAAATCCGCACCAGCAGTTCGGTGACCTCGTAGGGGAAGTCTTCAAGATCAATGTGCTCACCGTATGCCTCGATGTTGGTGGCGATGAGTTCTTGAACGGCCAGGTCGAGATCATCCATGGCACGAATGAGTGTCTCAGCGTCGAACTTGGCGCACATCGCCATAGCCAGCTTCTTCGGAAATGCTGCGTCGCGCGAATACATCGACTCCAGAGTCGAGTCGCTAGGCAAAGACGAGGGGTCCCTGCGGGTAGCCCAATCGGCCTCAGTGACGGTGGTGAACATCGAGATCAGTTCACGCAGGTACGGGGCGCGTGCCAGCCCTCCAGGCACAGCAGGTTCGAGGCACTGGGCAAGTTCGAAGAACTTCACCTCGACCTCCTTGCCGAAAAGTCTCACGGTTTCTCACGGTTTGGTCTCACGGTTTCTCACGGTTGACGCGGGGGCGATTTCTAGTGTTTTAACCAGATGCCACGACCACCGGCGTCACTGCGAACGTGAAGAACTTCTTCAGATGTTAGCACCGAGTGCTGACATGAACCGGCTCGACACGTCCACATGACACCAATTTTCGGTTGCCGGTATCTCGGCCAGGAAGCGTACGGCTTGGCCGCACACAGAAAACAAGTTCATACGGAGACTCGCTAAGCGCTTGGCGGACACCATGCACATCCACCCTGGGTGGCGCATGGGGTCCGCCTTCTGTGCCTTTAGCGACCGTCTTCGAACCTTGTAGCGCCCCACGCGGGTCTCCCTTCACCAGAAGGGAAACCCCGCCATGTCGCAAGACAACACTGGCCGCCAGCCCATCACGATCCGCTTCGAAAAGGATAGCTTTCATCCCTCCCGGACGTATCGGGAGCAGACTTTTGAGATCAGTGCTGATGAGGCTGAGATCATCATCGAAAACGACTACAACCACCGCCTCCACACAGCTGACAACCCTGATGGGGTTCAGCGGCGCGCTGTGGCTGAGATCTTCAAAGAGGAGATTTCTAAACCTGAGTACAACCAGGCGAAGAAGTGGGTGCGTAACACCACCGGCAACCCCACTCATGAAGAAGAAAGCCTGATTGAGACCGAAGTGGACTCCCACGGTTACCTCGCCGGTCACGGCAACACAGACCCCGTCATTGAAAGTCTATTCGGGTCACGCATCTGGGATGCGATTGATGCCCTGCCTGAACGAGAGCGCCTTGTACTGGTGGCGGTAAAGATTCAGGGTTACACCCAAAGTGAGGTTGCCAGGTTTCTGGGTGTTTCACAGCCGATGGTTAACCGCATTTTGAAGCGTGCCATTGCTCGCCTGGAGGCCCAGCTGTCATGAACCGCAATTGTGGGGGTTATAAACCCGTGCGTCTGGAAGCCCTCCTTATGCAAGGGACGACCACCCACCGCTGTGGTGGGAATGGTTTGAGGCTCCTTTGCTCAAGGAGATATGGGAGTTGCCAGATGGCACAGAAGTTGAAAATCCGGGTGAGTACCAATCATTCGAGCGTACGCGGCAAGGTACTGCGCGCTAAACGCCTGGGTATCCGTGAGCGGGTGCTGCGGTTCTTGTTTGGGGATGTGCGGGAGTTGATGCTGCTTACCCCTGGGGATGCGGTCAAGGACATCACTGTCACCACTGTGGACGAGGACCTGACCGCTCTCGCCAAAGCGGTTGGTGTTATGGCTGATGGTGGTGAGGTGGCATGAACGTGCGTAGTGCGAACAAGTTGATTCACGGCCTGAACCTGATGGCCGAGGCCGCCACCACCATTGCGGCGGCCCTTGAGGAGATGGCCTGGGATGGTATCGAAGAGCACGCCGGCATGCCTGGTGAGCGGCCTATCGCGGCCGCGAGGTTGGAAAACCCAGCATCTGTCAATGAGGTTGCCGAGGAAGTTCCGATGGAAGACCCGCCAATCGAAGAACCCGGGTCTGACACTGCACAGGAAGCGCCAGTCGAAGAACCCGTGGCTGAGTCTGCTGCTCCGGTTTTGTCTTTGGATGATTTGCGCGGGCAGCTAGCTGATATTTCTCATGCCGGCCATACCGATCAGGTGCGTGACCTGATTCGCCAGACCGGTGTGGAGAAACTTAGCGAGGTGGTTCCTGAGCATTATGGGTGGCTGCTGGCTAAGGCTAGGGAGCTAGTCTGATGCCTGATCGTCACGCGAAAGCCTCACCCTCAGGTGCACACAAGTGGGACATTCACCAGCAGTCACAAAGTAACCTGTGCGCCTCACCCTCAGGTGCACACAAGTGGACTAACTGCACTAAGTCCTTGGCTTTGGAGTCCCAGTTTCCGAATGAGGATACGGACGCCACAAGGGAGGGCACAGTGGCTCACGCTCTGGCCGAGCATAAACTGCGCCGAGCCCTCCAACAGCACCCGAACCTGCGTCCTGATTTGGACCTGGTTGATGGGGAGATGGAAGAGCACACCGATGACTACGTCACCTATGTGCTTGAACGTCTTGCCTTGGCTAGACAGGAGTTCCCTGGTGCGCGGGTGATGGTGGAGCAGGAACTGGATCTCTCGGCTGATGTGGCGGGGTCTTTTGGGACTGCCGACTGCATCATCCTGAGCCAGCCGGTACTTGAGGTCATTGATTTCAAGTACGGCTTCAACCCAGTCCAGGCCGAAGGCAACCCACAGTTAAGGCTCTATGCCCTGGGTGCTTTCCGGGCCTATGGGATGCTCTACGACTTCACCCACGTGCGCGCCACCATCTTCCAACCCCGGCGCGGAGCAGTGCTCTCAGAAACCATCACCACCCAAGCCCTTGAGCAGTGGGCAGTGGAGGTTATCCAGCCTGCGGCTGTAAAAGCGCTGGCTGGTGAGGGTGAGTATCGGGCGGGGGAGTGGTGTGGGTACTGCAAGGCGAAAAACGTCTGCCGCGCCCGCGCCGAGGCCCAGTTGGAGCTTGCCAAGTTTGAGTTCGCTAAGCCCGACACCCTCACAACTGAGGAAATCGCGGGCATCCTCACCCAAATCCCGGCACTGACCAAATGGGCTGGTGACATCCAGTCCTACGCGCTAAGCGCGGTGCTCAATCAGGGTATTCGGTTTGAGGGTTTCAAGGTGGTCGCCGGCCGCGCCTTACGCAAATACACAGACGAGACGGCAGTGGCGGAGATCGGTGAAAGCCAAGGCCTGGAGGTCTACGAGAAGAAACTCAAATCCCCGGCCGCTTTGGAAAAGCAGGTGGGCAAGAAAACCTTCCAGACACTCTTCGCTGACCTCGTCACCAAACCATCTGGGAAGCCTTCACTGGTTCCGGTTAGTGACCCAAGACCCGAACTCACCATCGCTACGGCGGCTGATGAGTTCACACCAATCCAACCTGATGACAGCAACACCGCTGCCACAGGATCCATTTCTAAACAAGGAGACAACAAATGACAACCAACGACCCCAAGATCGTGATGACCGGCATCGTGCGTCTTTCGTACTTGAACTGCTGGGAGCCCAAATCGATTCAGGGCAGTAAGCCGAAGTATTCGGCTTCGATCATCATCCCCAAAACTGACACCGACACCTTGAACAAGATTCAGGCGGCTATCGATGCCGCAATCAAGGAGGGTGTGGGTAAGTTCGGCGGCAAAATCCCACCCAAGGGAGCCCTCAAACTCCCTTTGCGTGACGGGGATATAGAGCGTGACGACGAAGCCTACCAAGGTGCCATGTTCGTGAACGCTAACTCCACTACCCAGCCGGGCATCGTGGACGCAAACGTGCAGCCCATTATTGAGCGCTCGGAGATGTACTCCGGCGTCTACGCCCGAGTCACCCTGAGCTTCTACGCCTTCAACACCAACGGAAACAAGGGCGTGGCCTGCGGGCTTCGGAACATTCAAAAGATTCGCGATGGCGAACCCCTGGGCGGCCGCGTGAGTGCGGAGGCGGAGTTCACCCCGTTCACCGACCCATTCGCAGCCCCTGCTGGTGGGGATGACTTCCTCTCCTGACCTGTAGCGGCGCTTTGGTGGTGTGGGGCGTTGAGAGAATCATTCCTTTCTCGCCCCACACCCCAACGGCACATCCCAGCCGGGGCAACAGTCGAAAAACCATATGTCGCCTCTATCGGCATACAGAAAAAGGTATGCACCCTCTAGCCGCATACGGAAAATAGTGTGTGCCCTGTGGCGACATATGGAAATCTGTATGTCGCTCCTATTCACATATGCCGTTTCGTATGTTGCCCTGCAACGACAGTCCGGGCAGACACAAAAGCCCCAAGAAAACAGGACTTGCGAGGCCAAATTGGGGTGAATATACGCGGTTTTCCCGGCGTTGGGGATGTCGGAGTGCGGGCAGTGATGGCGACAGTGAAAACCCGTATGCGCCTTCTGCCTACATGCGGAAAATCGTATGTCGGCATCTGTTGGGATATGTCGACACATCATTGGGCAGCATGTTTTTCAGCATCCAAATTGCATACAGATTTCGACATGCGAACCAAGCGTCTAAAGCCGTCGAAACCAGCCAAGTTCCGTATGTTCCTAGCCCGTTTACCCCTGAAACCCAGGTGTTTTAGGACAGTTGCCCCTGTCGACATAGAGAAATCTGTATGTCGGCACATGTGTTTTCAGGGCTCGAAATTGCATGCAGATTCCCACATACAAACCAGCCCTGTCACAGCATTCCTTTTTCGTATCCAAATCTGGAGTCAATCAATGACCACAAACCACACATCCCTCACCCTCGACATCGAAACCTTCAGCGAAATCAACCTGGGTAAGGCGGGCATGTACCGCTACGCGGCAGACCCCACCTTCGAACTCCTCCTCTTGTCCTACTCCTGGGACGCCGGACCAGTACACACCATCGACATTGCTAGTGGTGAGTCAATCCCCGCTGACGTGCTGGCGGCTCTGGATGATCCGGGCATCACGAAGTGGGCGTTCAACGCGGCTTTTGAGCGCACCTGCCTCTCCGCACATTTGGATTGGCAGTTGCAGCCTGTGGGTTGGCGGTGTCACATGGTGTGGGCAGCAGCCCTTGGACTGCCATTGTCACTCGATGGTGTATCCAAAGCGCTGAAGTTGAACGCCGGGAAACTATCCACCGGCAAGGACCTTATCCGCTTCTTCTCTGTCCCAGCCAAACCCTCACTGCTTAACAACGGTCTGAACCGAAACCTCCCCGGTCAAGCGCCAGATAAGTGGGAGGAGTTCAAGACCTACAACGCTCGGGATGTTGAGGCCGAGCTGGAACTGCACGCCAAACTCTCACCGTTCCCGTTGCCTGAGCAGGTGTGGCGTGAGTACTGGGATGACCAGACCATCAACGATCGAGGCATCCACCTTGACCTCGACCTAGCCAATGCAGCGATTGAGTTGGATAAGCAGGTGCGGGAGAAGAACCTCGCCCGCTCCAGCGAGCTGACGGGGTTGGATAATCCGAATAGTCCGTTGCAGCTCAAAGACTGGGCCAATGAACGCGGCGTCACTATGGGGTCGATGGGTAAGCAGGAAGTCCAAGACACCCTGGAAGCCACCACCGACCCCATCATGAAAGAAGTGCTTGCTCTGCGCTTAGAGCTCTCGAAGTCTTCGGTGCGTAAGTATGAGGCGATGGCCACCAGCGCTGACCCGAAGGATCATCGCGCGCGGGGGTTGATGCACTGAGGGCGAGGACGTGGTGGACTGGGAGGGCATGAGCGCCTACGGACGCGCCTTGCGTGTGCGTGCTGAGCGCTCCCTCGCGCCCGTCCTCGGTGATCTTCAATGAGCCGTAAACCCAATCCTGCACGCGGTGTTGGCCAGGACGTGCGCGATGCCCGGCGTGCTCTCGGGTGGAGCCAGGCAGAGCTTGCCAACCGAGCCCATGTTTCTCGACCGACTATTGCTCGTGTCGAGACTGGCGTGAACATCTCCACCGGGACGCTGGAGAAGGTCGCCTCGGCGCTTGGTAAGCGTCTGTATATCTCAGACAAGCCCTGAAACGCCCTAAAAGCGCCCCATAGAACCGCCAAGTAAGTGCCCGCTGCTGCGGTTCTTTTCGTGACCGCCTTGAGCCCGTGAAAGAACCCTGGTGCCTTCGTGGCCATCTATTGCCTATAGAAAGACCCCGGTCACCGATGAGGTGACCGGGGTCTTGTTCTCACACTCACATCTCGGGCTCATCACCCTCGCTCTCCGAGCCCCAGTCCAAGCTCTCAATCTGGCCTAGAACCCTGCGCTGATAGGCAGCAACGTCCTCGCCCTCGCGAACTTTGCCGTCGAGCTGCTCAGCGCGCTTCGAGTGGTCAGCCTGTACGCGAGATTTCCCGAGCTTGATGCCCGTCCCAATCACCGGTTTCATCATCTTTCTCACCTCCTCTCTTATCGCAACTCTTCGTAGATCCACTGGCTCACTCTGAGCACGACCCAGACGAACAGCGCAGCACCACCGAGGGTGCCCACGGCGATCAACGCCTTTGCCCACCACACAGAGGCGGCACTAAACGATCCCCAGGCCCATCCGAACAAAGGCCCGATACCGAACACAATGTCCAGGCCTCAGACGAGACCGCCGACCAGGAGCAACGAGGCAAACAAGGGCAGCACAGCCAGGGAGAGCCTGGCGATTCTGACGGACGTTACGCGGAGTTCGATCTGCTCGATATCCCGCCTAGCTTCGTTGAGGTAGTTGAGCGACTCTTCGACCGCTGTACGGGTCTCTGAGAGCTTCTGAGAGCCCAGCCGTGCTCATTTCCTTTCGTGTTGTATCGGTCAACCCATCGGTGTCGTCGTCAGTGACAACGACGTTGGCGCGCAACAGGCCACGGGTTGATACAGGCATGTTGTGCGGGATGCCGATCTTGCGGATCGAGCCGCCAACCGGCGTCATACTGAACCAGTTGGACAGGCCGTACTCGATAGCGAGCGGTTCTTCGCCAAGGATCTTGCCGCGCGGAACCGTCCATCCACAGGAAGGCGTTGCCTCGACGTACGCGGTCATTCTCTTGTTGGACTCATAGGAGCTAACAGCGCGACCTGATGGAACTTCTTTGCTCATCCAGGCGGCGTAGACCGCGTACAAGAACTTCCACGGCAGGAGATCCCACCGGAACTGCGGCAAGAACTCTTTCGCAAATTGAAGGACGGGATCGTTTTCCGCACGGATCTCACCGAGCAAATCGTCACAGACAGCAGGGGTGATGAACGCGTCAAAAAGAGGCATCGTCAATGCCTTATAAGCGACGTACTCAAGAACCTCGCGACGCTTCACGTAATCGTTTTTAATCGACGTATTCTCATCCGCGCCGACGTACCTCTTGAGAAACGGAATCGCGACGAAGCGACGATAGAAAGACTCAGATTTGTCTTTGGAGAACGGAAGCTCATTGACGCAAAAAACGCAAAGGCCTCGACCCTTGATATCGCTCATATTTCCGTACTTCACGTTAAGTCGGATCCAGTCGTGCGTCACCCAGGCCTTGAACACCTCGGCTCGCCGCAGGAAGTCGCCGACCTCGTTCTCATCTGAGAGGACGCAGAACGCGCTTCGCAGCGTCTCCGGCAGGAACAGCCCGCCGAAGTCGGAGATCGAGAGCGTTGCGGCCCGCTCCGCTCCGACGAGGTTCCTCAGGAGCTCAACGAACGTGTCCCCTTTCCGTTGGATCCGGTCGGTGAGTACAGCAGCACTGCCTTGTTGAAGGCATGACCGGGACGGAAGAGAGCCGCGATGATTTGCCAAAAAGCTGCTCGACCTCGGGGGGGGGGGCGTCGTTTGCGAGCTCCCTGATCCACTCGTCCACGCTCCAGCCGTCGATGATCGGGCACGTAGTCGCCTCCTCGTTGAAGGCGACAGAGGCCTTGCTTGTGAGCATGATCCCAGGCGAGAACGGTCGGAGTTCTTTCGTGTTGAGGTCAAAAAGGCCGTTCGCAAGGGCGACGAAATCCCCGTCCTCACTGGGAGTAAGAAGCGGCACTGAGTCTTTGACGAGCTCAACGACAGCGTTCAATTCCCGAGGCGAGATCGAGTAGTTGTACTCGCGAGCGAGGAGACGGATCTGGTGCTCGGCGGGGACGTAGAGACCCTCATCAGGACCGTTATTGCAATACGTAACGAGAGCTGCCGTTGCCTCAGACTCACCAAGCAGGCCGGTATAGGGCATCTCGCGCTTGAGGATGCAGGTCGCGATCACCGCAGGGGTAAACGTCTGAATGGTCCGGTAAGCACGAGCACCCTTGAGCTTGTTCACAGCGTTCTCAGAGAGCAGACGGTTATTGATTCTGTTCAGTAGATAGAGCTCCACCTCAGCAGCGGTGAGCTTGGACTGATCCCAGGTGTTAAAGAACAGCTCTACCTCATCAGCAATGATCTGATTCACCGGAGGTAAAAGATTGTCTTCCTCATCCTTTGTGAGAGATGGGGTGGTAAACTGGTGAGTAAGCAAATCATAAGCCTCGGTACCCTCAGCGGTGCCGGGGCGATTTCTTTGAGGTGAGCTCATCGCGCACCCCCCCCATCACGGGAGTAGCGCTCGGCAGACAAGCGGAGATAATCGTCGAGCGCGTCAGCAGAAACCTTGACTCGACCACCGACGCGAACAGCCTCAAGGCGACCCTCATGGATCGCGCGATGGAGCGTCTCGACGGACCCATAGCCTGCCTCGGAGAGAGCTCTCAACGAGTACAGAACGGGCGGAGAAAGGGTGATTGGCGTAGCCATTCCTGAACCTTACATGGTGGCTTTAACGCCCACCACACGCGCCAGGTGAGACCGATCCTGGCGTCTCCGGGGTACATCTCCCCGATAAGGTCCCTCACGTGCAATCCTCACCTCACTTCTAAGTGAGGCCGGTGCCTTCGCCTCCCCGCGTGGCACCCACTATTCTAGTGCAAATCCCGCGATTTGACTACCTTTGCACGAGTTTTTCTAGTTCTGCTCGCACACGAGCAGAAACGACCATGCCTCACTCTGCTAACGCAACCAGCAGCAAATGATCCCGCGTGAGAACGAGTCCAACACGTGCCCCTCGGGCTCCACCATGAGAAAAGCTCGGGCACTCACTGTAGTGAGTGCCCGAGCTTTTTCTTTTTTGGATTTTTGGATTCGGCAGGCTATAGAGAGAGCCGGTAGCCGGCACCCCGCACTGTTGTTAGTAATTCTGAATCGTAGGGCACGTCAATCTTCTGCCGTAGTTTGCGTACGTACACTTCAACGATATTGTCGTTGCTCTCAAAGTGAGAACCTCACACATTATCAAGGCTCTCTGCTTGCGAAAGCACCATGCCAGGGGTGTACATGAAGAAATACAACTGAGTACCGGAATCCACCGTGCTTCCGGTAGTCTTTTATGATTTCTTTACTCTTCGATATGTTTCTGCGCCCACGCCACCGCCCGCTCAAGGCGGTGGGCATCGGCGTAAATAGCAGAATCGCCGTGTTCAGCACCGTCAACAAGCACTAACTCCGTATCAATACCGCGGCGCTGCAAGACACTGTGTATTTTCGAGGACTGATTCCACGGCACGCAGGTATCTCCGGTTCCATGAATCAAATAGAGCGGGGCATACCCGGTGGTGGCAGTTTGGGCATAATCAAGTGGATGCGCGCTCGCCCACGCTTTTTCAGCCGCAGTTCCGGTGGGAGCAGGGTAGGTGCTGCCCAGTAGACGCCATTCAGCACCGTCATCTTCGGGGTGGTCATAGGGCATACCTAACGCAACGCGGTCGTCAAAAATAGTGCGTAAGTCGCTGACCCCGTAAATACTGAGACCCGCGGTAATAGCAGAAGAGGGCGCGTCCTCGGCTTTCTCGCCTTCAAGGTACTTATCTAAGTGATTAGCAGTACCCGCTAGCAACATGGTGAGGTGACCCCCAGCGGAGCCACCGGCGGCAAAAATATGTGCAGGATCAATATTGAAGTGCTCAGCATTAGTTCTGAAGAACCGCACGGCTGCTTTAACATCGTGTAGCTGCGCGGGAAACTTCGCCTCGTGCGAGAGCCTGTAATTGATGGAAGCTACCGCAAACCCAGCCTGAGTGAACTCGATGCGTAGTTTATGAACGCCGGAGGGCGAGAACCGGGCAACTTCCTTATCGCCAAAACGCCAAGCACCGCCGTGAATATAAATCAGCAGAGGAGCGGGCGAAGAAACAGAAACAGAAAGCGGCGGGTAGAAATCATAGGAACGTGAAGTATCCCGATGATCGGTATAAAACCCCGAGTGAGTAGCAGTTGCCATAAAAGCCTTTTGTCATTGAAACGGCAAGAAGTTTTATAGGGTATAGCCTACCCCTCCATCCGACACAAATCGCTGAGGTGCGGGCAGCTACCGGTTCAATGCAAACTGCTTCTGCCTGCAAAAATTTGTTTCCTCACTTGGAAATAAAAATCCCAGCGCAGAAATTTCTACACTGGGAATGTTTGTACCCCCGAAAGGAATCGAACCTTCGACACCAGGTACCGGAAACCTGTGCTCTATCCACTGAGCTACGGGGGCTTATTTAGTTTTTGTATCAACCACCGTAGCTTCAGTGGATGTCACAGCTTTCACTGTGTTCTACGCCTTGATTTTTGTTTCCTCGCTCGCTCGGAAAATCAACGCGTAGCTGAGCTACGGGGGCATCTTGCTCGGAAAACCCCAAACAATACCCGTCATCCTATCACTTTTTCGTCTCATTGACTAAGCGCTGGCTGTGTGCGCTGGCGGGGGTTGGGTAGACTGGTGTGCATGACTCCCGAAGAATTATCACTTGCTATTGAAAACAGCCTTAATGAGGCTATTACCCAGGGTGAACTGACCCTGGTGGACGGCACTGAACTGCCTGCTGTGAAGGTTGAACGCCCGAAGAACCGCAACCACGGTGACTGGGCGACCAACGTCGCTTTGCAGCTTTCTAAGAAGGTGGGCAAAAACCCGCGCGAGGTTGCGACTTTGCTTGCTGCTCGTATTGAACAGATTGCCGGTGTGGCTGGTGTTGATATTGCGGGCCCTGGCTTTTTGAATATTGTGTTGGATGCTGCTGCTGCCGGTGAACTGGCGAAGACCGTTGTCGAGGCGGGGCAGAGCTTTGGTACCAATGATGAGCTTTCCGGTAAAACCATTAACCTTGAATTTGTGTCTGCTAATCCGACCGGCCCCATTCATTTGGGCGGTACCCGCTGGGCTGCGGTGGGCGATTCAATGGCGCGTATTCTTGAAGCATCCGGTGCCAAGATTGTGCGTGAATACTACTTCAATGACCACGGTAACCAGATTGACCGTTTTGCTCGTTCCCTGCTGGCACGCGCGAAGAATGAGGCAGCCCCTGAAGACGGCTATGGCGGCGAGTACATCACCGATATCGCTGATCGTGTGATGGACGCTAACCCCGGCGTCCTTGAATCTGAGGATCCGCAGGAGGGCTTCCGCGCCGCAGGTGTTGAGTTTATGTTTGAGGATATTAAAAAATCGCTGCACGAATTCGGTGTGGATTTCGATGTTTACTTCCACGAGAATTCCCTGTTCGAGAACGGTAAGGTTGATGAGCTTCTGGAGAAGCTCAAAGAGTCTGAGAACCTTTACCTGAAGGACGGCGCATGGTGGCTGAAATCTACCGATTTTGGTGATGATAAGGACCGTGTTGTTATTAAATCTGACGGTAATGCCGCCTACATCGCCGGCGATATTGCGTACTTCCAAGACAAGACGAAGCGCGCAGAGAACCCCGCTGACCTGGCAATTTACATGCTGGGCGCTGACCACCACGGTTATGTGGCACGTTTGAAAGCTGCTGCTGCGGCTTTGGGCGATGACCCTGATATGGTGGAGGTCATGATCGGTCAGATGGTGAACCTTGTCAAGGACGGCAAGCCCATTCGTATGTCAAAGCGTGCCGGTACTGTCGTTACTTTAGAAGACCTGGTAGAGATTGTGGGCGTGGACGCCGCGCGTTACTCCCTGACCCGTTACTCGGTAGATTCAAACATTGATATTGACCTTGATTTGCTCACCAAGCAGTCAAATGAAAACCCTGTTTTCTATGTGCAGTACGCGCATGCTCGTACCTGTGCTGTGGCGCGTAACGCTGCTGCCGCCGGTGTTGAGCGTAGCTCTTTCGATGCGTCCTTGCTTGACTCCAACGCCGATTCAGCATTGTTGGCAGCTTTGGGGCAGTTCCCGGCGACCGTCAAAGAGGCAGCGAACTTCCGCGAGCCGCACCGCGTTGCCCGCTACTTGGAGACCTTGGCGGGTGCTTACCACCGCTGGTACGGTGCTTCTCGTGTTGCACCTCAGGGAGATGAAGAAATTACTGACCTGCACCGCACCCGTTTGTGGCTCAACGATGCTGCTCGTCAGGTTCTTGCTAATGGTTTGGGTCTGTTGGGTGTTACTGCGCCGGAGAAGATGTAAATGGGTGCTGAGGCAGCTTTGTACAAGCCTGAGTGGCTGACGTACCCGGAGCATCCCGAGGCACTGGATCGCCGTATCTGGACTTCCTCTTTTGCCCGTGACGATAGCGGTGAGCTTACCGTCGATGGCGTAAAAGTCAGCCAGCTGGTGCAGGAGTTCGGTACTCCCGAGTACGTTTTTTCTGAAGATACCTTCAGAGCACGTGCTCGCGAGTTCCGCGCTGCCTTTGAGGGCGCGTTTGTTCCCTTTGGTGCGGAGGTTTCGGTCTACTACGCAGGTAAGGCTTTTTTGACCACTGCTGTTGCTGCGTGGGCAAAAGAAGAGGGGCTGAACCTTGATACAGCTTCGGGTGGCGAGTTGGGTATTGCCCTGCGTGCGCAGGTCCCGGGGGAGCGCATTGCTTTGCACGGCAACAACAAGTCCGTGGCTGAGATTCGCCGCGCTTTGGAGAACAAGGTGGGTCGTATTGTTGCTGACTCTGTTCCTGAGGTGCAGCTGATCGCTCAGGTTGCCGCTAAGATGGGGGTTGTAGCCCCGGTGATGCTTCGGGTGACTCCCGGTGTACACGCGTCCACTCACGACTTTATTGCTACCGCCCACGAAGATCAGAAATTCGGTCAGTCCCTGGTAGAAGGTACGAGCGGTCTCTCTGGTCTGGCGCTGGAAGACCTACTGGAACTTGGTCTTGATGCCAATGATTGCTACGCGGCGATTTCTGTGGCGATAGCTCACCGTGAACCTTCCCTTGATTTGCGCGGTCTGCACTGCCACATTGGTTCTCAGATTTTTGAGGCTGACGGCTTTGGCAAAGCAGCTGAAAAGGTGCTGGACTTTATGCACGAGATGAACCAACGCTTTAGTATTACTATGCCCGAGATTGACCTTGGCGGTGGCTACGGTATTGGTTACACTGAGGCGGATCATCCGCGCGGTGCTGCCGAAATAGCTCAGTCTTTGGCGCAGATGGTCGCTGATACTTGCACCCGTTTGGGCATGAAGATTCCGCACCTCTCCTTTGAACCGGGGCGTTCTATCGCTGGTCCTTCGGGTATTACGCTTTACACGGTTGGCACTATCAAGAACGTCTCTATCGAGGATGAAAACGGTGACACTCGCGTGCGTCGCTATGTTTCGGTCGATGGTGGTATGAGCGATAATGCGCGTCCGGTTCTCTACGAATCTGACTACACTGCAACCCTTGCCAACCGTGCCCCGCGCGGCAGCCAGGTGCTCTCACGCGTGGTGGGTAAGCACTGCGAATCAGGCGATATCGTGGTGCGTTACGTTTACCTGCCAGAAGACCTGGGGGCAGGGGACATCTTGGCAGTACCCGCTACCGGTGCTTACTGCTTCGCGCTGAGCTCAAACTACAATTACCTCACCAAACCCGGTGTGGTAGCAACCAGTGCCCAGCACGCTCCGCGCGAAATCGTTCGCCGCGAGACAGAAGAAGATATGTTGGCGCGCGATATGGGTATTGTTTAGAACCATCATCTGCGTACTGCGCCCGTAATACGGTAACAGTGCAGCACAAACTCTAGTGGGGGAGCCATCTAAAAGGTTCACCCGCTAGAGTTATCAGTACATCGTCCATCAACGAGTTATTAGCTGATTTTTCGGAGTTTTATTTATGAGTGACCCCCAGCCCATCAAAGTAGCCCTCTTGGGCGCAGGTAACGTCGGCGCGCAGGTTGCGCGTATGTTGATGGATGACGCTTCGGTGCTGTCTCAGCGTATTGGTACCGGTGTGGAGCTTATTGGTATTGCTGTGCGCGATACTGCAGCCCCTCGCCAGGTTGATATTGATTCTTCTTTGCTCACAACCAATGCGGACGCTTTGATTGACGCCGCCGATGTGGTGATTGAGCTGACCGGTGGTATTGAACCGGCGCGCACTCGTATTCTTCGTGCCCTCAATGCCGGTAAGTCGGTGGTTTCCGGTAATAAAGCGTTGCTGGCTAAGCACGGTATGGAGCTGCAAGCAGCTGCTAATAAAACCGGTGCCCAGCTATCTTACGAGGCAGCAGTTGCCGGTGCTATTCCGATTATTCGCCCCTTGCGCGATTCGTTGGCAGGCGATCATGTAACCCGCGTCTTGGGCATTATGAACGGCACCACCAACTACATTCTCGATCAGATGGACACCACCGGCGCTCAGTTCTCGGACGCGCTGGCTGAGGCGCAGCGTCTTGGCTACGCTGAAGCTGACCCCACCGCTGATGTTGAGGGTCACGACGCAGCGTCCAAGGCAGCTATTGTTGCATCCCTTGCCTTCCACTCAGAATTCACTATCGACGATGTTCACATCGAAGGTATTACTTCTATCAGCGCCGAAGACGTTAAAGCGGCAGCTGATGATGGTTTTGTCATCAAATTGCTGGCAGTGTGCGAACGTGACGGTGAGGGCGTTAACATTCGAGTGAATCCCATGTTGATTCCCCGCGAGCATCCGCTGGCATCGGTTCACGATGCTTACAACGCCGTTTTTGTGCAGGCTGATAACGCGGGTGAGCTTATGTTCTACGGTCCCGGTGCAGGTGGGGCACCTACGGCGTCCGCTGTACTGGGTGACTTCGTATCGATTGCCCGCCGCATGGTCTTGGGCGGTCCCGGTATTCCTGAGTCTTCCCACGCGTCCCTTGTAGCAACTAGCCTGTCTAATGTTGTTTCGCGTTTCTCCGTTGGTCTGCAGGTTGATGACAAGCTGGGTGTACTGGCTGATATTACCCGCATTTTCTCAGAACACTCTGTCTCGATTCAGACCATCCGTCAGACCCGTACCGGCGGTAGCGCTGATAATAAAATGGCGACCATTCGTATCATTACGCATCGCGCGACCAACGAGAATCTCACCAAGTGTATGGCTGTGGTAGATGCGCTGGGCACCGTGCGTAAGATTACCAGCGTCATTCGTGTTGAGGGCGAGTAACGGCATAGTCCGCGCGATAGTTTTTGATAGATAAAGGTAAAGTTTCAGTGTCTGTTCTGCCTATGATTGATGGTTCTGATGAGGCTCAGTATTCCCCGGATATCATTCCGGTGGGTGCTAGCGTCACAGTCAGTGTTCCCGCTTCAAGCGCAAACCTGGGGCCGGGGTATGATTCCCTGGGCGTCTCGTTAGCGTACTTTGATGAACTGACGGTAACCCGCATTGAACAGGGACTGGAATTTGAGCTGACAGGTGAGGGCTCAGACGAGGTTCCCCACGACGAGACCCACCTAGTCATCAAGGCAATGCAGACTGCTTGGAAGGCAGTGGGGCTCTTCGAGTTGCCCGGCTTGCGCTTGAAAGCTGAGAACAAGATTCCTCATTCACGGGGCATGGGGTCATCTGCCTCTGCGATTGTCGCAGGTGTGGTGGCGGCGAATGCTTTGCTGCCCCAAGAGGTTC
Organism: Rothia sp. ZJ1223; assembly: GCF_016900985.1. Taxonomy (NCBI): domain Bacteria; kingdom Bacillati; phylum Actinomycetota; class Actinomycetes; order Micrococcales; family Micrococcaceae; genus Rothia; species Rothia sp. ZJ1223. The sequence continues at coordinate 169,133 of NZ_JAFEUT010000002.1, read as the reverse complement.
AGCTTGATGCCGATGCTGTTTTACAGATTTGTTCGGGAATGGAAGGGCACCCTGATAACGTGGCGCCCTCACTGTACGGTAACCTCGTGATTTCTTACGGTGATGAGGAAGGCTGGCACTCGCTACCTGTTGCCGTGCATGAGAGAATCAAACCCGTGGTTGCCGTTCCCGATTACGAGGTGCCTACCAAGGTTGCTCGTGGTCTGATTCCCGAAACCGTACCGCACCGCGATGCTGCCGCGAATTCAGGACGCGCGGCACTGCTGACCCAGGCTTTGAGCAGCTCACCGGAGTTTATGGTGGCGGCAACCAAGGATTTGCTGCACCAGTCCTACCGAGCTACTGCTATGAAGCCTAGCGCGGCGCTGGTGGCGGTTCTGCGCGGTCACGGCTACCCGGCTGTTATTTCAGGTGCTGGTCCCACAGTCATGGTGTTTGCCCGCGGCGAGGAAGAACGCGCGTCCGTTATAGCGGCTATTGAGAATTTCGCGGCAACCGCCCCTGCCTCGGTCTACCATGATCGCCGTCTCACCTGGCGTGTGCTGCCGGTGGAAATTGATACGCAAGGTGTTATAGTTACTAGAGCACAGTAAGCCGCTGGTTTCTTGACTCAAGACGCGACCGGCTTGACGTGCTTGAGACAGGCGCTCACTCTTGAGGGCATCTGATATCACTTATAAGTTTATGCGTGCGGTTCTCAGTGTACAGATAATTATCTATACCTACCGCACTGAGTAGATGCGTTTCCTTGATGCGCTCACTTGACTCATAAACTTTCAAATGCATCGGTCATGCGAAAAAACATAGCCGTGTTCGCACGCTCCGCTGATTTGAAACGCCCGCTGATGAGTTTGTGGTCAGCGCATGGCACTAACACCCGCTCTTTGTAGCACCGGGCACCCGGTTCATTGAATTTGGATGTCATGCCCGTGTTGGGATTTCGCCTGAGGTGACACCCACCGGCAAAGAACGTTTATGCTTTATGTTTCTTACACATAATTGCTACGCAAATAGACATCGCTTGCTATAGCGATGTCGGGGTGTGTCTTCTGAAATCGCACCGTCATATCACTACATTTTCCACATAAAGAGGGAAGGAACCTTCGTGGCTGAATCTACCGACCAGACAACTGGCGCGGAAATTACCGACAACAAATCATCAAGCCTGAGCAGCCTGAAATTGGCTCAACTTCAGTCTTTGGCATCGCAGTTGGGCATTGTTGGCGCTCGTCGACTGCGTAAATCAAACTTGGTGGAGGCTATTGCAGCCCACCAGCGTGGTTCCTCCGTCGCAGATCGTGCCGAAGAAACTCAGGCACCTGCTGAAAAACCTGCTCGCAAGCGCGCAGCTCAGGCAAAGGCATCAGAAACTGCTGATGAGAACACCCAGCAGAACACTGAAGCATCACAGGGCGAGGTAACAGCGGAGGACGCTAAGCCCGTTCGCAAGCGCCGCGGTAACCGCCGCGCCACCAGCAACGCTTTAGCTGAAAATCAGGAATCAGCAACCGAAAAGGGTACTCAGGAAAGCGGTGAGCAGAAGGATGCTTCTACCGACGCTGTTGCTCGTGAGGGTGCAGAATCATCAGATGATTCCACCGAAAACACAACTAACCGCCGTACCCGTACCCGCTCAGACCGCCGCCGCAAAAAGAGCGACGATAACAGCGAGGCAACAGAGACTCAGGATTCTTCACAGCCGTCCAAGTCCTCCAACGAGTCATCAGATTCAGCAGAGAAGACTGAGAACAACGATGGTGCTGACGAGAAGTCAGAGAAGAATAACCGCAACGAGCGTCCTGAACGCCGTACCCGCCGTGAGCGCCCCCAGCGCAACAACCGTGAAGACCGCTCAGAAGACAAGTCTGAGAAGTACGACAGGTCAGAACGCCCGAACCGCGATGACCGTAGCAATCGCGATGACCGCAACAACGGCCCGGACGATAACGACCGCCGCGAGCGCCGCAACCGCAATCGCCGCGACCGCAACCAGGAACGCCGCGAACGCCGTAACCGTCGCGGTGATAACGATGAACCCGAGATTTCAGAGGATGACGTTCTAGTACCTGTGGCCGGTATCTTGGACGTTCTTGATAACTACGCTTTTGTTCGTACCTCAGGCTGGCTGCCCGGCCCCAACGACGTTTACGTTTCTTTGGCGCAGGTCAAGCGTTACGGTCTGCGTAAGGGCGATGCCGTGGTGGGTGCTATTCGTGCTCTGCGTGAAGGTGAGAATCAGAACAACTCACGTCAGAAGTTCAACGCTCTGGTGCAGCTGACCTCTATCAATGGTCTGACCCCTGAAGAATCAGCTCAGCGCCGTGATTTTGCGAAGCTGACCCCGCTCTACCCCAAGGAGCGTCTGCGCCTTGAGACTGAGCCTAAGAAGCTGGGCACCCGCGTTGTTGACTTGGTTGCACCGATTGGTAAGGGTCAGCGCGGTCTGATTGTCTCACCTCCTAAGGCAGGTAAGACCCTTATGCTGCAGTCTATTGCTAACGCAATTACTACCAACAACCCTGAGGTTCACTTGATGATGGTGCTCGTTGATGAGCGTCCTGAAGAAGTAACCGATATGAAGCGCACTGTTAAGGGTGAGGTTATCGCCTCAACCTTTGACCGCCCCGCCGAAGATCACACCACCGTGGCTGAACTTGCTATTGAGCGCGCTAAGCGCCTGGTAGAACAGGGGCACGACGTTGTTGTGCTGCTCGATTCAATGACCCGTTTGGGACGCGCCTACAACCTAGCGGCTCCTGCGTCTGGTCGTATTCTCTCGGGCGGCGTTGATTCTGCTGCGCTCTACCCGCCCAAGAAATTCTTCGGTGCTGCACGCAACATCGAAGAGGGCGGCTCACTCACCATTTTGGCAACCGCTTTGGTAGAGACCGGTTCAAAGATGGACGAAGTCATCTTCGAAGAGTTCAAGGGCACCGGTAACATGGAGCTGCGTCTTTCACGTCAGCTTGCTGATAAGCGCATCTTCCCCGCTGTTGATGTCAACGGCTCAGGTACCCGCCGCGAAGAGAACCTGCTTTCTGGTGAAGAAGTCAAGATTATGTGGGGTCTGCGCCGCGTCCTTGCAGGTATGGAACAGGAACAGGCACTGAACCTGCTGACCTCACGCCTGCGTGAGACCGGTTCAAACGTTGAGTTCTTGCTCGCTGTGCAGAAGTCACAGCTCAATAAGAACCACGATTAACCGGCGGCGTTCGTCACTGTTTGTAGGCGCTACCTTGCTGATACACCCTTCAGTAAGGTAGCGCCCTACCCGGTTCATTCCCGATCATTTTTTGTGGTTTGCTGCGGCTGCCACCTTTTACATCTACAAGAAAGCATGAACAATGTTTGATTCCATTCAGACTCTGCTTGATGAACACGCTGAGCTACAGAAACAGCTGGCTGACCCCGCGGTACACGCCGATCAGGGTAAAGCGCGTAAACTGGGCCGTCGTTACGCCGAACTTAACGGCATCGTAGAGGCACACACCCGTTATCAAGGTATCAAGGGCGATCTCGAAGCTGCTCAGGAGATGGCTGATGAAGATTCCGATTTTGCTGCTGAGGTCGAAGAGCTCGAAGCTGCTTTGCCCGCGGCAGAAGAGAAGTTGCGCCGTTTGCTGATTCCCCGTGACCCGGACGATGGCCGTAACGTCATTCTTGAAGTTAAGGGCGGTGAAGGCGGCGATGAGGCTTCACTTTTCGCTGGCGATTTGCTGCGTATGTACACTCGTTACGCTGAGTCTAAGGGCTGGAAGACCGAAATCATCGAGTCGAATATGACCGATGTGGGCGGCTACAAGGACGTTCAGGTAGCTATTAAGGGTAACTCCAATGATCCTGCTGAAGGCGTTTGGGCGCACCTCAAGTATGAAGGTGGTGTACACCGTGTGCAGCGCGTTCCCGCGACCGAATCGCAGGGACGCATTCATACCTCGGCTGCCGGTGTGCTGGTCTTCCCCGAAGTTGATGAGCCCGATGAAATCGCTATCAACCAGAATGATTTGAAGATTGATGTTTACCGTTCGTCAGGTCCCGGCGGTCAGTCAGTGAACACCACTGATTCCGCTGTTCGTATTACCCACTTGCCTACCGGCATTGTGGTTGCGATGCAGAACGAGAAGTCGCAGCTGCAGAACCGCGAAGCGGCAATGCGCGTGTTGCGTGCTCGTTTGCTGGCGCACCAGCAGGAACAGATTGATGCTGAGAACGCTGCCCACCGTGCCTCTCAGGTGCGTACCATGGACCGTTCCGAGCGCATCCGCACCTACAATTACCCCGAAAACCGTATTGCCGATCACCGCACCGGCTACAAGGCGTACAACCTTGACGCTGTGATTGATGGTGCTCTGGAGCCTGTGATTCAGTCTGCCATTGAGATGGATGAAGCTCACCGTCTTGAGGCACTGGGCCAGGAGAAATAAAACTCAGTGACTGATTTTCAGATACAGCCCGGTGAAGAACTAGATTCAGCTCTTCGCCGGGCTGGCGCTTTTCTTATTTCTGCTGGCATTGAATCTGCGATGGTTGATGCTCAGCTTTTGGCTGCTCACCTTGTGAGCGCTGAGCTGGGGGAGAGCGTGTCGCGTGGACGTGTGCAGGCGCTCGCTCTGTCAGGAGCGCAGGTGCCTCCCGGTTTTGCGGAGCTGGTGAGTCAACGTGCCCAACGTGTTCCTTTGCAGCATTTGACCGGTGTTGCTTACTTTCGTCATCTGGAGCTGAACGTGGGACCGGGAGTTTTTACCCCGCGTCCTGAGACTGAGTTGTTGGTCGATCACGCACTGAACGCCTTGGAGCGGTTCAAGGCGCAGGGTGTAGGTAAGCCTGTGGTGGTTGATTTGTGTACCGGCTCTGGTGCCATCGCTGCTGCTCTTGCCACGGAGTTTCCTGCTGCTACCGTTCACGCGGTAGAGCTGAGTGCAGAGGCATATGCGTGGGCACATCTAAACCTTGAACCGCTGGGAGTCGATCTGCGCCGGGGTGATGCAACGGTTGCGTGTGAGGACTTGCTGGGAGAAGTTGATGCGGTGGCAACCAACCCACCCTATATTCCAACGGGTGCTGTTCCGAAAGACCCTGAGGTGCGTGAGCACGATCCTCAGATGGCGCTCTACGGTGGTAGCGAAGACGGTATGGACATTCCCTATAAGATAGCCTTGCGCGCCTTTGAATTATTGAAGCCGGGAGGGTACCTCGTCATGGAACACGCTGAAACTCAGCGGGAGTTAGCCGCCGCTATGTTCGCGGTCGTTGGCTTTGAGAAGGTTGAATCTATAAATGATTTAGCGGGAAAACCTCGCCACACGAGCGGCTATAAACCGCACCTGATTTCGTGAGTCAGTAACTTTTGAAGGTTTCGTGAAAGAATGGATGCTGTGAACGCAAAGATTTATTCTGTTGAAACTGCCGCCGAGCGCGCTGAAGCCCTTAGCGCGGCAGCTACCGCTGTGCAGGGCGGCAAAGTAATTGTTGTTCCCACCGACACCGTCTACGGTATTGCTGCCGACGCTTTTTCGGCAGGGGGAGTTCGAGCGCTACTGGCGGCGAAGGGACGTTCCCGGCAAATGCCGCCGCCCGTGCTGATTTATAGCAGCTCGGTCCTGGCTGGGTTAGCCGATGATATCAGTGATGAGGCGCGCGCTCTTGCCGATGCTTTCTGGCCCGGTCCGTTGACTCTCATCTGCTATGCCCAGCCATCACTGACCTGGGACTTAGGCGATACCAAGGGCACTGTGGCGCTGCGTGTGCCCAGCGACGATTTGACCATTGATTTACTGCGCCAAACCGGCCCGCTAGCGGTTTCTTCCGCAAACAAAACCGGTCGCGTTGCCGCAACTACTGCTGCCGAGGCAGCCGACCAGCTGGGTGAAAATGTCGAATTGATTGTGGACGGAGGCATCCGCCCGGTTAATCGCGGTGAAGATGTTGAAGCCAAAGACGTCATGCCCTCCACCATTGTTGATTGCACCGGAGAAACCCCGGTTATTGTGCGTGAGGGCGCTATTGGCGCGGACGAGATTCGTTCTGTGGCACCCGGTGCTTTAACCAAAAGACAGTGGGACGAACAGCGACGCATTGAAGCTCAACAAGCACTAGACGCTCGAGCTATGGCTGAGGAACCGACCGCAGGTAGTGTTTCTGCGGCTCAGGTAGCAGACGAGATTGAGCACGAGCCTATCAAGCCTGCCCGCCGCGCGTCTGCACCCAGCAACACCAGCCATCTCAGCAAACTGGTGGGAGCTAGCACCTCAACGGGCGGGGTGGACCAGCTACGTACTGAGGGCGCGCACTTTGTAGAGAGCCAGCGCGCTCAGGGTGTTACCAAGCCGCTCTCTGTTGATACGGCGCGTTCACTGGTGTTCGGCACTAAGAAGTAGAACACCGCACTTCAACACGGGTATAGCAAAGAGGGGGTCGGTGACTGAACAAGTCATCGATCCCCTCTTTTTATGGGCTGTGTGTGCTGCAACTCTTAGATACCGCGCTGCTTTCGCTAGCTGGTGAACCGAGCGTCCTGCTTTTTGCCCAGCGCTGTGTGCGCATCGCGCAAGACCTCGCTCACCCGTGGGGTGGGAATCAGCTGGTGCTCTTGTGCCCATGAATCGTCTTGATCTTGCCCGAACCACATTAGCTCAATGCGGCGCACGGGTGCTTGAAAGCGGTCACCCAGTGCTTCAGAAATAGCGTAACCGGCTGCAACGGCGGCGCGGGCGATGCTGACAGGAATCTGCAGGGGTAGGCGGCGTCCTGCATCCACCAGCACACTCTTGGCAGTTGCTCCTTCCCAGGGTTGCAGAACGATGCTGGGGAGATGTCCGTCGAAAGCACCGACCTTAACCGTGAACTCAGCGAGGGCGTAGTTTGAGGCAATGGGGGTGCGGTGGTTACCTGCTGCGACAGATGCTAGGGGAGAAGATGCAAAGCGGGCAAATGCCTCGGTGGTGCGCCGTCCTCTGCCCATCACTGACGTCGCACGCACAATGCACAGCTCAAGTGCATGATGCGGTGCCACCGTTGCGGGGGCGGACGCGGGTGCTGCCGGGAAATCTGAGTGTGCGGAGCCGGGGGCAGCACCTGCAGCAGCCTGCTTGTTAATGAAACGTTCGAGGTTCAACAGAACTTCTTCGCCGAGAGCTTTGGAAAATGAGTAAGCGGAGAATGGCTGGGTAACGGGGGTAGAGTCAAGCACTTCCACGTTGCCCTGCACCGCTGCACTGCTCATGTGAATTAGGCGCTTGATGCCTGTTCGTTGAGCTGCGATAGCGATAACAGCGGGGAGCAGGGCGTTGGCACCGACTAGGGGCGCTAAATCTTGTTGTGAGGGGGCAGCTAAGCCAGAAGCGTTAATAACAACTTCAGCCCCGGCAAAAGAATCTGCGAGAGAGTCAATAATTGCTTCTAACCGTCGTGCCTCTTTAATCAGGGTTTTAGCATCGGTTGCGTGAGTTGATAGGCGGGGAGCCTCAATAGGGTCAGCTTCAGTACCTTCAGCTCGCAGTCGAGCTAAAATGGCAGACCCCACGAAACCGCTGGCTCCAATGACTTTCCACGGTGATGAACTCATCTGTTGTATCTTCCCCTCTTTTATAAAAATAGGTGTGCTGCTTACTGATAAGCACTTTTGAGGTACACACCTATAACTGTGACACAGGAAGAGGCTAAAAACACGAAGATTTATCAGAGTCGGAGGGGACAAAGGTAGAAGTAGGCAACAAAGTCTTCTCTGACTTTCGGTAAACTTACCTAAGATAGTCGTCTCTCGCCGCACCTTCATAGTGGAGGGTGCTGCGAGCTACGAATTTTCAGAAAGGCTCTGTTCTCTTCGATGAATCAACTGCAACCGGCAGTGTCGGTCACTTCAAGCACCCGCAACGTCATGACTGCCCCCGATCGTGTGGTCGCCGTAGTCGTGACCTACAACCGCCTTAACCTGCTGCGCTTGACCCTGCAAGGCATCGAAAACGGTGCGAAGGTGCCTGATGCTGTTGTCATCGTTGATAACGCTTCGACTGACGATACTCCTTCTTTCTTGGTTAACCTTGAAACGTCTCTCACTGTTGATGTGGTGCGACTCGATGAAAATACCGGTGGTGCCGGGGGTTTTGCAGTGGGCATCGATAGAGCGCTGACACGACACCAGGCTGATCTCGTGTGGGTGATGGACGACGATACTGAACCGACCGAAAATACCTTGAGCGAATCGTATGCAGCCTGGTACAACTATGCCCCGGTGCGTTTGCAACGTCCTGCAGTTGTTGCCTCAACGGTGGTGTGGGATAACGGCCAAGAGCACCCTATGAATACTCCGCGCACTATGTTCGCAGCGGGGGAACAGCGCCACCGTCGCGCTCAAGCTGTTGGCGCCCGTCCCATTCGCTCTGGCTCCTTTGTCTCTCTGATGATGGATGCTGCCGTCATGCGCCAGTACGGGTTACCGCTGGCTGACTTCTTTATCTGGAATGACGATTTTGAGTATTCCACCGCGCTGATCCGCCACAGCAACGGAATATCTGTCGAAGGATCAGTGGCTAAACACCACACCAAAACCTTCGGTACCACTAACGCTGCCCCCGGCCCGCGTTTTTACAATGACGTGCGTAATAAGCTCTGGGTCTTTACCCGCCGCCGCACCCTCAACCCCCTTGAAAAATTCTTGTACGGGGGATCCACTGTACGTCTGTGGATGAGTACCATGCTCAACACCACTGACAAAAAAACCTACGGTGGGTACCTGGCTCAGGGAATCAAGGACGCGCTGATTCGCTTTCGCAGTAATGAGCAGGTTCTGCACAACCTCTATAGCTTGGAATCCACCCACCCCGTAGAACTTGCCCCGGTGGCAACAGACTTTACCGTGCTCATGAGTGTTTACCGTGCCGATACCGCTGAGCAACTTGAAGAATCGCTTCGCTCAAACCTCGTGGAACAAGAGCTCAAGCCTGCCGAGCTGGTCCTTGTTCTCGACGGGCTCCTTGCCCCAGACGTAGAAGCAACCATCGACCGCTGGATGCACAGCTCCCAGCAGGGGAGCACCTGCCCTATCACTCTCGTCCGTCTGACAGAGAACGCAGGTCTAGCCGCAGCCCTGACCGAAGGATTGCGCTACTGCAACCACGACATCATCGCGCGAGCGGATGCTGATGACGTCTCAACCCCGCAGCGTTTCTCAACACAGATCCCGCGTATCGCCGCGGGTAACCTAGCGGTGTTGGGCGCGTCCATGCTTGAATTTGAAAGCACCACTAGCACCGATCAGCCTGTGCGCCAAGCATGCACCGGGGTGCAAAATATTCGCAGGGTGCTGCGCTCGCGCAACCCCATCATGCACCCCACCGTCGTTTTCCGTAAAAGCGCGGTGGAATCAGTGGGCGGGTACGAACACGTGACAGGTGCCGAAGACTACTGGTTGTGGGCACGCTTGAGTATGCGAGGCTATCGTCTTGATAATCTGGCTCAACCTTTGGTGCGCTACAGGGTCGGAGCCGGCGCCTATGAGCGCAGGGGTGGCACCGAAGCGCTGCGAAAAGACTTCGAACTTCAACATCGCCTTTACACCGGAGGATTCCTCACAGGAATTCAAACCGCCAAAAACTTGAGTGTGCGTCTGGTTTACCGGGCGTTACCGGTTGGTACTCGAAAGAACCTGTACCGATCAATGATTGGTCGTTCATTTGCTTCTACTTTCAGGAAGGGAGGGTAAACACATGGAAACTACCAACACAACAACCCTGCCCGTGGTAAATACCGGTTACGAGCGTAAGAAATGGTGGCAGTACGTTCAGATTGCCTTGGACTCGCTGTCATGGAGCCTTGCCCTGCCCCTGGGATTCTTCCTGCGTTATGGCGGTCAGCTGGAGCAGATTAACCCCACCGGTATCACCGTTGTGGTGCTCACCGCTATCATTGTGCAGATTGGGCTGGGCGCGCTTTTCGGTCTTTACCGCGGACGCTACTCCTACGGGTCATTTGCCGAGGGCAAAATTCTTTACCCCGTCACCCTAGCGGTTACGGTCTTCATGCTACTGGCGCTCTTGCTTTTCGCCTGGCACATTAGCGTGCCCCGTTCTGTCATTCTTATTGCCTTCCCCTTTGCCTTGCTGCTGATGATGGTCATGCGCTATCTCAAACGCATCGTTGAGGATTACACCAATCGTCCTTCTTACGAACATACTGAGCCGGTTATTGTCTACGGTGGCGGTTTTGTGGGTCGTTCTTTTGTTTCGAATTTGATGTCGGATTCAAAGTCGACCTACCGACCGGTAGCTATTGTCGATGATGATCCTTCTTTGCGTAATGCGCGCATCCAGTCTGTTGCTGTTATGGGTACTGGCAAAGACCTCGAGACCCTGGTCAAGCGCTACCATGCAACTAAGGTCTTTGTTGCAATGACCGATATCAAAGACTCGAAATTGAGCAATATTAGTCAGCGTATGCATGAGCTGGGTGTTGATGTGCACCGGGTTAAGAACATGATTTCTAATATTGCCGGTTTGAATGACGAGAGCGTTAAAGACGTCAACCGCCATATTCTTGAAGGTATTCGCGGCAAGATTGATTATCAGATTCGCACCGAAGACATCAAAGCCTACATTACGGGTAAGCGGGTGCTGGTGACCGGTGCCGGTGGTTCTATAGGTTCAGAGCTGTGTCGTCAGATTCATGAATTTGAGCCCGCTGAGCTGATGATGCTTGACCGCGATGAGACCCTTTTGATGGAGACCCGCTACACTATCTGGGGTGACTCCAACCTCAATGACCCCTCAGTGGTGCTGGCTGATATTCGTGATCGGGACGCGCTGGAGAAAGTATTTACTGAACGTCAACCTGAGGTTGTATTTCACGCTGCCGCTCTTAAGCACGTTACAGCGCTTGAGGCTTACCCCGAAGAAGCCTGGAAAACCAATACATTGGGCACCAAGAACGTACTAGAAGCTGCATCTAAGGTTAATGTTGAAGCTTTTGTTAATATCTCGACGGATAAGGCTGCTGACCCCACAACCGCTCTTGGTCAGTCAAAGTTGAGCGCCGAGATGCTCACCGCATGGTACGGGGAACAGACCGGCAAACGCTATGTATCAGTACGCTTTGGTAATGTCTTTGGATCGAGGGGCTCTATTAAACCGCTCTTCACCCGTCAGATTATGGACGGCGGCCCGATCACTGTGACCGACCCTGACGCTACCCGTTACTTTATGCTGATTCCCGATGCTTGCCTGCTAGTGATGACAGCGGGAGCAATCGGTGCCCCCGGCGAAGTGATGGTGCTCGATATGGGAAAGCCTGTCAAAATCTACAGGGTGGCTGAAAACCTTATTCGAACTTACGAACGTTATGACGTGAACATCGCCGTGACCGGGTTGCGTCCGGGAGAGAAACGGGACGAGGTTCTGTTTGGTAGCAGCGAGGATTTCAGGGTGAGCGATAAGAACTCCTTTATCTCCCACACGCGCGCTATTCCGCTTGATCCTGAGCACTTAGATTACTCCAAGTGGTACAAGCACTATCTTGATGACCGCACCTACGGGCGTGACTCATCAGGTCAGCTTCACGCCCAAAAGATGGCGCACCGTACCGAAATATCACAGGAGCAATCATGAACCACGACATCATGACCTTAGCGGTACCCGCTGCGATTGCCGGTGTGCTGGGGCTTCTGCTTCCTTTCGCGGTGCGTCCTTTGTTGCACCGTTGGAACCTGGTTGATTTACCCACTGCCCGCTCTTCCCACACAACACCGGTTTTCCGTGGCATGGGGCTAGCAATTGCCTGCGCGGTAGCTATCGCCTTTTTTATCAGCCTGGTTCTGGGACTCGTGACGGTCGATCGCTCGATTGCGATCATTGTTTTAGCAGGCGCTATCGCATCGGGCATGCTTGGGTGGGGTGAAGACTTCCGCGGGGTGCCAATCATTGCTCGACTAGCGGTTCAGTTTTTGGTGGGCGCGGCAGTCACCATCGGTCTGACCCTGGTTTTGGGAACTTCTATCTGGTGGATTCCTTTGGGCGTTATTGCCGTCATTGCTTATATCAATGTCACTAACTTCATGGACGGTGTCAATGGTATTTCGGGCTTGCACGGTTTCATTGTGGGCGGAGTTTATGCCTACGCTGGTTACAGCACTGATACTCGATGGCTCATGGTAGGCGGTGCCGCCCTTGCCGTCGGTTATCTTGCCTTCTTACCCTGGAATATTCGTACCGGTAAAAACGTCTTCTTGGGGGACGCCGGATCCTACTTCCTGGGTGGAGCCATTGCCTGTATGGCGGTGGGTGCTTTTCTCTCGGGCATCTATGTTGAGTACATTCTCTCGCCGCTGCTCATTTACTTAGCAGATACCGGCACTACTCTCTTACGCCGCGTCCTCCGCGGAGAACAGTGGTACAAACCCCACCGTTCGCACACTTACCAACGTCTTACAGACTACGGCTTTAGTCATGTGGCAAGTGCTCTATTAGTCAACGGCCTATCGTTGGTTGTCTCTGTCATCACAATTGTGGCGTTGCCTTTTGAAACGCAGCAGGCGCTGGGCGCCGGGCTGGTGGTTTTGATTCTGATTGGTTTTTACCTTGTCCTCCCATACCTTCTCAAGCGTCGGGCGGAGAAACATGAGTAAGGCATCACAGCGTACTAGCTACGATTCTGATATTCCGTGGTTACGAATTTTTCGCGAGGTCAGTAAATATTTCCTGTGGGTAGTAACAGGAGGCTTAATCCTTGCTATTATCGTAGATGGTATCAACGCGGCTTTAAGTTTCGGCTTGGGGGCTGCGCTGGTCTACATCTGTTTTGCAGTTGGAATCGTGGTTGTCATTGTTGCTGGGCGTCGTTCGATGTCTGAGGCAGTAAGGGCGCTGATGCTGGCATACGTCGCGAAAGTAACCTTCTTGGGGCTTGTGTTGCTGACAGTGCCTGTTCCCGATTACTTAAGAAACAACTGGCTTGCTGTAGGCGCCCTCATCGCAGTGGTGGTTTGGCTCAGTGTGGAGATGAAAACAGTCATGGGTATGAGAATCTTATACTTTGATGCCCATGATGGCTCTCACTCGATTGACGCACAAGCAAGAAAGAGATAGATGAAAAAACCGAATAATCAACCCCGAAAATCCGATTTGAGATCACCCGGTCAACTTGTTGCTGGGGGAGGGCTATCGGGTGCTGTTATGACACTTATCTATGTCGTAATCGGGATTGCTTTCTGGAGTTTGGTAGGCTTTGTCCTCGATAGGCTCTTTAGCACTCATTTTTTTATCTGGGTAGGAGTTCTCTTAGGAGCCGTTGGCGGTTTCTACTTGGTGTACTACCACATGACCCACACTCAAGAACGAGAAAAATAATTTTCTCTGACATAACTTGATAAAACTTACAGCTGTCTGCTCTGGTAACAGCAGCATGCGTAGCAGGAAAGGAACTTGCCTTGATTTCAAACGGGCTAGTAGTAGCGGCATACACCCCGCCCACTGTGGATGATATGCATCTACCCGATTTCTTCCAGATTGGTTCGTTTGGCTTCGGCAAGCAGATGCTGCTGGTGCTGCTCTCGGTCGTCATTGTTGCTGGCTTCTTCATGTGGGCTGGACGCAAGCGCGCAATGGTGCCTTCACGCGCACAGTTCCTAGCTGAATCGGGTTACTTGTTCACTCGTAACTCCATTGCTAAGGAAATGATTGGCGTACACCACTTCAAGCCCTTTGTTCCCCTGCTCTTCACCTCATTCTTCTTTGTCTTGGTGAACAACCTTTACGGTTCAATTCCCGTCCTTCAGCTTCCCAGCTTCTCGCACGCTGGTAGCGCTTACGCACTTGCTGGCATCGCCTACATCTCGTGGATTGTCGCCGGTATCAAGGCAAAGGGCCTGGGTCAGTTCTTCAAGGATATGACCATGCCTTCAGGCGTTCCTCCGTTGCTACTTGTTATCTTGATTCCGATTGAGCTGTTGTCAAACCTGGTGATTCGCCCTGTCACTCACGCTCTGCGTCTGTTCGCAACCATGTTCGGTGGTCACATCGCTTTGATGGTTGCCTCGTCGCTGACTGCCTACCTGGTCACTGAGGTAGGTGGCGCCACCGCAGTAGTTGGTCTGGCATCAGGCTTCCTGGGTATCTTCCTCTTCTTCCTGGAGCTTATGATTCAGGTTATCCAGGCATACGTCTTCACCCTGCTCTTCGCGGTCTACATCCAGGGCGCAGTCGCTGAAGGTCACTAAATAAAGATTTTCTCGCGAGAAACCTTTTTCGTGGAGAATAAAGCAACCCGTCACCCGCGGGTCAACAAACCCTCAAAACTACATCTAGAACACAACACATACAGTGTCATGAAGACACAACAGTTCTAGATGCAATCGAAAGGAAACACAATGGAAATCGCTGGTTCATTGAGCGCAATTGGTTACGGTCTTGCAACCATCGGTGGTGGCATTGGCGTAGGCATCATCTTCGCAGCTTACTTCACCTCAGTAGCTCGCCAGCCCGAGTCGCAGCGCACCTTGCAGCCCATGCTGTTCGTTGGCTTCGCGCTGGTTGAAGCACTCGCAGTTCTCGGTTTCGTGCTTGCACTGATTAGCTAGTCTGATTAGCAAACACGTCCACACCAACTAGAGAACAGGAAAATTCCCCATGTCACATTTGATGGCAGCTGCAGAGGGTCACGCTAACCCCCTCTTTCCCAACCCTTGGGAAATCGCCATTGCCGCCATTGGGTTCCTGCTGCTCCTTGGCATCGTCATCAAGTTCGTTGTCCCGATGTTCGAAAGAATTTATCAGGACCGAAAAGAAGCTATCGAGGGCGGTCTCGCCAAGGCTGAAAAGGCCCAGGCTGAGGCTGCAGCGGCTCGTGATGAGTACAACCAGCAGCTCGAAAGCGCTCGTCTGGAAGCTCAGAAGATTCGTGAAGAAGCTCGTGCAGAAGGCGAAGCTATTCTTGCAGACTTCAAACAGCGTGCAACCGTTGAAGCTACCCGCATCACCGATAACGCTCAGAAGACTATCGAAGCAGAACGCGCAGCAGCGTTGACCTCACTTCGTGCTGAGGTTGGCACCCTGGCAACAGTTCTTGCAGGCAAGATTGTCGGCGAATCCCTGAACGACGATGCACGCTCAAACCGTGTAGTAGATCGTTTTCTTGCTGACCTTGAAACCGAACAGCAGAGTGTAGGTGCTACTCGGTAATGACAGGAGTATCGACTGAATCACTGAAAAAGGTTGAAGCAGCGTTGCAGACAAATGCCTCGCAGCATGCCGCTTCACTGGCTGAGGAACTCTTCGCAGTCGTTGATGTTATCGACCGCGATGGCACCTTGCGTCGAGCACTAATTGATCCTTCCCGCGAGATTGAATCTCGCACTGGAATCGTCAAAGCAGTCTTTGCAGGCAAAATCTCAGACTCCGCTTTGAACGTTGTGGCTGAAGCAGTATCACAGCGTTGGAGCGAAGAACGAGATTTGGCAGATGCTCTTGAAACCGTAGCAACTTTGTCAGCAGCTATTGCTGCAGAGTCACGCGGGGGAGTTGAGGCACTGGAGACAGTCGTCAACAACCTGCTGATCTTCATCAACACTGTGAACACTTCGGCTCAGGCTCAGGAAGCACTCGTCGATGGTCGGGCAAGCAATGAAGCAAAAAAGAAGCTGGCGATTTCACTGGGCGGCACCAACGTTGCCCCTGAATCTCAGCTTCTGCTGGAACGTGCTGGCGCGCGTCCGCGCGGTCTCACAGCAGCCCGCGTCGCACAAAAGTTCGTGGAAATCATCGTCAAGCGTCAAAACCGCTGGATCGCCCGTGTTACCGCGGCGCGTCCGCTGTCTGAGGCTCAGATCGTGAAGCTCCAGAACGCACTGAACAAGGTATACAACAAGAACCTTAAGCTCGATATCACTATCGACCCCGCGGTTGTTGGTGGTCTTCGTGTTCAGGTCGGAGACGAAATTGTAGACGGTACCGTCTCAACCAAACTTTCTGAGCTCGATCGCGCAGTAGCGTAACAAACGCATCTGTCTTGATGCAGACGGTGATTTAGTAGATACAACGGTTTGTTCTCGACCGGTTAGTGGATAATCACCAACCCGTCAGAGAACACTCACGCAAGATTCGGTCTGTGTATACCGTTGATAAAACCGTATACCAGCCACAAATTAGGAGAGCAGGACACAAGATGGCCGATTTGACCATCAACGCCGATGATGTCCGTAATGCGCTGAATGACTTCGCGGCGTCTTACGAACCCGGCAACGCAGAACGTGTTGAGGTAGGTCGCGTTGCAACCGCATCAGACGGTATCGCACGTGTTGAGGGCCTTCCCTCAGTAATGGCTAATGAGCTGCTTCGCTTTGAAGACGGCACTTTGGGCCTGGCACAGAACCTTGACACCCGTGAAATCGGTGTAATCGTCCTTGGCGATTTCACCGGTATCGAAGAAGGTCAGGCAGTTCACCGCACCGGTGAAGTACTGTCTGTACCCGTAGGTGACGAGTTCCTCGGTCGTGTAGTTGACCCCCTCGGTCAACCCATTGACGATTTGGGCCCCATCAAGGCTGAGGGACGCCGTGCATTGGAACTCCAAGCACCCGGTGTTACCCAGCGTAAGTCAGTTCACGAACCGCTCCAGACCGGTCTCAAGGCAATCGACGCCATGATCCCGATTGGTCGCGGTCAGCGTCAGCTGATTATTGGTGACCGTCAGACCGGTAAAACCGCAATTGCGGTTGACGCGATTTTGAACCAGAAAGCTAACTGGGCTTCAGGCGACGTCAACAAGCAGGTTCGTTGCATCTATGTTGCAGTGGGTCAGAAGGCATCAACTATTGCCGCAGTACGTACCACCCTTGAGGCGCAGGGCGCTTTGGAGTACACCACCATCGTGGCGTCTCCTGCATCCGATGCTGCAGGCTTCAAGTACCTGGCACCTTACACCGGCTCGGCTATCGGCCAGCACTGGATGTACGGTGGCAAGCACGTTCTGATTATCTTTGATGACCTGTCAAAACAGGCAGAAGCCTACCGTGCAGTGTCACTGCTGCTCCGCCGTCCTCCGGGTCGTGAAGCATACCCCGGCGATGTCTTCTACTTGCACTCTCGTTTGCTTGAACGCTGTGCAAAGCTCTCAGACGAGCTGGGTGCAGGTTCTATGACCGGCTTCCCAATCATTGAAACTAAGGCAAACGACGTTTCAGCCTTCATTCCGACCAACGTTATTTCGATTACCGACGGTCAGATCTTCTTGCAGTCAGACCTCTTCAATGCAAACCAGCGCCCCGCAGTAGACGTGGGTATCTCGGTGTCACGCGTTGGTGGTGCGGCTCAGACCAAGGCAATGAAGAAGGTTTCAGGTACCTTGAAGCTCGAACTTGCTCAGTACCGCGCAATGGAAGCATTCGCTATGTTCGCATCTGACCTTGATGATGCCTCAAAGCAGCAGCTGACCCGTGGCGCACGTCTGACTGAGCTTCTGCGTCAGCCCCAGTACACCCCCTACGCGGTTGAAGAACAGGTTGTTTCAATCTGGGCTGGTACTTCAGGTCACCTGGATCACCTCGAGGTCTCAGACGTTCTTCGCTTCGAAGAGCAGTTCATCGACCACCTGCGTCGTACCACCAACGTTCTCGACAACATCGGTGCAACTGGTAAGCTCGAAGACGCTGATAAGGATGCACTTGAGGCGGCGGTTGCTGAGGTCAAGCGTGACTTCCGCTCAGAGGGTTCAAGCCACCTGGTTGATGCGGGTCATGAAGAGTTCAAGCCGGTTTCAGACGCAGAAGTGTCACAGGAAACCATTGGTTAGCGATTAGTTTCTGAAAAATAAGCTTTCGGGCTTTGTCGAGAAATCTCAAAGCCCGAAAGCCTACAGAAACAGAAAGGAAGCTTCATGGGAGCCCAGATTAGGGTTTACCGTCAAAAGATTGCTTCAACATCGTCGATGAAGAAAATCTTCAAGGCGATGGAGATGATCGCAACCTCACGCATCAATAAGGCTCGTCGTAACGCTAACGCCGCTAGCCCCTACGCAAATGCTTTGACCAAAGCGGTTACTGCTATCGCAACTCAGAGCTCAATCTCGCATCCGCTCATCAACCAGAGCGTCAACTCCCGCCGGTCGGCAGTGTTGGTTCTGACTTCTGATCGCGGCCTTGCAGGTTCTTACTCAGCCTCCGTGCTGAAGAAGACTGAAGGTTTGATTGAGAAGTTGCGTGGTGAAGGACGCGAGGTTCAGCTGTATCTTGTAGGTCGTAAGGCAAAGTCATATTTTGATTTCCGCGAGCGTTCCTATGAGAAGGCGTGGGAGGGTAACACCGATGCGCCCGAGGTCCAGACCGCAGTTGATATTCGTGATGCGTTGCTTGAAGCCTACGCTCGTCCCTTTGAAGAGGGCGGCGTTGACGATCTTCACATCGTGTACACCGAGTTCATCTCAATGGTTACCCAGGAAACCAAGATTCTGCGTCTGCTGCCTCTGGCAGTGAGCGATGCCCGTTCAATGGGCGAAGAAATCGTTCCTGGTCACCGTCTTGAAGATGATGAGTTCAAGCAGAACTCAGCCTTCGACTTTGAGCCCAACCCGCAGAATGTACTCGATGCGCTGATGCCTCGATACATCGCGTCTCGCCTTTACGCTTGCCTCCTTGAAGCAGCAGCATCCGAACTGGCATCTCGCCAGCGCGCGATGAAGTCAGCGGGCGATAACGCTGATGAGCTCATCAAGAAGTACAAGCGACTGATGAACAACGCTCGTCAGGCTGCGATTACTCAGGAGCTGTCAGAAATTGTGGGTGGCGCGGACGCGCTGGCCTCATAACCTGAAACTACCTCAACAACAAACTTTAATCTCAACCAGGTAAGTGAGAGAAATGACTGCCACTTTGAATGAATCGGCTACCCAGCCGACTGGCGGCGCTACTGGTCGCATTGCCCGTGTTATCGGGCCTGTGATTGACGTAGAATTCCCCGCCGGTCAGGTTCCGGGTATCTACAATGCACTCACCGCTGACCTCACCGTCAACGGTCAGACCCGCAAAATTACTTTTGAAACCGCACAGCACCTCGGTGATTCACTGGTTCGTGCGATTTCACTGCAGGCTACCGACGGTCTCGTCCGCGGTCAGCACGTAGTAGATACCGGAGCACCTATCACCGTTCCCGTGGGAGATGCCGTCAAGGGTCACATCTTCAACGTTCTCGGTGACGCATTGGATGTTTCCAACGATGAGATCAAGGCTGATACTTACTGGCCGATCCACCGTTCAGCACCTAACTTTGCTGATCTTGAAGGCTCCACTGAAATGTTGGAGACCGGCATCAAATCCATCGACCTTCTGACCCCTTACATCAAGGGCGGTAAGATTGGTCTGTTCGGTGGTGCTGGTGTTGGTAAGACCGTTCTGATCCAGGAAATGATTACCCGTGTTGCTCGTAACTTTGGTGGTACCTCAGTGTTCACCGGTGTTGGTGAGCGTACCCGTGAAGGTAACGACCTCTGGGTAGAAATGGAAGAGGCAGGTGTTCTTAAAGACACCGCACTCGTCTTCGGCCAGATGGATGAACCCCCTGGAACTCGTCTGCGCGTTGCGCTGACCGGTCTGACCATGGCGGAGTACTTCCGCGATGTTCAGAACCAGGATGTTCTGCTCTTCATCGACAACATCTTCCGCTTTACTCAGGCGGGTTCTGAGGTCTCAACCCTTCTGGGTCGTATGCCTTCAGCTGTGGGTTACCAGCCCAACCTGGCTGACGAAATGGGTCTGTTGCAGGAACGCATCACCTCAACCCGCGGTCATTCGATTACCTCGATGCAGGCAATTTATGTGCCTGCGGATGACTACACCGACCCGGCACCTGCAACCACCTTCGCACACTTGGATGCAACCACCGAGCTCAACCGTGACATCGCGTCCCGTGGTCTGTACCCCGCGATCGACCCCTTGACCTCGACCTCACGTATTCTTGACCCCCAGTACATCGGGCAGGAACACTACGACACCGCTATTCGCGTCAAGGCGATTCTGCAGGAAAACAAGGAACTCCAGGACATCATTGCGATTCTTGGTGTTGACGAGCTTTCCGAAGAGCAGAAGGTCGTTGTGTCACGTGCACGTCGTATCGAGCAGTTCCTCTCACAGAACACCTACACTGCTAAGCAGTTCACCGGTGTTGAGGGTTCAACTGTTCCGCTCAAGGAAACCATCGAGTCCTTCCAGATGATCTGTAACGGCGATGTGGATCATATCCCCGAGCAGGCCTTCTACAACATCGGTGGTATGGACGACGTCATGCGCCGTTTTGAGGAACTCAAGGCACAGACTGGAGCTAAGTAATCATGGCTCTCAAGGTAGAAGTTGTATCACGCGAAGAAACCGTGTGGACCGGCGAAGCTAAGTATGTTCGTGCTCGCACCACTGAGGGCGACATGGGTATTATGACTGGTCACGTTCCTACCTTAGCTTTGCTTGCTGAAGACGGCGAATTGTTGGTTGAAGCAATGAACGGTGAGAAGTTTACTGCTCGCCTGCACGAGGGTTTTTTGACGGTGTCAAATAACCGCGTGACTATTGCAGCAACCGCGGCGACTGTCTAGTCTCTGACTAAAAAATGAGCGGCACTTCCCTTTCAAGGGAAGTGCCGCTCATTTTGTGGTGTGTCTAAAAGTTACTGCCGTGGTGCGGGGAAAATTAGAAGAGTCGTGACTCCACATCGTCTACACCGCGCATAGCGTCGTAGTCCAAGGTCTGGCAGCGGATGCCGCGGTCTTCGGCAAGAGTACGGGCCTGTGGTTTGATGCGCTGGGCAGCAAAGACGCCCTTGACAGGACGCAACAGGGGGTCGCGGTTAAGTAGTTCCAGATAGCGGGTGAGCTGTTCAACACCGTCAATATCACCGACGCGCTTGAGCTCGATAGCAACGGTAGCGCCGTTGGCGTCCTTCGCCAGAATATCGACAGGACCAATAGCGGTGGGGTACTCCCTACGAACCAGGGTGTGACCTGCGCCGAGTACCTCGATTTGCTCAGCCAGTAGGCGCTGTAAATCAGCCTCCACACCGTCTTTAATCAGCCCGGGGTCAATACCAAGATCGTGTTTGACCTCCTCAAACTTCTCGTAAACCTTAATGACGAGCCTGTCATCGGTTTTTGCCGCTTGTACACGCCAAAGCTCAATGACTTCAGCATCAACGTCCTCACCAATTTCGGTGTCCTCAAACTCTTCGCGAGTGGCGATATGAAGACGCGCCGGTGGGCTCATCCAGTTGAGCGGCTTATAAGAGCCGCCGTCTGAGTGAATAAGCACCGAGCCATCATTTTTCACCATAAGTAGGCGCTTGGCACGGGGTAGGTGGGCGCGCAGGCGACCTTCGTAGTCTACGGAACATGTTGCTATTACTAGTTGCACCGTTCAACTCTAACGCACGGGTATTGAGCAGCTCTAGTTCATGCGGGGTAATCTCAGCTACCCGCTGCTACCGAGCGGTAAAAAAGTATGGGAAAATGTTCAGCATGCCCAGAAGATCACCCAAGCCGCGCTCGTCCTCTAACCTGAGCAAATGGCAGAAGCCAAGACCTACTGGTGGGCGCGATATCTCGCGTATTCTCGACCCCCTGCCCACAGTGGAATCTGCCTGGGATGGAGACTGGTTTATTGCTCACATTCCCGCAGTCAATGCTAAGAAAACCTATAAGTGCCCAGGATGCAATGGTTCCGTTAAACCGGGTGTTGCACATTTGGTGGCGTGGCAGGAAGATCATCTTTTTGGTGAAGAGCGCCGTCACTGGCATCAAAAATGTTGGAATACCCGCCGCAAATACTAGGTGCTCGGTATAAATACTTGTGAAAACGCGTCCTTGCTGGTTGGAGCAAGGACGCGTTTTTTACGGATCTATCTGCTGGTGGTCTAATGTGGCTAGCGTTGGATACCTACCTGCGATCTTGAACCGGTATGAAGACCTCTCGTACCAGAATCAGTAGGGAGGCGGCTACCGGAATAGCGATGATTGCTCCGAGTACTCCCCACAGGGCGCCGCCGGCTGCTACAGCAATGATGGCAAGCCCGCCGGGAACTGCCACTGCTTTTGACATGATGCGTGGGGAAATCAGGTACGCCTCAATTTGCAGGTAGATGATGTGGCAGATGGCAAAAAGTAGAGCTGTTTTCCAGCTCACCACGAGACAGACGAGCGACACAAAAATCATGGCGGTGACCCCACCCACCAGGGGGATAAATGCGAGGATAAGCACGAACAGCGCTAGGAGCTGGGGGAAGGGCGCTTGGACGATCAGCATAACAATGAGCGCGAAGCTTGCATTGAGCACAGCAACCAGTGCCTGCCCCGCTACGTATTGACCGACGGAGTGTGTGATTTTCTCGGTCAGGTCTTTGACGCGCGGACGCCGAGACGCTGGCGCCAGGCGAACACCCCAGCTTTTGATGATGGGTAGTGAGGCGAGAAAGTAGATTGAGAGAATAGTGACGATTAGAATGCCCGTGCCAATTTCAGCGATGGTTGATCCGGCACTGATGAGTCCGTTGAAGAAACCGCTCATGACGTTGGAGTCTTGGGTGAGGTGGGCGAAGAAGTCTTGCACTCCGTTATCAATGTAGGAGCGTACTTGGAACTGCTGATCTAAACGGGTGAAGAAATCGGAATTGAGGAAGGTCTCGAGGGTGTCGGGAAAGTCGTTGATGAAGGAAACAGCCTGCTTGCCGACGACAGGCACCGCGTAAACGATGAAACCAGCCACGACCAGTAAAAAGGCGCCAACGACGGTGGCAACACTGGCAAGGCGAGGCAACCCCCAAGCGGTGAGTCTCTGAACCAGCGGCTCTAAACCCAGCGCAATGAAAACGGCACCTGTTACCCAGCCAGCTAATGCGCCTATGTTACTGAAGGCAAACCAAATGATGAGGGCGGCACTGACACCCGAGGTTGCCCAGAAACCGAAGTAAAAGGGGTTGGCAATGGTGCTTGATGCAATGTACTCGCGAGGTGTACTCTCTAGGTTTTCGGGTTTTTCGGGGAGCAACTGGGCGTGTTCTTCTTGGGGCGCAAAGCGAGGTTCGGGGGCGTGGGAGAGCGAACTGCGGTGCGCATGACCCTCCTTAACCTTATTTTTTACTTTGCGCGCTATATGCGAGCCTTTCTTGCGAAAAGATGCCCCGGCGTTCATGGTATGCTCCTGAATTTTTCCCTCAATAACGGTTATAAGTCTAACCCCTGCACCCGGTAGTTACGCTGCTGGCTTGATGGTTGCCTTGAGCTTCTCGGAGGAGCTTTAGAATGGAGCTGAGAGAACACTGACCAATTTTTATGAAAGGGTGTTTTGATGACTCAGCCGACCCAACCTTTACCCCAACAGCCGCAGACACCGATTCCCGCTTCTGTACGCGGTGCCTACGACCTCTCCCAAGCACAAGCTGCTGCGCCTTCGCCTGAACCTGCGGCAGAACCCAGCTGGCGTTTTGATGTTGAAACCCCAGAGGATTTTCAAAAGTACGTTCAGCTCTCTCAGCAGGGCGCGGTAATTTTTGCCCTGTGGGCTGAACACTCACCGGCGTCCAAAGAAACTCTTGAGATTCTTGAACGCACTATTAATACTGCCGGGGGCAATCTTCTACTGGCAGCTGTGAATATTGTTAAGTTGCCCGAAATCGGTCAGGCATTTCAAATCCAGGGCGTGCCGGCAGCTATTGCTGTGATTGCTGGTCAGCCCGCGCCCATGTTTAACTCTCAAGTAGGTGAAGAGCAGATTCTTCAACTGCTGCAGCAGGTTTTGCAGCTCTCCGCCCAGCACCAGCTCCCCGGTGGTTTTGAACCTCACGGTGGGGAAGCAGAGAAGCCTCTGCCGCCGCTGCATCAAAAAGCTGTAGATGCTATTGACGCTGGGGACTTTGCTGGTGCCCGTGATGCCTATACTCAGGCTCTCAACGAGAACCCCGGTGACCGCGATGCCAAGATTGGGCTGGCACAGGTTGGTTTGCTGGAGCGCGTGGGAGATTTGTCGTTGGCGGACGCGCGTGCTGCCGCGGCTGCCAATCCCACTGATGTTCAAGCAGCCTTTAACGTGGCTGATCTTGACGTCACCGGCGGTCATGTTGAGGACGCTTTCAACCGGTTGATTACGCTGTTCAAAGCAGTAGATGCAGAGCAGAAGAATACTGTGCGTGAGCGTTTGCTAGAACTATTTGACGTGGTGGGGTCTGACGATCCCCGAGTGAAGAAAGCCCGCGCTGATTTGATGATGGCTATCTTCTAGTAAAGCTGGCATATTATTGCCCGGATAACTTCATGACCCGCTACCGACCGACAGTAGAAACTGCCCCGGTCGATAGCGGGTTTTGTGCTCTTGCGGGCGCGGTCACCGCTTTTATAGTAATGTGATTTACATGAGTGATATAATCCCGGAACCTTTAAGCAGTGACCAGAATAAAGCTGACTACAACCGCTACGAGACCGAACAGGTAGCCCCCGACTCAAACCTCTCGGTAGGTGCAGCGCCCGCGCGTCCGCCCGTGACGGAAACCCCTGTGACGCCTGAAACAACAGAACCCAGCTCACCTGCAGTCTCAATCTCGGGATTGGTTAAAGTATTCGGTGATAAGGTCGCTGTCGATGGCATCAACTTGGTCGTACCCCGAGGCTCTTTTTACGGACTGGTGGGGCGCAACGGTGCGGGTAAAACCACCACCCTCTCTATGGCTACCGGTATGCTGCGTCCGACCCAGGGTCAGGTGCATATCGGTGGAATTGATGTGTGGCAGCAACCACTGGATGCTAAAAGGCGCGTGGGCGTTCTTCCTGACGGGGTGTATCTCTTTGATCGCCTCACCGGTGAACAGCTCATTACCTACGCGGGGCGTCTGCACGGTTTGGACGCGCAGACCGTCACCGAACGAACCGCTGACCTTCTGCGGGCTATGGATCTAGAAGAAGCAGCTGGACGCGTCGTTGCCGACTACTCTGCGGGCATGACCAAGAAAGTTGCGCTCGCTGCGGCTATGATTCATGCGCCCTCGGTACTGGTACTCGATGAGCCCTTTGAGGCAGTTGATCCGGTTTCTGCCTCGAATATTCAAGATATTCTCAAAGCCTTTGTGGTACACGGAGGCACCGTTATTCTTTCCTCGCACGTCATGGATCTGGTGCAGCGCCTGTGCGATCACGTTGCCATTATGAACGACGGACGTATTCTGGCAGCAGGTACCACCGAAGATGTGAGCCAGGGTCTCAGCCTGGAGGAGCGCTTTATTTCGCTGGTGGGTGGACGCCACGAGGCGGGGGAGGGTATCTCATGGTTAAGATCCTAACCTCTTTGAAATGGGAGTATTTCAAGGCCTCGTTCCGCAATAATATCTGGTCTTTAATCGGTGCAATTTTCGGTGGCTTGTACGCTTTGGGCGCTCTCATCGGTTTCGGTGCTGGCGCTGTTGCCGCAGGCAGCAGCCGTGAAGCAATTTTTATCTTCCTGATTCTTTTTGGCTCTGCTCTGGCACTATTATGGTGGACGGTGCCAGTGGTTGCATCGGGTGCCGATGCCACTTTAGACCCCGACCGTCTGGTGCCCTACCCTCTGACCACTCGTCAGCTGCAGTGGGGGCAGTTTTGGGGCGGTTTTATCGGCTTGCCGGGGTTCATCACCCTTGCCTTTATCGCGGTGGCTACCGTTGCCACTGTGAGACATCCGCTCGTTGCTTTAAGCTACCTGCTGGTAGCACCTGTAGCGGTGCTACTCATTATTTCTTTCTCTCGCTTCATCACCCTGGTAAGTCTGCGTTTGCGCTCTAACCGCAAAACCGCTCAAATCATGAGTGGCGTTGCTTTTGTTCTTCTGATAGGTTTAGGTCCTATTTTTATGGGACTAACTAACCTTCTGTCAGCGGTATGGGATCAGCTGCCTACTATCGCGCGCGTCCTAGGATTTACTCCGTTAGGTGCCCCCTGGGCGGTGCCCGCCCACCTTGCCGTGGGCGATTATCTGTTGGCGGGGTTGAGCCTGGTTCTGGCTCTTATCTACACTGCTGTTGCTTGGTGGCTCTGGCACAGACAGCTAGCTCTGACGATGGTAAATGTGGGGGCATACTCTGGCAATACCGCTAGCAAAACGGTGAACCGCGGCAGTATTGGTCTGCTGGGTGTTTTCCCCGCAACTGCCCGTGGCGCTATCGCAGCCCGCACGGTGCTTACCCTGCTCAAAGACCCGCGCCCAAGCTTGCACGTCATTATGGTGCCGGCACTTTATGTTATCTTCTCGGTGACCGGGATCAACAGCGATGACCCCTTTGTAAATCCGGTGGTTCCCTTCCTTGTACCGGCAATGGCAGGTTATGTCTACGCCTATCTGGTCTCTTACGATAACTCTGCATTCTCTATGCATGTGCTTGCCCCTCTGCGCGGTATTGATGACAGGCTGGGGCGTGCCTACGGTTTGATGCTCGTGTTAGGCCCGATGATTCTCATCGGAACCACCGCCTACATGCTAATCATACATAGCATTACCTACCTACCGATTGTGCTTGCCATGAGCATCATGATGTTCCTCAACGGTATTGGTATGGGCGCTTTACTTGATATGGTGCTTTCCATACCCACGCCACCACCGGGCACCAGCCCCTGGAAAAGCCAGCGCAACCCAGACGGTGTTGCCAAAAGCTTTGTGCAGATGGGCTTTACTATCTTGCTTTTTGCTACCGCCCTTCCCAGCAGCGGCTTCTGGATTGCGTACGCCGTTACACAGAACCCCCTGTGGAGCTGGATTGGTGTTGCCTTTAGCCTGATTTTTGGTCTTGCCTTCTTCTACCTCGGTATCACCATCGGCGCAAAACGCTTTGATCGGCATTCGGCGGACGCTCTCCAGCGGGTGAGTCGCAAAGCCTAGGGTAGGGGGGGGGCAGGGCAGCTTTTTTAGCTCCTCATCATCCCTTAGACTGAAACTGGAAAGACCTCACAGACAAGGAGCATGCCAGTATGTCATCTATTCCCGGCGTTGAAGACCCTTTCGCACCGAGCACCTCAGGCGGTACCGCCGTCCTAGAACGCGAAGAGACCCAGGCTGCTGAGCCCGGCGACCACGAGCGTTTTTCACACTACGTGCGTAAAGAAAAGATTATGGAATCAGCCCTCACCGGTGAGCCGGTGCGTGCGCTCTGCGGCAAAATCTGGACCCCCGGGCGTGATCCTGAGAAGTTCCCCGTTTGCCCCCAGTGCAAAGAGGTGTACGAGGGTCTAGCACCGGGTAAGGATGACGAGCAGTAAGCTCCCCAGACCCAAAGAGCAAAGAAAGTACCGCCTGACGGCGGTACTTTTTTCTTCCTGCAAAACACTATCACTGTGAAACCCGCGATATTCTCACGAATACTGCGGTAACTATCCAGAGACAAAGAAACAGTGTGACTTTCTGCTACCCACTGGGGGTGGGCAAGCGCGGCATACGGGGGCTAGAATCTTAAAGCTGACCCTCTGTGAGCTCAAGAGGGGTAACCCGCACACTATGGAGGTAGAAGTGAGCACTCACGAACAACCCACTTTGTTTGGCGCTGGCGCTGATTTGCCTCCGGCTTACCCCGAACGCGCCGCATGGGGCACAGCCCCTAAACTGCGTGCCTGGCAGCAAGAAGCCATGGAAAAATACTTTGCCACCAACCCGCGCGACTTCATGGCGGTAGCAACCCCCGGCGCGGGTAAAACCACCTTCGCGCTTACCGTTGCTAAAGAACTCTTCAACCGCGGAACCATCAACCGCATGACCGTTGTGGCACCCACCGACCACCTCAAGCGTCAATGGGCGGACGCCGCCGCTCGCGTCGGTATCTCTATTGACCCGAACTTCAAGAACTCTGACGGCTCCCACGGACGCGAGTACCAGGGAGTTGCGCTCACCTACTCCCAGGTCGCCAACAAACCCCTGCTGCACCGGGCACGCACCGAAAACGGGCGCACCCTGGTGATCCTCGATGAAATCCACCACGCCGGTGACTCCCTGAGCTGGGGCGATGGTCTGCGTGAAGCCTTCGAACCAGCCCACCGCCGCTTGGCTCTCACCGGCACACCCTTTCGCTCAGACACCGCCGCTATTCCCTTCGTACAGTACGAAGAAGATAAAGAAGGCATCCGCCGCTCAAAGTCCGACTACTCCTACGGTTACGGGCCCGCCCTCAAAGACCACGTTGTGCGACCGGTCATCTTCATGGCATATTCCGGTCAGATGCGCTGGCGAACCAGCGCAGGCGAAGAAATGGCAGCTAACCTGGGTGAAGGATTCACCAAAGACATCACCGCCCAGGCATGGCGCACAGCCCTTGACCCTCAGGGGCAGTGGATTCCTACCGTCCTTGCCGCGGCAGATAAACGTTTGACCGAAGTGCGTCGAACAGTGCCGGACGCTGGAGGTCTCGTCATCGCTACTGACCACGCCGACGCCAAAGCCTACGCCACGCAGCTACAGAAAATCACCGGTGAAAAACCCGCGGTTATCCTCTCTGACGACAAAGAAGCCTCCAACAACATCGACAAGTTCTCAGAGGGAACCTCCCGCTGGATGGTAGCGGTACGCATGGTATCTGAAGGCGTGGACGTTCCTCGCCTAGCGGTCGGTGTCTACGCTACCTCCACCTCAACCCCGCTCTTCTTCGCCCAGGCAATCGGACGTTTCGTGCGCTCGCGCAAACGCGGCGAAACAGCCTCCGTCTTCTTGCCCTCCGTACCGCAGCTCATGATGCTCGCCAACGAAATGGAAGAAGAACGCGACCACGCCCTCGACCGCAAAACCACCGGCGACGATATACCCCAAGACCCCCTCAACGAAGGTCTCGACGATCACCTCATCAACGAAGCTAACCAAGAAGAAAAAGCATCCGACGAACTCACCTGCGGAAAATTTGAAGCCATCGGCTCCCAAGCCTCATTTCACGGAGTCCTCTTCGACGGCTCAGAATTCTCCATGGGCGGCATGGACGACGCCACCGACGAAGACCAAGACTACCTCGGCATACCCGGACTGCTCGACGCCGACCAAGTAGGCACCCTACTGCGCGCCCGCCAACAAGAATACGCCTCCAAACGTCCAGCATCTGCCCGCACCACCGAACCCAACGTCGTCGACCACCGCCAACTCAAAAACCTCCGCAACCAACTCGCCAAAAATGTCTCAGCCTGGGCAGCCAAAACTGGCAAACCCCACGGTTCTGTTCACAATGAACTTAGAAGAGTATGCGGAGGACCGGCGGTACCTCAAGCTAACGCCGACCAGTTGCAAGCCCGCTTAGATAAGTTGCAGGACTGGTTCTTGGGACGGAAGTAGCCACTTTTCACAGAGTTATCTGTGATGGAACTTTTCTGGAGGGAGATTTCTTGTTCCTCGCTTACTCGGGAAATCTCCCTCCAGCAAGCTAACGCCGACCAGTTGCAAGCCCGCTTAGATAAGTTGCAGGACTGGTTCTTGGGACGGAAGTAACTATAGAAAAGAGGACTTTCCCCGCTGACACGGGAAATCCCCTGAGAAGGTATAAGGCGTTGACTCTAGTATCGAGCGAATACCTGACAACCGAAGACCTTATTGGCAGCGGTTATCGAGACGCCAGCACCGAAATCGGTAAACCCGGGGGTGAGAATATTCCTGCGGTGACCGGGGGAATTCATCCACTGGGTCATCAGCGCTTTCGCCATATCTTGGGCACTGTTTTTCTTCCAGTTATAAGCCACGTTCTCGGCAGCCAGATTCCACCCAGCGGGAATCTGGTCGCTATACGAGGGGTTGTGGTAGAGCGAATCCTCACGAGCCATAACACCTGACCAACCTTGAGCTACCTTCTGGATTGAAAGATTGTGCTTCAAGGCAGGAGACCCGACTTTAGCTCGTTCGGCGTTCACCAAGGGGAGCAGAGCTTGTACGACCTGCTGCTCATAGCTCAAGGACGGAGTCACGGGGCTTACCTTGCCCACGGGCTTGACCTTGTGACTAAAGCGGTAGAGGAAAGCTGCCATGGCATCGCGGTTGATGGGTTCGAGAGGGCGGTATTCAGCGCCGCGGGCAGTAACCC
Source organism: Rothia sp. ZJ1223 (assembly GCF_016900985.1). Taxonomy (NCBI): domain Bacteria; kingdom Bacillati; phylum Actinomycetota; class Actinomycetes; order Micrococcales; family Micrococcaceae; genus Rothia; species Rothia sp. ZJ1223. Next base: position 139,125 of record NZ_JAFEUT010000002.1, on the reverse strand, counting down.
AACCGGTCGAAATGCCTTGAGCGTAGAGCCAGCACATTTCTTTATAGAACTGCTGGCTGGGTACTAGATCGACAAAAGGCGACCGCACCGGGGCTGAGAAGTTCGGTGAACCAGCGTAACGGTAGAGGAAAGCTGCCATGGCATCGCGGTTGATGGGTTCGAGAGGGCGGTATTCAGCGCCGCGGGCAGTAACCCAACCGGTTGAAATACCCTGAGAACGTAGCCAACACATCTCTTTGTAGAACTGCTGGCTGGGCGAAAGGTCGCTGAAAGGCGAAACGGTCGGGGGCGTGAAGGCAGGATAGCCCGCGTGACGGTAAAGGAAGGCTGCCATCGCGTCCCTCTTGATAGAAAGAAGAGGGCGGTATTCCTTGCCGTGAGGGGTATCCCAGCCCGTGGTGATTCCGATGCGAGCGAGCCAGTTGATTTCATGAGAAAAAGCTGTGCTGGGTGGAACGTCAATGAACGTTGCTGCTGAGGCTGCCTGCGGTAGCGTGAGACTAACACCAGCCGCTGTAACACCGGTTAGAAACGCGCGGCGAGAAAAGACGAGATTGCCCATGAGAACTCCTTGTAAGATGAAGCGAATGTGATACGCATCTATCGTATAAAGCCCGAACAGATCTCTAGGAGGTAACGCCCGTGGCGTCCTAAAAAACGAAATGTTACACCTGTAACCAGAGCCACCGCCCCCCACAGTTGTCGATGGATGTACCGAACAACGGGTATACAAAAACCCTCCGGTAACCGCAGCACCGGAGGGCAAGAGAAAAATCTAGAGGGCTTCTGCGAGCGTGATGCCTGCGTCCTCGAGTTCTTCAAGCGCGTCCTCGTAGCCATCCTCAGACACGGGGGAGGTGAGGTCGGTTAGTACGCGAGTTTCGTAGCCTGCATCCACTGCATCAAGGGCGGTTGCTTTGACACAGAAATCTGTGGCGATACCTACAACATCAATATCGGTGATCTCGCGTTCGTTCAGCCAGTCATCGAGGGAGAGCTTGGGGGTGTCATCCTCAACTCGGGCGTTGGCTTCGCGTTCTCCGGTCATCACGGTATCTTCGGGGGCAAGCAGACCCTCAAAACCTGAGTAGGCTGCATCGTAGGTACCTTTGCGAAAGTACGCCTCAATGTAGTCGGTGTCCAAATCGGGGTGAATCTCAGCGCCAGCTGATTCAGCGACGCAGTGTACGGGCCAAGAGTCTTTGTAATCAGGGGTTTCACTGAAATGGTTACCGGGTTCGATGTGCCAATCCTGGGTAGCGGCAATGGCATCGTAGGTGTCATGGGTTCGTTCAACGTATTCACTGATGAGCGCGGCAACCTCGGCACCACGCTCGGTAGCCAGGGTACCACCGGGGCAGAAATCGTTTTGAACATCAACAATAATGAGTGCGCGTGACATATTTTTACCTTTCGGTGGTGACAAATTCGGTGGGAATTACGGGGTCGCCGTTTGAGAGACGGGTGGCTGCCTTGGGCAGCTCCAAGACTGAGGACGCGTGGCGTTTGGTCGCAGCCTGAACGCCGGTAGCACCTGTGTACCCTTTGACAAGTTCACCGTTACGTACCAGATCGACAATGAGTGCGCGGTCGTTAGAGTCTGCGGGGGATTCTGTATCAACGCCAATGACTTCGGCAGTTGCTACCCCGTAGCGGTCAAGCTTGCGAACGGCTTGTTTGACTCCACCAACAGATGCCTTGCCAGCAGATGCCTTGGCAACGGGTTCCATCTTGCCTGCTGAGTTTTCGCGGGCAACGATTTTGTAGACCATGGAGCTGGTGGGTGCGCCCGAGCCGGTGACGAGCTTGGTGCCCACACCGTAGGAGTTCACCGGGGCAGCTGCGAGGGACGCGATGGCGTACTCGTCGAGATCGCTGGTAACAGTGATTTTAGTGTTGTGGTTGCCGAGGGAGTCAAGGAGTTCTCTCACCCACATTGCCTGGGCGATGAGGTCGCCGGAATCTAGCCTGACGCCGCCGAGCTTGTCGCCTGCTAGCTCAATGGCAAGGCGTACCGCTTTTTCAACGTCGTAGGTATCAACGAGCAAAGTGGTGTCGAGACCGAGTGAGTCGAGTTGGGCGCGGAAGGCGTCTTCTTCGCTATCGTGCAGCAGGGTAAAGGCGTGGGCGCTGGTGCCGATGGTGGGCAGATCGTAACGCAGACCGGCTTCTAGGTTTGAGGTGGCGGTGAAGCCCGAGATAATGGCTGCGCGTGCCGCTGCTACTGCTGCTTGGTCGTGGGCGCGGCGCGAACCCATTTCAAGGCAGGGACGCGTTCCTGCGGCAAGAGACATGCGCGAGGCTGCTGATGCCACAGCAGAGTCGTAGTTGAGAATAGAAAGAAGGTAGGTTTCAAGCAACACTGCTTCAGCGAAGGTACCTTGTATCTGAAGTACGGGGGAGTAAGGGAAGAATACCTCTCCCTCGGCGTAGCCTGAGATGTTTCCGCTGAACCGGTAGTTCTCAAGATATTCAAGGGTTTCGTCGTTGACGATGCCCCGGTTAGCTAAGAAGTCGAGTTCTTTGCTGGAGAAGGTGAAATTCTGCAACCCTTCTAAGAATCTACCGGTGCCCGCGAGTACCCCGTAGCGGCGTCCTGCCGGTAGCCTGCGGGTGAACACCTCGAAGGTACACTGGCGGTGCGCTGCCCCCGACTTCAGGGCTGCCTGAAGCATGGTGAGTTCGTAATGATCTGTCAGTAATGCTGTTGATAAAGCCACGGTGTCAAGTCTAATCGGTGCGAGGGGGTTTTACCTAGGCACCGATGGCAGCGAACAGATTGGGGCTAAAACTTCACAAAGTAAAAGCTGGGGGCACACGTGGTTTAGGATAGATGGGAATGTAAGAGTTCGCTGATTACTTGGCGTGGGTTGGGGAGTGAGACTGTGTTTGTATCACCGCTGCTATCGGTAGGCGAGACTGAAACCTTGCCTCGGGCGGATTTTGATGAGGCTGTGAGCCTTGATTCCCCGTGGCAGGTAGTTGTGTGGAATGACCCGGTGAACTTGATGAGTTTTGTGACCTACGTTTTTCGTTCTCACTTTGGGTTTAGCACCGAGAAAGCCCAGCGGCTGATGCTCGCTGTACATGAAGAAGGCAAAGCGGTGGTGTTTACCGGTTCTCGCGAAGAAGCTGAACAGCACACCTCTGCCTTGCACGGTTGGGGTTTGTGGGCAACCTTTGAACGAGTGGAGGTATAAGAGATGGCTGAAGGATTCACCCGCACTACTGCCGGGTACGTTGCTGTTTTCGAACCTGAAGAAGTTCAGCTGCTCACTAAGTTATTTGAGGATGTCGCCCTGACTTTGGAGCCTGAGGCTGCTCAGCATGAGGACGAGTTCGCGCGGTTATTAGGTATTAAGGCGGACGCCGCTGCGCCCACTGATACTGCGGTGTTGCGTATGTTGCCGGTGGCTAGCGATGATCCTGAAGTTGCTGATGAGTTCCGTAAATTCACCGAATTGGGTTTGCGCGAGCAGAAGATGAGGGCTTTGACGCAAGCGTCGATGGACGTGCACAGCGGACGCGTGGTGCTGAACCAGGAGAAAGCCAGAGTGTGGGCGGGCGCTCTCAACGATGTGCGTCTGACCTTGGGCACCCGGTTGAATCTTAAGACTGACGAGGATTCAGCTCGCTTGGAGAAACTCTATTCTGATCCTGAATCTGTTGAGGACATCGAGGGGTATATGGCTTTGCTGTATAACTTCACTACCTGGCTACAGGAGACATTAATGAGCTCAATGCTGGAGAGCCTTGACCTTGCTGAGAATGATGCAAACCGGTAAGCGAGTCGGGTGCGGTGTTGTTACTGTGCTCTGAGTGGGAGAAGAGAGAGAAGCGCAGTAGCGTGATGGCTCCCTCAACGCACTAAAAGGTGTCCGCAACTACAGCTAGCGGGTGCTGATTTCTACTACTGTAGGTTACGAAAGACTATGACATATTCAGCTGAAACCGTTTCGAGTGCGTGGGGCTCTCAGATACCCGCACGCCCCACTCCCAGTGCGCCTATTGGTGTGTTTGATTCTGGTGTGGGTGGGCTGACGGTTGCGCGTGCCATTATGGATCAGCTGCCGCACGAGAACATTATTTATGTTGGCGATACCGCGCACGGGCCTTACGGACCGCTGACTATTGCCCAGGTGCGGGCACATGCTCTGCGTATTATGGATGAGTTGGTCGATTCGGGCGTGAAGATGTTAGTGATTGCCTGCAATACCGCTTCTGCCGCGGTGCTGCGTGATGCGCGCGAGCGTTACACCCGTTCGTACGGTATTCCGGTGGTTGAGGTTATTCAACCCGCCGCGCGTCGTGCCGTTGCCGCGACCCGAAACCGTAAGGTGGGAGTGATCGCCACTGAAGCGACAGTGACCTCGCGTGCTTATGAAGATACTTTTGCTGTTGCCTCTGATATTGAGGTGATATCTGTTGCCTGCCCTCGTTTCGTGGAGTTTGTTGAAAAAGGCATCACGAGCGGTTCGGAACTACTTGAAACGGCGCGTCAGTATTTGCAGCCCTTGAAGGACGCGGGGGTCGATACCGTGGTGTTGGGCTGCACCCATTACCCGTTGCTGACCGGCGTTATTTCATACTTGATGGGTGATGATGTGACCCTAGTGTCTTCATCTGAGGAGAGCGCCAAGGACGTTTTTCGTGCCCTAGTGGAGCACTCGATGGAGCGTTCTGCTGAGCTACCGACCTCCCACGAGTTCTTGGCAACCGGAGAAACCGAAACTTTTGACCGTCTTGTTCACCGTTTTCTGGGCTCGGTGGATGCTCGCGTCCGCCACACTGAATCTGTGGCGGAGCGTTTCCCAACAGGTTCATTAGCCGTGGTGCCAGCTGCACCGACGGTGAATGTTTCACCGGAACTATCAGATCAGCCTAAGGGTTCACCTGCTGATTCAACTTTCCCAGGTCATTCCTCGGGCACTGCGTAAGGAAAAATCCAATGCGTCTTACCATTATCGGAAATTCAGGATCTTTTCCCAGCCCCCATTCTCCGGCGTCATGCTATATGGTGACGGCGACGGATGATGCGGGTAAAACTTGGCGCATTGTGCTTGATATGGGTAATGGCGCTTTTGGCGTGTTGCAACGCCATGTTGATCTCAAAGATGTTGATGCTATTTTGATTTCGCACTTGCACCCCGATCACTGTATCGACTTATCGGGGGTGCACGTGGCGGTGAAGTGGGATCCGCGTGGTTGGGAGAAAGAGCCTATTCCTCTGTACGGTCCTTCAACTCTGCATGATTATTTGCGTCATACACACGGTCATTACGATGAGGTGGGCATGAGCACCGAGTTTAATTTTCACAGTTGGGCTCATCACGAACAAGTACACATTGGTCCTTTCACCGTGACGCCTTTTGAGGTGCTGCACCCTACCGAGGAGCCCTACGCGATGCGCATTGAGTGTACTACCGCTGAGGGTAAAACAGTGCTGACCTATTCGGGTGATACCGATTACTGTCGGGGCATTGTTGAGGCATCGCAGGGTGCTGATTTGCTGCTGTGTGAGGCCGCCTATCAGGAAGGGCGCGACGATGCCCTGCGCGGTATTCACCTTACGGGCAAGCGCGCCGGTCAGGTAGCTGAAGAGGCGGGGGCGCGTAACCTTCTGCTCACGCACCTGCCGGTGTGGACTGACCCTGCAACGGCGCTCGCCGAGGCACAAGAAACTTTTTCTGGGCCCACCGGTATCGCCGAAGTATCGGCAAGCTACCGGGTGCATCCGCAACCGCAACCTACCAACCCGCCTACCACCACCTTATCTGTGGTGCAGCGTCACTAAGATTTTCTAGAGATAAAGAGAGCACAAAAACTATGAGCGAAATTTCTGTACAGCGAGAAGACGGACGCGCCACCGATCAGTTGCGTCCGGTGAAGATTACCCGCGGCTGGTCAGCCAACGCTGAAGGCTCAGCCCTGATTGAATTTGGCAATACCCGCGTGCTGTGTACCGCTTCTTTCACAGAAGGCGTGCCCCGCTGGCTTAAGGGGCAGGGCACCGGTTGGGTAACGGCGGAGTACGCTATGCTGCCGCGCGCGACCGGTACCCGTTCCTCCCGTGAATCAGTCAAAGGCAAGATTGGCGGACGCACCCATGAGATTTCACGTCTGATTGGTCGCTCCCTACGAGCCATCATCGACACCAAAGCACTGGGGGAGAACACGATTGTTCTTGACTGCGACGTACTCCAGGCAGACGGCGGTACCCGCACCGCAGCGATCACCGGTGCCTACGTGGCTTTGGCTGAGGCAATCCAGTGGGCTAAGAATGAGAAGATTCTGCCTAAGAACGCTCAGCCACTGACCGGTTCTGTTGCCGCTATTTCTGTGGGCATTATCGACGGTGTTCCTATGCTCGATCTTCCCTACGTTGAGGACGTGCGTGCTGAGACTGACATGAACGTTGTAGTTACCGGTGAGGGTAAGTTTGTTGAGGTACAGGGCACCGCCGAGGGTGCTGCTTTTGACCGCGATGAACTCAACCAGCTGCTCGATTTGGCGCTGGTGGGCACCACCGAACTGACCCGTATTCAGCGTGAAACCTTGGAGAGCTAAGATGGGCGCGAAAGTAGTACTTGCCACCCACAACGCGGGTAAACTGCGTGAACTACGCGAGATTCTGCGCGGTCGCATTGAAGGTCTTGACGTTGATACCGATGTGGTGTCAGCAGCAGAGGTCAGCCTGCCCGATGTTGTGGAAGACGGAGTCACCTTTGCAGAGAACTCCCTGCTCAAAGCACGCGCCGCAGCCAGCGAGTCCGGTCTTATCGCCATTGCCGATGACTCCGGGCTAGCCGTTGATGTTCTCGGGGGAGCCCCCGGCATCTTCTCTGCCCGCTGGGCTGGGCAGCACGGGGACGACACCGCCAACCTCAACCTGCTACTGGCGCAATTAGCAGATATCGCCGAGGAGCACCGCGGCGCTCGCTTCATGTGCGCGGCGTCCTTGGCAACGCCTAAGGGTGAGACCGCCGTGGAGCACGGAGAGCTTCCGGGCATTTTGCTACGCGAACCCCGCGGAGAAGGCGGCTTTGGTTACGACCCAATTCTTGCCCCCACCGAACTCACCGGAGAACTAGCGGGAAAATCCTGTGCAGAAATTGGTGCGGAGGTCAAAAACTCGATGAGTCACCGCGCTCGGGCATTTACCGCCCTGATTCCCCACCTGCAGAAAGCTCTTGCTGTAAAGTAAGGTGAATCACTGTATAAAGGTTGGTGAGTAGGATGCCCACAGTAGCGCATCTGGAGCAGATGAAGTTTCTGCCCGTCGTGAAGGCAGTCATGACCCAAGCCGGTCTGAACATTGCGATGGATCGCTGGGACGTGCGCAATAGCGGTAGCGCTCATGTGGTTATCAATATGGGCAACCAGCTGAGCGTGCGCGTTGCTAAGACCGACCGCACTGCTTTTTTAGTAGCTAGACGCACTGAAGTTTTGAGGCGACTGCCCACCAACCTTTCCTTTGAAGTTCCCCGACCCATCACCCGCGTTATTACCCGTAACGGGTACACCGCTATTGGCTATACCTGGATTAAGGGTGAACCTCGTAATCCAGGTTCAGCCCCCGAAAAGGCTTTGGCTACTTTAGTAAAAGAGATCCGGGCGGTAGATACCGTGGGCATGGTGCCCTATCTCGATACCCAGCACGCACACTGGGGCGGGACCGACTGGGAGAAAACCTTGCGTGAACAGGTTGTACCGCTACTGCTCAGTAGTAACCAGAAACTAGCCCGCGCAGCCATTGACAGTGTGCTCGCTCTTGAACCGGTTGAACCAACCCTTGTACACGGTGATTTAGCGGGGCATAACATTCTTTGGCAGGGCGATCGTTTGGCAGGGGTCATTGACTGGGATCATACCACCATTGGTGACCCTGCCTTTGACCTTGCCACTTTGGGCAATTGGTACGGCTGGGAGTCCTTGAGCAAAGCGGCAACACCGGCTGAGATCGAACGGGCGCGGGTTCTCTCTCGTCTGCTGGCACTCCAAGCTGTGGCTTACACCCTCAACAACGGTATGGGCGGTGCAATTGTCCGCCTTGCTGTGGAACGCGCCGACGACTGGTTAAGAAGCCACAGGGACGAACTCACATAATCCTTACACCAAGGGGGCACCTGCTTAGATACTCACCGTGCGGTTACTGTGGTGAACCGATTTGCGCCAACCAGTTGCTGAGAATGAGATCGAGAGCAGGCAGCGCCTCGGGCAGAACCTCGATGTCGTCGGTGGCTGATGCTGGGTGGCATGCTGCCAGTAAAACGGTGCTCAACGCGAACATCCGGTAGTCAGTTGTGCCGGTGAGTGCTCTGTCATACTCGGCGATTTCACTCAGTATCTCAGTGATTGTATTTTCTTGTTTTTGCAGGCTGGCTTCGGCATGCAAGACCATTGTCAGAGTAGCCCCTAGCTGGGCAGACGCGGTCAGACCCGATCCAAAAGCAGCAGAAAGATTTTGTAAGGTCAGCGGCTGACGTGCGCACTTGAGGGCGGCATCGACTGCCTCCAAAACCTCGGCAGCACCGTGAGTAAATGCGGCGTCGCGGGTATCTGCCAACCAATCCCGCACCCTGAGGGTTGCGGTGTGCAGGGCAGACTCCTGAGCGTCCTGGGCACCGAGTAAAGAACGTAGCAATAGGGCGCAGCTTACTGCCGCCGCCCGTGCCTGCTCGGCATCATGGGTCAGCGTCGCTGTTTTAGCTGCTAAAGAGATTACAGTGCGCTCATCAGCAACCGGTAGCAAACCCAGCATCGCTACGGGCAGCATCGCTGATGCTGAATCGTTGGTGGTAATGGGAGCCTTACCCACCAGCTGCATTTCACCACCGTTCAAAATCGTGAGGGTGGCGGCGTCCGTACTGCGTCTGCTGCGCATTACAGCGGTGTTATCGAGGGGACGCGGAGGAGCAAATGGCACCGCATCTGATATCAGAGTGCCGCCGGTACGCAACCAGCGCGTATAAGCAAGCCAGATGCAGGCAAGTTCATCGGCGTGGACTCCATCGTTATTCCACTCCAAAACCTCGCTGATGCCATCGAGCGTATACAGAGCTAACTGAGCATCGGCAAGAGCCGTCGACGAACCGCCACCGGGCACCGCGAAAAGAGCACGGACGAGGGCAGCAACCTGGTCTCGGTAACGGTGGGTGCTGGCATCGGGGGCTGGGAAACGGGTATCCATAACCACCATTCTACGGGTGATAAATTGTCATCTGCTAGGTGCGGTACATAACGCCCCGTAAACTAGAGACTATGCGTATTCTTCACACCTCTGACTGGCACTTAGGCCGCACTTTTCACGGTCTCTCGCTGCACGAAACCTGCGTCGAATTTACTAACGAGCTAGTAGAACTGGTGACTACCCGTGCTATTGATGCGGTGCTGATTAGCGGTGATGTATACGATCAAGCTCAGCCTCGCCCCGATACTGTGGCTTTGCTTTCTCACACTCTGACCCGGTTAGTCAAGGCGGGGGCGCAGGTGATCGTGACCAGCGGTAATCACGATTCTGCCCTGCGCCTGGGGTTTGCCGCCGATATTTTGCGCGCCGGTGGTTTGTTTATGCTGACTGAAGCATCAGCCCTTGACATCCCGGTGGAACTTACCGCAGGCGGGGTAAACGTGAATGTCTACGGCATTCCTTATCTTGAACCGCGTGCTTTCGCCGGCAACTGGAACATAGAACCCACCCATGAGGCAGTGCTGAGGCACGCTCTTGAACGCATCAAGCAGGACGCGCGCACCCGCACCCCGCACGCCACCCTCGTCATGGCGCACTGCTTTGTAACCAACGGTGTGGACTCTGACTCTGAACGGCGAATCAGCGTCGGCGGTGCGCTGAGCGTGCCTTTGACCCTTTTTGATTCTTTCGATTACGCGGCGTTGGGGCACCTGCACGGCAAACAAAAGCTAAGCGAGAAAGTGCGTTATAGCGGATCACCGATCGCCTACTCCTTCTCTGAAGAAAAGCACCGCAAGGGCGCGTGGATTCTTGAGGTAGATCAAAGCGGTATCACCTCTATTGAGGGGCACGAATGGGAAGCTGGCATTAAGCTAGCCAGCCTCACCGGAACCCTTGACGAGCTGACCACCGCTGAAAACGCCGAACACTACGCCAACACCATCTGCCGCATTACCCTCACCGATACGGAACGCCCTTCCCAAGCACTAGAAAAACTGGGAGCGGTCTTTCCCTCCATCGCCGAACTCTACTTCAAACCCAGCGGAATAAGTCCTGCAACCGATAAAGCCCACCGTCTCACCGAAAAAGAACGACCGCTCATCGATGTCTGCGCCGATTTCTACTCCTACGTACTGGGGAGAGACCTCACCCCGGCAGAACGCGTAGTCGTCACCAGCGTCGTCGAAGAAACCCACACAGCCAAGGTAAGCCAATGATCATTCACTCCCTCACCCTCAAAGCCTACGGGCCGTTCCCGCGTGAAGAACACATCGACTTCGAACGGTTGAATGAAGCAGGTATCTTTCTGCTGAACGGTCCCACAGGAGCCGGCAAGACCTCTATTCTCGACGCCATCAGTTTCGCCCTCTACGGAGAAACCCCCACAGTGCGTCCTCAACTGCGTAGCCGCTTTGCCAATGAACATGATGAACCGGGAGTAGAACTAGAGTTCACGGTGGGTTCAGAACGCCTAAAAATAGTGCGTAACCCTAGATGGGATAGACCCAAACTCAAGGGGACGGGGTTCACCCCACAAAATGCTAAGGCACTGCTGCAAAAACTAGAAGACGGTCAGTGGAAAACCCTCAGCACCGGTCACTCCGAGGCTGCCGGAATGATCCAAGACCGCATCGGTCTTAACCGAGAACAATTTTCTCAGGTAATTCTGCTACCACAGGGGGAGTTCGCTAAGTTCCTCAACGCAAAATCAGATGAACGCGAAGCACTGCTTAAAAAGCTCTTTGATACTAAGGACTTTCAGACAGTACAAGAACAGCTGCAAGAACGCGCACGCTCAGCCACTGCCGCCTCTCATACCGCTCAGCAGGCAGTAGATGCTCTGACTGATTCGCTCAAGGGCATGAGCCAGCAGTCCACTCACCGCAAAGAACATGACCTCTACCAAGAAATCAAAACGCTCGTAGAGCAGGACGGCAGCACGGACTTCCTAGAGCAGCTCCAGGGCTATCTCACCCAGCTAGAAGACCTAAACCTCACAGAAACTGAAGAGGAAACAGCAGAAGAAATCTTTGACTTCGTTACTGAGCACACCCGACTACGTCAGCAGCTGGCAGATGCTGGGCAGCGACTAAGCGGCGCCCTTTATCAACTAACCCAAACCCACGAAACCAGCCAGGGAAGGGTACAGCACCTGCGAAAGCAGCTCGGTGACTGGCAACGTTTTGCTACCATCACCCAGCGCAAACGCGAGCTGGATGCGCGAGCCGACGACATCGCTCAGACCGAGCAACAGCTGCAGGCGGCGCAGCGGGCAGCACCCGTGCTACCAGCCATCCAACAGGTCGCCACCTCAACCGCCGCCTACGAAAAAGCCCGTCAAGCCTATGCCAAAAGCATCGACGCAGAGCAAGCAGCGCACGCCGTACTCACCGAGATACCCCCGGTGGAAACCCACCCCGAAGCAACAGTGCTCAGCGCACCGGAGCATCAACTCAGCCACCAGATCGCACAAGCCCTCAGTGCCCTTGACCGACTCGAAAAAGCGCTCGCTGACCGGGAACGTACCGCGGCTCAACGCCAACAGGCGCAGTCTGAACTTGAAAAAGCTGAGCACGCACAAGCAGAACTTTCCGTTGCCGAGACCCAGCATCGGGAGCAAACCTCAACGGTCATCGAACAACTGACCGCTTTTGAAGGCATCGAACGAGAGCTTGAAGAGGCTCAGCATAGCCATCAGCGGGCTGTCGCTGTTGTTGAACTGTCGCAGCAGTGGAAGCTACAACAGAAAAAGGTTGCTAGCGCTGAAACTGTTTTCAAACAAGCTGAAGCTACCAGGCGTAATGCCGCTCAAGCGGCTGAGGATATCCAGCAGCTGCGTTTTAGCCAGGCAGCTTATCTGTTAGCGCAGCAGCTACAAGCAAATGAGAAGTGCCCCGTCTGTGGTTCCGCCGAACATCCGGCACCAGCTACCGCTCCGCACGATACTCAGCTCATCGAACAGGGTGATATTGATGCTGCCATCGAGCACCGTAATCGCGCTGAAAAAACCTGCGATAAAGCCCAAACAGCTTTTGAATCAGCCCATCAGAAACTCAAGGAACTGGTCGCAAAGGGCGCTGTAGAACCGGCGCACGCTGCCGAGGCTGAGATACGGGCGAAAACCGCTGTTGAAGGTATCCAGCAGAGAATCTCAGAGCGAGATGCTCTCCACCGAACTCTTACTCGCTTAGAAGAGCAAGGCAAGAAACTTGAAGCGAAACTGGCTGCAACAGCAATCACGATAACCCAGCAACAGCAGCTAGTGAGTGTCTATGCCCAGGAGCTTGACCGATTACAACTAGAACTTGAAGGGCGTGAAACAGAACGCAGCGTAGCCACCCGCAAAAAGCTGGTATGTGACTACGGCACCGCAGCAGCTGAGCGCGTCCGCCTCAAAGAGCTTACTGACTCTGAAAGTGAGCGTCTAGATCAAGCAAAAACCGCGCTCACCCAGTTGCTGATGGCATCGGAATTTGAGACAGCTGAACATGCGGAGAAAGCCTCGCTACCAGCTGCTGAGATCAGACGTCTTAACACAGTGGTGAGCGATTTCCGCACTGCTGATGAGCGTTTGACCGGGCAGCTGGAAGATCCTGTGCTTCAGGCAGTGGCGCAGGCACAGGAACAGGGCGTAAACGCCCCCGACTCGCAAATAGTCGAGGACCTTGAAACGCTAGTGAAGCAACTGGCCGATGCCCGTGATCGTGTGATTCATTTACAAGCTGAGATGACCGCAAACAGTAGAGCGTTGGTGAGCGTGGGCGAGCGCTACGAGCGTCAGGCTGAAGTGTCACAGTCCCTAGTGGATGAAGCAGCCCGATGGAACCTGTTGGCGAAAACTGCTAACGGGTCGGGGTCTGATAACAGCCTGAATATGACTCTTACGACGTATGTGCTGGCTGCCCAGTTGCGTGAGGTGACGGCTAATGCTTCCGATCATCTTAAGCGGATGACTCACGGCAGGTACACCCTGAAGTACAGCCACGAGAGAGAAAAAGGTAAGGGCAGAGGCAACTCCCGCGCTGGGTTGGGCATTGTGGTACACGATGCCTGGCATGATGATGATAGACCCACCAAATCGCTTTCGGGCGGTGAAACTTTCATGGCTTCTCTTGCCCTTGCTTTGGGGCTGGCGGAGGCTGTTCAGCAGCGCAGCGGAGGTATCGATATAGACACGCTCTTTGTGGACGAAGGCTTTGGTTCTTTGGACGATTCGACCCTGGAAGAAGTTATGAACACCCTGGATTCGCTGCGAGCCGGTGGTCGCGTTATCGGTCTTATTTCGCACGTTGCTGAAATGAAAAACCGCATCCCAACCCAGGTTCAAGTGAACCGTTCACCGGAGGGTTCTTCTCTTGTCATCTCTTAAAACCCGCGGTGAACTGATGGCGTTTGACGCGCATCCGGGTATTCGGCAGCGGTGGCGCTATTCAGCGCGCTACACGTTGCAGCGGTTCCGGTTGCTTTCCGATGCCCTGGGCGGGCAGTTTATGGCTTTTGTGGTGCTGATGCGTCTTGTGCCGCCTATGCTGTCGCTATCGCTGCTGATTGGTGTTGCTGAACAGACGAGTGAGGTGAGCGTGGGCGGGTTCGCTGCTGGCATTGTTGCTCTCACGTACGCGGCGATGATGCCGGTGTACAGCGTCCTGGCTCAAAGGTTTGGTCATGCCCGTCTTTTGCTGTGTACAGGTATTGCGAATATTCCGGCGATGTCTTTGCTGTCGTGGCAACTGGTAGAGATTGCTGCGCAGGCACCCACCACTGTTAACGCTACGGGTATTTTGATAGCTGCCAGTGTTGCTGGGGCGACCATCCCACCGATGTCTTCGATGATGCGTTCGTATTGGAGCCGGGAATATAAGCGTACCCGCGACCGTAAAATGTTGAACTCAACTATTGCTTTCGAGTCTCTTTTTGAGGTGGCTACGCTGCCGGTAGCTGCTGTTGTTACCGGCTTGATCGCGCTGCTCATTGGGCCGATGTACTGCCTGTTTGCTCTCATTATTATTAACATGTTGGGCATGCTGTTTGTGGTCTCGCGCGTCAACAAACCGCTGTTCCCGGCGGTATCAGCCCAGGGGTTCAGAACCTATTCAGCGGTAGGCAAGGTGCCTTCTTCACGCGATTTTACGTGGCTGCCTCTCTTAGGCACCGCGTGCGTGGGAGTGATTGTTGGCTCTGCGCAGTCTTCTTTAGCGTCACTGACTTTGGGCTCTGATTCGATTGAACAGCTGGGTTTTTACGTGGCAGTGATGGGTTTAGCGAGCGCTTTTGCCGGTGGTTTCTTGCTTTTCGGACGCGTACGAGTGGCAGGCTGGAACAGCTGGTTGGTGAGCGGGGCGGTTCTTATCGCTTTGACCATGCTGCTTTCTATCCCGGTGACGGGGTTCGGTGTGGTGCTCACGATGGTTGGGCTGGGGGTGGGCACAGGTGCGGCAACAGTCTGCATGGAATCTGTGACCACCTCAGCTTCTTTACGCGGCTACCTCGACCGTGCGCTGACCTCATCGCAGGCAACTCTGACTGCGGGCTTAGCGCTGGGACTGGTATGGGGCGCGATTCTGAGCGAGACTTACGGCTACCAGGTAGGTATGCTGATTCCCGTTGTTGCTGCCACCACCTACTTCGTGGTGGGTCACATTTTTGGTTTTTACTGGCGCAGATCGTACGAAGAACACCTCGAATCAACCTTCTAAGCCGCGCAACTTAGCGTATATACAAAAGCCACCGCAGAGATTTTTTGCCTCTGCGGTGGTTTTTAACGCACGCTATACGCCCAGGTGCTAGCGGTTTCTCCTAGTGACCGCGTGCAATCCATGCGTCCAGCTCGGGGGCTTCAAGACCGATGCCGGTGCTATCGCCATGACCGGTCAATACTGCGGTTGAATCGGGTAGCGTGAACAGCTTGTTCTTGATGGATTCGATGATGGTATTGAAATCTGAGTACGAACGCCCGGTTGCTCCAGGACCACCGCTGAAGAGGGTATCGCCTGAGAAGACGACACCGCTACTGTTCTCCCAGCTGAGGTCTTGTGAGTAGAAGCAAACAGAGCCGGGGGAGTGACCGGGGGTTTCTAAAACGGTGAGTTCGGTGGTGCCGATGGTGATAGTGTCACCATCGGCTAAGTCGCTGTCGAACTCCCAATCAGGGTAAACCATCTCCCACAGCACCCTATCGGCACTGTTCAGATAAACGGGCGCGTTGAACCGATCCGCTGCTTCTTTGGCGCTGCGGATGTGGTCGTCGTGGGCGTGCGTCAAGAGAATCTTCTCAACGGTGCGACCGTCAACGGTGGCCGAGATTTTATCAACGTTGTGGGCGGGGTCGATAATCACCACAGATTCATCGTTGCCGATAATCCACACATTATTATCGACCTCCCAGGTGCCACCATCTAACGAGAAGGTACCGCTGGTAACAACATTTTCAATGCGTTCTGACATGAAAAAGTACTCCTTACAGCTCAACGACTGAGCGCAAGACTTTGCCGCTCTTCATCGTTTCAAAAGCCTTTTCAACGTCTTCAAGGGCAATACGCTCGGTCACGAAAGCGTCGAGGTCAAGGTTACCCAGCTGGTAGTGCTGAACGAACATGGGGAAGTCGCGTGAGGGTAGAGTGTCGCCGTACCACGATGACTTGATAGAACCGCCGCGTCCAAAGACCTGATCTAAAGGTAGCTCTGCGATGGTATCGGGAGCGGGCACACCCACGAGAACCATGCGTCCTGCCAAATCACGAGCCTCGAAAGCCTGTTTGAAGGTGGGCACAATGCCGACGGCATCAATCACCAGATCAGCACCAAAGCCACCGGTGAGCTTCTGAATGCCCTCGACCGCATCAGCCTGCTTGGAATTAATAGTGTGGGTAGCACCCAGCGCGCGGGCGCGTTCCAACTTAGCATCATCAATATCAACGGCGATAATGGTGGTTGCACCGCCGAGCTTAGCACCGGCAATAGCGGCGGTACCTACGCCACCGCAACCGATAACAGCAACAGATTCTCCGCGCTTAACCTCACCGGTATTCAGGGCTGCGCCGAGGCCTGCGGTGACGCCACAACCCAGCAAACCAACTGCTGCGTACTGGTCATCGTCAAGGTCAGCTTCAATCTTGGTGCACTGCCCGGCAGCTACTAGAGTCTTTTCTGCAAATGAGCCGATACCGAGTGCAGGCTCAAGCTCAGTGCCGTCCTCCAGGGTCATCTTCTGGGTGGCGTTGTGGGTGTTAAAGCAGTACTGCAACTGACCCTTCTTGCATGCACGGCATTCACCGCACACTGCACGCCAGTTGAGAATAACCTTGTCGCCGGGCTCAACGTTAGTAACGCCCTCACCGACAGCTTCAACTACACCCGATGACTCGTGACCCAGTAGGTAGGGAAAGTTACTGCCGACGCCACCTGCAACATAGTGCTCATCGGTCTGGCATACACCGCAGGTGAGTACTTTGACCAATGCTTCACCGGGGCCGGGGTTAGGAATATTAATGGTGGTAACGCTGACATTACCTTTTTCGAGAGCTACAACGGCTTTAACCTTGTGCACTGATTCTCCTTGCAACGATATTAATCTGTGTGGTGGCGCACCGATAAAAGTGCCTATTACCTACCGTAGCCCATGCTGTGATTTAACCTCTACCTCCAGCGTTGAGGTTAGTTCTTGGCGTAAGAAATCTCTGGCTGTCGCGCGTGCTTTGCCCGAGGTGAGCACCGAGATATGGTCGCGTCCTGCAACAACTTCTAGGCGTGCCGAATAACCTGCGGCTAACGTGGCGTCAACTAATTGTTGAGCGCCTGCGGCTAGAGCATCGTGTTCTCCGTGAAGTAGAAGTACCGGGACGCGTGCCTGAAAACTGGTGAGCGGGTTCGACAGTGCCCGAGCAAAGGTCAATAGTGCTGGGCGAGGAACACGGGTGTGAGCGAGAACCTGATCAAAAAGTCGTTCGTCGTGCCCCGGTGCTGGGTCTGAAGAAACAAGCTCATGGGCGGCAATATCAAGGTGATTGTGTGCTCCCATACCGATGATGGTTGCCGCAGCCAGCGGGCTAGAAGCGTCCGTTGCCAGCTCCCAGATAAGGCGCCCGCCCAAGGAAAACCCCAGTCCTACTACCGGTTGAGCTAGCTGGTAGATTTCACTGTTGAGATGCTGCACCATGATGTTGATATCTTTGGGCATTTCACCGGGTTCTACCTCAGCGTCATCTTCTACAGAATGGAGGGGAAGCGTTACCGCCCACACCCTAAAACCTGCCTGCGTCAGGGTTTTAACCCACCCTGTTTTCACCCAGCTCTGCTGCACAGAACCACCAAACCCGTGTACAGCAACCACCGTTGCCACATACTCACCGACTGGTTCAAAAACCTGAGACTCCATCGCGTTCTTCTTTCACCACACAAAAACCCGGCGCTCTTTGCAGAGCACCGGGTTTAGAGTTTACCCACTAGATCTTACTTAGCTACTACAGCAAGACTACTAGTTCTTTGACAGGTCGATATCGTTGATATTTTCCTTTTCGTTCTTTGCAGCTTCTTCTTGCATATTCATGCCAGAGTTATTCTGTAGGCGAATCTCACGCCCCTCTTCGACCAGCTTATCGAGCTTCTCCAGGTTCTTAATCGCCATGGTGTCATCACGAGGTTCAATCTTTAGAGTCTCCTCAGCCGGAATACCGGCGTGCAACTCGCGTGCTCGCTGAATTTCAGCATCAATCTGAGCACCAAAGAGCAGAACATTGTTCATGATCCAGACCATCATTAGCATGACAATCACACCACCGATAGCGCCGTAGGTTGCGTTATAGTTGGCGAAGTTTGAAACGTAGAAGGTGAAACCAGCACCAGCTACACCCATCATGATGAGTGCAAAAGCTGCACCGGGGGATATCCAACGGAACTTTGGCTGCTTAACGTTGGGGGTCGCGAAGTAGAGCACGCCCACTAAAATAATGGCAATGATCAGCATGACAGCCCAGCGAGCATAGTTCCAGATAGCTGCGAAGCCACCAAAATCCATACCGGTGAAATCGCCCACGACGTCGAGAACGTCCTTAGAAGTCAGCAGAACCATCATCATCGACACCATAATCAAGACCATGATGAGGGTAACAACAAGATTGATAGGACGCAGCTTCCAGATAGGACGCCCCTCAACAACACCGTAAATACGGTTGAGTGCGCGCCCGAAAGCGCCAACGTAGCCCGATGCCGTCCAGAGCGAACCCACCAGACCGGTCACCAACGCCAAACCAGCGGCACTTGAAGCAGTCAGCTGAGAGATGGGCTGCTCAACGACACCCAAAATATCTTTGGGAGCGTAGTCTGAGAGGAAGTTCAGAATCGCGTCCGTAGTCTGTTGACCATGACCGAAAACACCCAAAAGTGATACCAAAGCCAGAAGCATCGGCATAATGGAAAACACCGCGAAATAGGTCAGAGCCGCTGCAAGATCGGTGCTGCCGTTAGCGAGGAACTCTCTCAGCGAACGCTTGAAAATATAAATCCAACTGGGCTTACCGAGCTGCGTCAGTTTCTGCGGCTTTTCACCGGAACGCGGGTCAGAGCCGTGCTCTGCCCGCTTGATGGTCTGTTCTTCTGGAGTTTGCATGGGTCTCGTTTTCTAAAAGAGAGAAAAGTGAACGTCAAAGATGTGGTTTTATCGAATACACAGTTTACTGCTCAGTTCAGTAAATAGTGGAATTTTATCTGGCACCACTTCAACAAAAAAGTGGGGCTACTTTTTGAATGAGTTAGTAGCCCCACTTTTTTTACTGCGAGTTTAGTTATTGATGCCCAGAATCTTGGCGGTGTACGCCATGATTTCATCGGCAACCTCTGGGTTACTGTTGAGGGGAACACCGTAGGCGGGCACCAGTTCTTTCAGGCGTGGTTCCCACTCGCCCATACGGGTGGGGAAGCACTGCTCAAGGAGCTTGAACATGATGGGCGCTGCGGTGGAAGCACCGGGTGAGGCACCCAACAAAGCTGCGATAGAGCCGTCACCTGCGGCAACAAGTTCGGTGCCGAACTGCAAGATGCCGCCCTTTTTCGCGTCCTTCTTCATGACCTGAACACGCTGACCTGCGGTGATGAGCTCCCATTCATCTGCCTGAGCTTCGGGGTAGTACTCGTGCAAAGACGCGATGTGAGCCTCACGGTTTTTGAGTACTTCAGTGATGAGGTACTTGGTGAGCGACATGTTATCTAGACCAGCACGCGCCATGGGGTAGATGTTATCCGGGCGCAGCGACAGCGGAAGATCAAGCAGCGATCCCTGCTTGAGGAAGTTAGTCTTGAACCCTGCGTAAGGGCCAAACAGCAGTGAACGCTTACCGTTAACGTAGCGGGTATCCAGGTGAGGAACAGACATAGGGGGAGCACCCACCGACGCCTGACCGTAGACCTTGGCATTGTGTTTGAGAGCGGTTTCTTCACTGGTGTTACGCAAGAAGAGACCAGAGACGGGGAAGCCACCAAAACCTTTACCCTCGGGAATGCCCGATTTCTGTAGCAGGCTCAAGGCGCCACCGCCGGCACCCAAGAAAACGAACTTGGCGCGAATGGTTTTATTGTGCTCTGAGTTCAGACGGTTCTTCACAGAGAGGGTCCAGCTACCGTCGGTTTCTTTGGTGACCTTGGTAACCTGCTGACCGAACTCAACCTGAGCACCGTTTTCTTTCAGGTAGTTGATCATGTGCTTGGTGAGCGCACCAAAATCAACGTCAGTTCCCTCGGGGGAGTAGGTTGCCGCTACGCGTCCGGGAGTACGACCGTTCATGGTCAGCGGTGCCCACTGCGCGATCTGGTCGCGGTCTTCGCTAAACTCCATACGCTCGAACAGCTTCTGGTTGCCCAAAGCTGCGTAGCGCTGTTTCATATAGTCGCTGTGCGCGTCCCCGAAAACCAGCGACATGTGCGGTACAGGATTAATAAACTCAGCGTTGGGAACCTTGCCTTCTTCGACCAAGGACGCCCACAGCTGACGAGAAATCTGGAACTGCTCGTTGATTCCAATAGCTTTGGTGGGATCAACGCTGCCGTCGGCTGCTGCCGGTGCGTAGTTCAGCTCGCACAGGGCAGAGTGACCGGTACCGGCGTTGTTCCACGGACCAGACGATTCCTGGGCGGGCTTATCAAGCCGTTCAAGAATGGTGATGTTCCAGGAGGGTTCAACTTCTTTTAGCAGGACGCCAAGGGTGGCGCTCATAATACCCGCGCCAACGAGGACGACGTCTGCAGTTTCAGTACGTGTCACAGTGAAAAACTCCATCAGTTGTGCGAAGGGCTCTGCCGTAGAACCCGTCTTTATCTGCCCAGAAATTACTCTGAGCAGTTACTACTGTTAGGGTATCGCGTGATACCTACCAATGCCTAACGTATCTACCGAGGTTGGGCAAAGATGACGCAAAACTTAGGACGTACGGGGTGAAACGCCGGCGTAGGCAAGGTTGTCGAGACCGGTGGCGCTCATAGGGTAGGTGGTGACTGTGTTGGCGAGAGCAACGGAGCTAACAGCGAAAGCTAGGGGTATAGCAACGAAATGTTGCATGAGGTGGTAGCTTGCTTGCGCGTATTTTTCGCGGTGCTCGGTGAGATCTTCAATAGCATCAGCTGCGTAGAGTTCTTTGAAAGTGTCAGAGAGATTCTGCACGGGGGTAACAGCGGCTGAGTCACCGGTTGCCGCTGAAATGTCAGAGGAAGAGATGGCAGTGTCAATGTCTCCACTGATACCGCGAAGGGGAGCCAGGACGCGTCCTAGAAATGCTGCGGGATCACGGTAAGCACCAATGAAGCCGTCGAGATAAAGAGCCTGTTCGGCGGGTGCAGAACGTACGGCTTCTAAGTAACCGTCAGACCACTTGATCGGTCGTGGCTTGATGTTAAAACCTGCTCTGCTGAGATGCCCCGCGACGCTGGCGTATACCACCTCTGGTCTCTCCATGGAGGGGAGAGAGACATCAGTGGGGTAATAGAACTCTAAGGGCTCTCCCTTATAGGCGGATTCTTGCAACAGCTTTTTGGAGCGTTCGGGGTCGTAGCTAATGAGCTGGTTGATTTCATCAGAATCCATCATGAACAGCGGGGGAATGAAATCGCGCGCGCGGGTGGAGCCCTGCGGGAAAATCCCCGAAACGATAGCGTTCGCGTCAATAGCATGCGTCATAGCCTGACGAATGAGGGAATCTTGCATGAGGGGGTTTTGAAGGTTGAAACCTACGTAGGCAAGTGCGTAAGGGTCGCGGATGCGGGTTTGATAGCCCGCACGCGCCAAGGGCACAAAATCGTTAAGACCTACTTGGTCGTAGCCGTCAATCTCACCCTTGGTGAGGCGGTAATAACGCATCTGAGAACTGGTGATGGCGCTAAATTCCACCCTGTCAATACTGGGCGTTGTGCCCCAGTAATTCTCAAATTTTTCGAGGGTTACTGCGCCCTTGTTCCATGAGGTACAACGGAAAGGGCCTGTGCCTACGATCAGGTGTTCAGCAGACGGTTGTTGGTCAAGGGCAGAAGGTGAGCGTAAACCGAAAGCTGGTTGGCTCAGCGCTGCGAGGAAGGAGACGCTGGGGCGTGATAGCCGCACAACTAGCTGATTTCCTTGCCCCTGATAGGAAGCAATGAGCGGCTCTAATTCTCCTGCCGGGGTAGCCGTGCCAAAAAAGCTGAGGTAGCGCGATACAGCGCTGGACTGGGGGACGCTGGCAAGCTGCTTAAACCTGTCGAAGTTTTGTACAACAACCTCGGCGTTGAGGGCTTCTCCGTCATGGAACATAACATCGGTGCGCACCTCAAAGGTGTAGACCAATCCATCGTCTGAGACCTCCCAACTCTTTGCGAGACCGGGTTCTGGTAGCCCGGTATCTAGGTTAGGAAGAGTCAGCCCTTCAAGTATCTGCGCGCACACGCGTCCGGTCTCAAAGCTGGTTGAGATACCGGGGTCAAGCGAAATAACGGGGGCAGCGTTGGCAAAGCGAAGCACTTTCTCAGGAACCGCTGGGGCACTATCTGCGGGGGAAATCGCATCACTCGTGCATGCTGAGAGGGGGACACCCAAGGCGATTAGAGCTGAGAGACGGGTGAAATCTCGGCGGGAGAGGGCAGACGAATCCATGAATCTTCAGCTTTCTCTACGAACTAGCGACTCAGTGGCGAATCTTTAGCGGGGAAAAAGCAACGCACCATTGCGTGCCACCCGCTTACAAACCGCCACAAATAACTGAAGCCCAGATGAAAATCTGGGCTTCAGTGCGCGAGGAGGGACTTGAACCCTCACGCCGTAAGGCACAGGAACCTAAATCCTGCGTGTCTGCCAATTTCACCACTCGCGCTGAGATAGTAAATATCAACGGAAAACATACTACCGTAATCCGTTGAAAATCTCCTAATCGAACCGGTCGAGAGGTGACTGGTTAGCTGTCGATACCCAGATCGCGGCGAAGTTTAGCCACATGACCTTTGGCCCGCACGTTGTATTGAGCAAGCGCTACCTTGCCCTTCTCATCAACAATAATGGTTGACCTAATCAAACCCACATAGGTCTTGCCGTAGTTCTTCTTCTCGCCCCACGCACCGTAGCTTTCAGCCACTGCATGATCTTCATCGGAAAGCAAGGGGAAGGTCAGCGACTGGTTGGTGGCAAACCGTGCTAACGCGTCCGGTAAATCGGGGGAGACGCCCAAAACCTTGTACCCATGCCCGGCAAGGCTCTCAAGGCTGTCACGGAAATCGCAAGCCTGGGTGGTACATCCGGGGGTGGACGCCTTGGGATAGAAATAGATAATCACCTGCTGCCCGCTGTAGTCAGCAAGAGCAACCGTGTTGCCTGCTGCGTCCTTCAGGCTGAAATCTGGTGCTGTATCACCGGGGGTAAGTCGCTGGCTCATAACCCATCACTTTCGTTGCAGAGACTGTGAACAATGCATGAACATCTTATAAATATTCTCCCCATGAATATAGGCGGGGTGAGAAAATTTTTTGCTCAGAGCTATAAAAAATTTCTTCAGTTAACCCTATAATGACCGTATGCCTGATATCGGTAAGTGGTCCATAAATCGTTTATTATCAACAGCAGCTCGGATGCTTGAGCACAGTTGGAATGCTCAACTCAAAGACTTGGGGCTGACGCACGCAGGAGTCACTGCTTTGGGAGTTATCTCTCAAAACGGTGAAATTTCTCAGGTGCAAGTTGCCCACATTGTAGGCGTGCAGGCGCAGACGATGGGGAAAACCCTCGCGCGTCTTGAAGCCTACGGTCATATTGAACGGGTAAGAAGTACTACGGATCGTCGTAGCTACCTTCTAACTATCACTGAGAGTGGTCTTGCTGCCCTCGATCGTGCTGAAGAAGTTGATAATAAGTTATCGCAGTCGGGGGAGCTTGCTAACCCCGACTTTCAAAATATGCTCATCAGCGTGATTCAAGAGCTCTCCACCCACGAAGGTGGTAAAGAAATCTTCGAGTCAGCCACTGAGGGCAACCTCAAGCCCAGTACGGAGAAAGTGAACAACCTGCAGGTGGATTCTGAACTGTCAGCAGACACAGACGTCACCGCAGTGATTGAAACAGACTCTGGGTCAGGGCTGAAAAATAAATAGTTCATCCATATACCTGTAAGGCGGCAGTGCGAACTGCCGCCTTCTTTTATGCCCTAAGGTGCTGGAAGTGGGCACGGGGTGGGACAGTGGTGAATAAGCAAATAAAGTGCCCTTGCTAACATTTGCTCTTTTTGAGTTGCGCGGTTCATCTGGGTGTTCTATAGTTATATAAGTCTTCACGGCATTAGTCGAAAAGATATGCACCTCTAGCTCAATTGGCAGAGCAATTGACTCTTAATCAATGGGTTGTGGGTTCAAGTCCCACGGGGTGTACTGAGAAAGACCTTACCGCTTACGGTAAGGTCTTTTTTGCGTCTGCCGAAGAATCTGTTTGAGCTGTTGCGGTAAAAGTGCGGCTTGAGCCGTTGAGCTGTAAGGGGAACACTTTTTGTTCTAAAACTTCTTGTAATCCCGAGCTTCATCTTTAAGCGCATGATTCACCTCATGGTAAGAGGTGAATCATGCATCAATGGGTGGTTTAGTGGTTTTGGCTAGTAGAGATGCACATCACTGCCTTTTGATTTGTTCGTGAGCTGGTGACTGTGTAGAGTATTACCTGTTGCTTCGTTCAGAAGCTACGCACCTCTAGCTCAATTGGCAGAGCAATTGACTCTTAATCAATGGGTTGTGGGTTCAAGTCCCACGGGGTGTACATATAAATACTTGAGGGTCTCACCGTTTGGTGAGACCCTCAAGTATTTTCTATACCCAAGATTCTTGATCAGCTTTTTGCTTGCCCGGGGAGTGAAAAGCTCTATAACCTCAAGCCTCGTGAGATAACTTGCCTCTGCGCCTCAAATCTGAATGAAGAAAGAGGCAGGAGACAACAGCCATTGAATCTACAGCTGCTCTAAAACGGTGGATTGCTTCAAGAACTCTGCAAAATCCTCTAAGTCAACGGTCTGATCGAGGGTGCCAGTGCCGTGACTGCTTTCGAAAGAGTGTAGGGCTTGAAAGTTCAGTGCGAAAGATGATCCGTTCGTGGTTTCAATAACAAGCTGTTCGTGGGGGTCAATACCAAGGCTCACGAGATTAGTGTTGTCTACTGAGGTGGGGGTTCCTCCGCTGGCGATCTCAGGGAAGGTAACGGGTGCAACAACGATTCCGCGTGGTGCGTCCCGGTAACCCACGAGAAAGTATGTCTGGTCTTCTTGCTGACCGGTCGCAATGTCCTCATTGTCATAGCGTGAGGTTCCTGTGGCTAAGACGAGGTTGTAGGCGCCAAAGTTGATAATCTGCTCATCAAAGACGGTGTGCAGTATCTGAGCTATTTCATCGCTGGTCAGTGCTACTAGTTTCATGTGAGCCAGTCTACTCGGTAGCCCTGTAAAAAGAGCAGAGAAAAAACTGTAAAGAACCATAAAACATTTTGTTACGTTTAGCCCCAGCTACGTGACTCACTTGCTTCATGAATGAGACCTGCTTCTCAAAAGGTGAGCAGGCTTTGACCCTCCCACTGCCCCCGCCGCATACTGTTAGATATGTCTATGCAGTATGTTCAGGTAGAAATTCTTAAGCTTGTGGTCAATCCCTAGGGTGGTCGCAGGCTTATCAATGACCCTGATAAAACACATACACCCTTCGCACCAACCCCCACGGCGAAGGGCTTTTTTATAGGCGCTAAGTACCCAAAGCGTCACATGCCGGCACAGCTGGTATAAATGACACAAGATTATAAACAGGTTAGAGATAACGACCGCTGAGCTATCACACCGCACAGTACTAAAGCTTTTATCACTGACATCAATCAGCAAGGATGAAACATGAGCACGGGATTACCAGGCACTCCTGCGACAGTTGCATCGCACACTGGTGAGCGTCGAAACGCCGCGTCTGCAGCTACCTCGAAGCCCGCCGTAGAGCGCATGACGGGGTCACAGGCAATTGTCCGCTCGCTTGAGGAGTTGGGCGTCACTTCAGTTTTCGGTTTGCCCGGTGGCGCTATTTTGCCCACATACGATCCGCTTCTTGATTCCACAAAGATTAACCATATTCTCGTGCGCCACGAACAAGGCGCAGGTCATGCTGCTCAGGGGTATGCGGTATCAACCGGTGAAGTGGGAGTCTGCATTGCGACCTCTGGTCCCGGTGCAACGAACCTCCTCACCCCCTTGGCAGATGCGAACATGGACTCTGTGCCGATGGTGGCAATTACTGGTCAGGTTTCGTCAAAAGTTATTGGTACTGACGCTTTCCAAGAGGCAGATATCGTGGGTATGACCATGCCCATCACCAAGCATTCTTTTATGGTGCGAGATGCCCAAGAAATTCCCCGTTGCATCGCAACAGCCTTCCACATTGCTGCAACTGGACGCCCCGGTCCGGTACTGGTTGATATTACCAAGGACGCGCAGCAGGGCATGATGGATTTCTCATGGCCCCCAGCCATCGATGTGCGCGGCTATCATCCGGTGACTCGAGGTCACTCCAAACAGATTCGTGAAGCTGCGCATTTGATTGCAGAGGCACAGCGTCCGGTGCTCTACGTGGGTGGTGGTGTCACTCGCGCGGACGCGTCCGACGAATTGGCACAGCTCGCTGAGATTACCGGCGCACCGGTAGTAACCACCTTGACCTCACGCGGTGCATTCCCTGATTCTCATCCACAGAGTTTGGGCATGCCCGGTATGCATGGAACGGTGCCCGCGGTGACCGCTATGCAGAAATCAGATGTGCTGGTGGTCTTGGGTGCTCGGTTCGATGACCGCGTGACCGGTGTGGTTGACACTTTCGCCCCCGATGCCAAGGTCGTTCACATTGATATTGACCCCGCCGAAATCTCCAAGATTCGTTACGCAGATGTGCCGATCGTGGGCGATGTAAAATCTGTTCTGCCTGAGCTGAACGCAATCCTAAGCACCGAACTTGCTGGCTCCATGAGTGATTTGAGTCCATGGTGGTCTGTTCTTGAGAAGTGGCGCAAAAACTTCCCACTGGGCTACAGCTCAACAGAGGACGGTCTGGGGCAGCCCCAGCACGTGATTGAACGCATCAGTGAAATGACAGGTCCTGACGCCTACTATGTGGCGGGCGTCGGTCAGCACCAGATGTGGTCAGCCCAGTTCATCAAGCACGAAAAACCCCGTCACTGGATCAACTCGGCAGGTCTGGGCACAATGGGTTACTCTGTTCCGGCAGCGATGGGCGTAAAAGTTGCTCATCCCGAAGCTGTAGTATGGGCAATTGACGGCGACGGCTGCTTCCAGATGACCAACCAGGAGCTGGCAACCTGCGTTCAGAACAACATTCCCATCAAGGTAGCCATCATTAACAACTCGTCCTTGGGTATGGTGCGCCAGTGGCAGACCCTCTTCTACGATGGTCGCTACTCCAACACCCACCTCAACACCGGTGCTAACAGCGCTCGCATCCCCGATTTCGTCAAGCTGGCTGAGGCTTACGGTGCGGTGGGTCTGCGCTGCGAAAGCGATGATGAGGTAGATGCAACGATTGAGCAGGCTTTGGCTATCAACGATCGTCCTGTGGTGATTGATTTTACGGTTAGCCCCGATGCGATGGTGTGGCCGATGGTGCCTGCCGGAGTTTCAAACGATTTAATTCAGATTGCTAAAGAAACTTCACCCGACTTTGACCGAGAGGAAGTTTAGAAGTCATGGCTCGTCATACTCTTTCAGTTTTGGTTGAAGACAAACCGGGCGTTTTGGCGCGTGTATCTGGGCTTTTCGCCCGCCGTATGTTCAACATTGATTCATTGGCAGTGGGGCACACTGAGGTTCCCGGTATTTCTCGTATCACGATTGTGGTTGATGCTGATGCGGCAATCCTTGAGCAGGTTACCAAGCAGCTCAATAAGCTGATTCATGTACTCAAGATTGTGGAGTTGCCCGCAGAAACTTCGGTGCAGCGCGATCACATTATGGTCAAGGTGCGTGCTGATATTGCGACTCGCTTGCAGGTGACTCAGGCAGCTGATTTGTTCCGCGCGTCCATTGTTGATGTCTCAACCGAGTCGGTGGTGATTGAATCAACGGGTTCGGCTGAGAAGAATAACGCCCTGCTCGATGTGTTGGAACCTTTTGGTATTCGTGAGATTGTTCGTGCGGGTACTTTGGGGCTTGGGCGAGGTCCGCGGTCGATGAGTGAAAAGGCATTGCGCGGCTAATGCCCATTATGTGAATGTGATGTTCACTATATAAGACGCTGTGGTGCCGGGCACCATCTCGCACCCAAAACCCCTATTATTGATTTCAGGTACATTGCTTTGATAAAAGCGCCTGAAAAACTATCAAGGAGAGAAACCTCTTATGGCAGCAAAAATTTTCTACAACGATGACGCTGATCTGGCAAACATTTCAGAGCGCCAGGTAGCTATCATCGGCTACGGCTCACAGGGTCATGCACACGCTCTTAACCTGCGCGATTCAGGTGTTGACGTACGTGTTGGTTTGGCTGAAGGCTCAAAGTCACGCGCTAAGGCAGAAGCCGAAGGTTTGCGCGTGCTGAACGTAGCAGACGCCGTTGCAGAAGCTGACCTCATCATGATTCTGGTTCCGGATCAGGTACAGGCTGAGGTCTACAAGAAGGATATCGCCCCCAACCTCTCCGAAGGCGATGCTCTATTCTTCGCTCACGGTTTCAACATCCGTTTCGGCTACATTGAAGCACCCGCTGGCGTTGACGTCGCAATGGTTGCGCCCAAAGGTCCCGGTCACACCGTTCGTCGTGAATTTGAAGCAGGACGCGGCGTCCCCGCCATCGTCGCTGTTGAAAAGAACGAGTCAGGCAAGGCTCTTGAGCTGGCACTGGCTTACGCTAAGGCAATGGGCGCAACTCGCGCAGGCGCTATCGAAACTACTTTCACTGAAGAAACCGAGACTGACCTGTTCGGTGAGCAGGCTGTGCTGTGCGGTGGTACCTCACAGCTCGTTCAGTACGGCTTCGAGGTTCTGACCGAAGCTGGCTACCAGCCTGAAATCGCCTACTTTGAGGTGCTGCACGAACTCAAGTTGATCGTTGATCTGATGATTGAGGGTGGCATCGCCAAGCAGCGCTGGTCAATCTCAGACACCGCTGAGTACGGCGACTACGTTTCTGGCCCCCGCGTGATCTCACCCGAGGTCAAGGAGAACATGAAGGCTGTTCTTACCGATATTCAGGAAGGCGCTTTTGCGAAGCGTTTCATGGAAGATCAGGCTGCTGGCGCTCCCGAGTTCAAGGAACTGCGCGCCAAGGGTGAAGCTCACCCCATCGAGGCAACCGGTCGCGAACTACGTCAGCTCTTCTCCTGGAACAAGGCTGCTGATGACTACACCGAAGGTAGCGTAGCCCGCTAAATTCAGTTTTATTGATGCTGTCATGATGCACCGCCGAGACCCCGTAGAAATTCTGCGGGTGCTCGGCGGTGTTTTTGCACCGGTTACTTGCCTTCATAGAACAGGAGGTAACCGCTGGGCAACTGTTACATATTTTTAACCGTTCGCACCAATCAATGTTTATTGTCTGTGCCATTTTGGTGGCACAATAGAACCAATCCCACAGGTGTGTGCGTTGGCCGTAAATGGTGAACCGATGCAAACTCTCTGTAGCGAAGCGCGCCCTGTGTTTCGCGTCCCTTCCCAGCGCTGCGGCTCATAAAGCTACCTCAGCGCGCGGCATCGCAAGAGACTTCTTACCCAAGATTTTCTAAGGAACACTCCCGTGACTGAAAAACCCGTTGTACTGATCGCTGAAGAACTTTCCCCCGCTACCATTGAAGCGTTGGGTCCTGATTTTGAAATCCGCACCACTGACGGGGCTGACCGCACCCAGCTTTTGTCAGCAATTGCTGATGTCGATGCGATTTTGGTGCGATCAGCTACCCAGGTTGATGCTGAGGCTATCGCTGCTGCCCACAAGCTCAAAGTGATTGCCCGCGCTGGTGTGGGCTTGGACAACATCGATATCAAGGCAGCTACCGCAGCTGGCGTGATGGTTGTTAACGCGCCCACCTCCAACGTCATTTCAGCGGCAGAGCTTACGGTCGGGCACATTCTGGGGCTTGCCCGCAATATTTCAGCGGCAGACCGTTCTATGAAGCAGGGGGAGTGGAAGCGTTCACTGTATTCGGGTACCGAGTTGTATGAGAAGACCATTGGCATTATCGGTCTGGGGCGCATTGGCGCCTTGGTGGCAGAGCGTCTGAAAGCTTTTGGCACCGAGATCATTGCCTACGATCCCTTTGTGACCGCAGCCCGCGCTTCTCAGGTTGGCGCTCAGCTGGTTGAACTTGATGAGCTCATTGAGCGCAGCGATTTTATTACTATTCATATGCCTCGCACTCCCGAAACCTTGGGCATGATTAACGCCGATGCTTTTGCCAAGATGAAGAACAGCGCCTGCGTCGTTAACGTGGCACGTGGCGGTTTGATTGATGAAGCTGATCTTGACGCTGCTTTGCGTGCCGGTGAGATTGCCGGTGCGGCTATTGACGTTTACGTGAAAGAGCCCGCTAAGAACGTGCCCTTTATCGAACTCGATAACGTGGTGGCAACCCCTCACCTGGGCGCTTCAACTGCTGAGGCTCAGGAGAAGGCAGGCATCTCGGTGGCTCGTTCGGTGCGCTTGGCTCTTGAGGGAGATTTGGTGCCGGACGCGGTTAATATCGCTGGTGGCGCTATTGATAAGGACGTGCGACCGGGTGTTCCTCTTGCCGAAAAGCTCGGACGCATTCTCACTGCCCTGGGCGAAGATGAGGCTCTTGCTCGCGTTGAAGTGAAGATCGCCGGCGAGATTGCTACCAAGGACGTCACCTCCCTCAAGTTGTCAGCACTCAAGGGCGTTTTTACCGATGTTGTTTCTGACAAAGTCTCGTATGTGAACGCACCCGTCATTGCAGAGCAGCGCGGAGTAGATGTTGATTTGGTAACCACCGCTGAAACTGACTACTTTCGCAACGAAACTATTTTGACCGGCGCGCTGAGCAACGGAGACAACCTGAGTGTGGGCGGTACGGTGACCGGACCCAAGCACATTATCAAGCTGACTAGTATCAACGGTTACGACCTTGAAACGCCTATCACTGATTACATGCTGATTCTTGAATACGAGGATCGTCCTGGCATCATTGCTGCGATGGGTACCCTATTGGGTACCGCGTCCATCAACATCGCGGGTATGCAGGTTTCTCGTAGCGAGAAGAATAAGCGTGCTGTCTCAGTGCTCTCACTCGATTCAGCAGTACCGCACGAGGTAGTGGAGTCAATCCGCAAGGTTGTTAACGCAAACCGCGCAGCGCACATCAATTTGGCTGACTAAGCTGCCACCAACAGCTGCACTACATTCAACCAAGACCTAAACCGAGAACAATGAGCGTGAAACCGCAGTCTCACCCTTCGCCGAGTACTAGCTCACTGTGCGGGGTATAGACTGCGGTTTCCTTCTGCCATGGGTGAGACTCTAAATAGGGCTTTACCTGCTTTTTCGGTAAAGTTGGGTGTATGACTTCAGAACCTTTTTACATCACTACCGCCATTGCTTACCCCAATGGAGACCCCCACATCGGGCACGCTTACGAGCACATTGCCACCGATGTGATGGCACGCTTTAAACGCCTGGACGGTTTCAACGTTCGTTTTCTGACCGGCACCGATGAACACGGTCAGAAGATGCAGACTACCGCCGCGAAATTGGGGATGACTGCTAAAGAACTGGCTGATCAGAATGCTGCTCGTTTTAAGGCGATGGATGATGCCCTAGGTATCTCGTATGACCGTTACATTCGTACTACTGATGCTGATCATTACGCTGCATCCCAGGCGATCTGGAAGCGTATGGAAGAAGCCGGTGACATTTATCTTGACAAGTATGCTGGCTGGTACTCGGTGCGTGATGAGGCATTTTACGCTGAGGATGAGACTGAGGTGCGTGATGGCGTACGCTATGCCAGCTCAACCGGTACCGAGGTAGAATGGACTGAAGAGGAGTCATATTTCTTCCGTCTGTCGAAGTACGCTGATCGCCTCAAAGAGCTGTATGCTGCTGAGGGTTTTGTCTACCCCGAATCTCGCCGTAACGAGCTTGCCGGGTTCATGAAAGACGGGCTGACTGACCTATCTATCTCTCGCACCAGCTTTGACTGGGGTGTGCCTGTGCCCGGTAACGAAAAGCACGTCATGTACGTGTGGGTGGACGCGCTCACCAACTACCTGACCGGTGTTGGTTTCCCCGACACCGATAGCGAGCTGTTCACTACGTTCTGGCCCGCAAACTACCACGTCATTGGTAAAGATATTTCCCGCTTCCACGCTATTTACTGGCCTGCTTTCCTCTGGTCGGCGGGTATCGAGCTGCCCAAGCGCGTCTTCGCACACGGTTTCTTGCTGGTAGACGGTGAAAAGATGTCAAAATCCGTGGGCAACGTGGTTGATCCCAACGACCTAGTGAAGTCCTTCGGTTTGGATCAGGTGCGTTTCTTCCTCCTGCGCGAGGTAACCTTCGGTCAGGACGGTTCTTACTCAGCAGAAGCGATTAAGAGCCGCATTAACTCTGATCTGGCAAATGATCTGGGCAACTTGGCGCAGCGCTCGCTGTCGATGGTTGCTAAGAACTGCGAGGGTAAGGTACCTGCTCACGGTGAGTTCGCTGCCGAAGACACCGCGATGTTAGAGGCAGCCTATAACCTGTACACCCCCGTCCGCGCGGACTGCGAGGATCTTGCTTTCCATAAGGCATTGGAGCGCATCTGGCAGGTTATTGCTGAAGCAAACCGCTACTTCACCGCGCAGGAGCCTTGGAAACTGCGTAAAACTGACCTCGAACGTATGAATACCGTTCTTTACGTCACTGCCGAAGTTCTGCGCGTGGTCGCAACCCTGGTTCAGCCGATCATGCCCGAATCGATGGGTAAGTTACTTGACCTTTTGGCCGTCTCAGAAGAGAACCGCGTGTTCGCGGCCTTGGAGAACAAGTTGACGGTTGGTGCCGAGCTACCCGCACCGTCACCGGTCTTCCCTCGTTATGAGGAACCTAAGGATGCCTAAAACTCTTAAGAGTTTTACAACCAGCAAAGAGGTGCGGTCTGGGCACTGCGCGTCCTTTGCGTAGTTTAGAGACTACTTAAAGCGAAAAGCTGCACCGGTCGGTGCAGCTTTTCGCGTAGTTACTAGACCCAGCCCAGGCGGGTGAGCTGAGCTGAAATCATGTGGGAAATCACGAGATATCCCCAACCATTGAGGTGGAAGTAATCATCGGCGTAGAGCGATCGCGGGGCGTTACCAGCATCGAAATCTTTGCGGTCATCATCTGACTTCCACACATCAGAACCAGCTAAGTCACCGTAGCGTAGCCAGGGTTCCTGGGAACGAATGCGCAGCCAACCCATGGTGTCGAGGTAGCGGTCCCCGTAGGTGTTAGCTGCCCAGGTGTTGTACGCATTAACTTGGGCAAGCTGCTCAGAATCAGGGGATTGCTTAGCTGAGGGATAGTGGCCCATCACCAAAGTGGTTTCGGGGGCAACTGATATTGCCGCCTCTGTGTCTTCCTGCAGCTTCGCCAGATTCTTTAGATTGTTACGACCAATCTGAATAAGGTGGTGGGACGCGCGAGAAATCATCTCCTGGCGGGAATGGAAATCTGTGGCGATGCCCGCCGGCGCGTAGCGTTCTTCACCGTTGACCAAACGGAAGAAACGGAGCTGACCCTTAACGCCGTCAGCAGCCGAAAGCACACCGGGGATATCCTGCACGTAACCGGGGAATACCGTATGGGGGTTCCACTCGGTAGTAGTTGAAGGGTCTACATCGACCATCACAGAACCAGAAGCCGGAATCATATCGTTGGGGAAAACCAAGCGGTAACGGTATGCCTTAACACCGCGGCGGGCAAGAATATTTGACGAAATCTCACCGCTGCGTCCAAAATTCAGTACCTCGATACCGTTAAGAGCTTTCAATGACGTCTCGATGCGAGCGTCTAACCCCTTGGGCACACCCTGAGCAACGTGCAAGTTTTCAATAGTTGAGCTACCCCACAAGGCCAAAGAAAAACCCTTGGGTGACTGGTATGAAAACTGAGGGGTCTCAATGACTTCCTCGGCGGTAGCTTTGGTGGCAGATGCAGCGGCAACGCCCACGCCTGTTGCCAAAGCACCAAGCATCAAGGCTCGGCGAGAGGTTGTTAGGGCTGGTGCTGGCAAATCAGCAGAAGTCATAAGCGTGAATCTTGCTCCGTGATCAAAAAGTACAAAAATGCAACGAAATCCGTTGGCAGATAACCAGTGTAGTGTGTAAGACTATACGAAAGATACGTCCTGAAGGTGGAGTTTGTCGGTAACAATGGTCACGTCCTCTTTTATTGTGCGCTCTCTTACTGTATTGGGTTTGCTGGTGGTCGCCGGGTGCTCCTCCGCACCCGAAAACCTCAACGATCTCGAACCAGTTGATAAGGTCAATGAGAAGAACCTTGAGCAACTCACCTCGTGGATTTTCCCACCCGAAGAAGCTGAGAAAGCTCGCGCTGCTTTTATTGAGCGATGCGTTGCTGCCAACGGCGGCGGAACCTATACCATAGCCGATGCCCAACAGAACACCCTCGAAGGAATTCTCGGCACCGGTTTCACCGTCGAAGAAGCAGATAAACACGGCTACGAACTAGCTAACGCTGGTGCAAGAGACGGGCTTGCTAACTCTGATACAGCGGGTAGATCAGCCTATTTTGGTAACTCAAAACTAGGCACCGTTGAGACCTCACTTCTGGGGTATTCCTCAGGAAAAATTGCTGCTAACAGTTGCCTTGCTCAGAGCTTCCAATACATCTACGGTAGCGTCGAAGATGGTCTCAAAGCTGCTGAACTTGCTCCATCCTTCGGGCGAGCCGTGCGCGATGAAGTACTCGATGATGAAAAGTACAAAGACCTCCAAAACCGGTGGGCAACCTGCATGAGCGAAAAAGGGTTCCCAGATATCTCAGATACCACCCAGGCACCCGCTCACGCTAACAGCCACCTGCCCAAAGAGCAGAAAAAAATCGCAATTGCTGATGCCACCTGCCGCCACAACGTAGACTTCGACGCTCAAGTATCTGATATTTCCCAGCGTTACTTCGCCAGCATCTACGAACGCGTCAAAAATGTGGGCGACGAGCTTGAAAAAATCCACGATCAAGCAGCCAAAAACGTTGAGGCAGATAAAACTGACCCCAAAGACAGCTCGCCGATTGAGCTTCAACCCACACCCACCGCGTCCGCATCATAAAAACACCCCGAGCGCCTAGCATGTGTGCATCGTGAGACGCTGGTCTGACAGATGAATAGAAATAGGGCTAATCTTGTTCTATGCATTACATCTCAACTCGCGACTCATCAGCCACCAAGGCAACCTTTAGCGATATTCTCCTCGCGGGGTTAGCACCCGACGGCGGTCTTTACTTGCCCGAAGAGTATCCTCAGCTTGACGATGCCACCCTGACGCGCTGGCGCACTGTACTTGCCAATCAGGGGTATCACGCGCTCGCAGCAGAAATTCTGCAACTTTTTGTAGACGATATTCCCGCAGAAGATCTCGCTGGCATTGCCTCCCGTGCCTACACCCACCCCAAATTCGCGAGTGAAGACATTGTGCCGGTCAGTCATCTGGAGGGCAACCTGTACATTGGTCACCTTTCTGAAGGACCCACTGCTGCCTTCAAAGACATGGCGATGCAACTGCTCGGTGAGCTTTTCGAGTACGAACTTGCCCGCAGAAATGACACCCTGACAATTGTGGGAGCGACCTCGGGTGATACCGGGTCTTCCGCTGAGTACGCTATGCGCGGTCGCCGTGGTATTCGGGTATTCATGCTGACTCCTAAAGACCGCATGACCCCTTTTCAACAGGCACAGATGTTTGGTCTTGATGACCCCAACATCTTCAACATTGCCCTCGACGGTATGTTCGATGACTGCCAGGACGTTGTTAAAGCCATTGCCAGCGATGCGGATTTCAAGCGTGAACACCGCATTGGTGCCGTGAACTCCATCAACTGGGCACGCCTCTTGGCTCAGGTGGTGTACTACGTCTCGAGCTGGATTCGCATCACCGAAAGTAATGACCAGAAAGTCTCATTCTGCGTACCCACGGGCAACTTCGGCGACATCTGTGCCGGTCACATTGCCCGCCAGATGGGTTTGCCTATCGACCGACTGATTGTGGCAACCAACGAAAACGATGTGCTCGATGAGTTCTTCAAAACCGGTGACTACCGAGTACGCTCATCTGCCGAGACTTTTGTGACCTCAAGCCCCTCCATGGACATCTCACGCGCATCCAACTTTGAACGTTTCATCTTTGATGCACTCGATCGCGATGCTGATCGTACCCGTGAACTCTTTGGCGAAAAGGTCAAAGCCGGCGGTTTCGATCTGAGCCAGGACGCAGTTTTCACTGATCTGAAACAGAAATTCGGTTTTGCATCGGGTAAATCAACCCACGCTGACCGAGTGAAAACCATTCGCGACGTACACGAGCGCCTGGGGGTATTGATTGACCCCCACACCGCCGACGGTATCAAGGTTGCCCGCGAACTCAGCAACGAAATTTCAACCCCCATCATCTGCTTGGAAACTGCTCTGCCGGTGAAGTTCGCCGAGACTATTTCTGAGGCAATTGGCAGCGAACCTGAGGTTCCTGAGCGTTTTGCTAACGTCATGAAGGCTGAACGTCACGTGGTTGATCTTCCCAATGACGCTGAAGCAGTGAAAAAGTACGTGGCGGAGAACGCTGCTCGCTAGAAGGCCATAGGCTCGGCTCGTTAACACCGTGAGCGCCAACCAGCGATTGTTGGTTGGCGCTCACGGTGTTTGTTCATCATCTGAACATTTATGTCACAGTGTGGGCAAAAGGGTGTGGTGGGTATTACGGTTGAACCATGACTGAAACTCGCTCTCTCAATCTTGCAGTAATTCCCGGTGACGGCATTGGCCCGGAGGTTGTGGCTCAGGCGCTACGTGTGCTTGAAAAAGTTGCCTCGAAAACCGGGCTCGATCTTGCCCACACCGAATATCCTCTGGGGGCTGAACACTGGCTGGCAACGGGGGAGACCTTGACCGAAGAAACCATGGAGAAGCTAGGCACCCATGATGCGATTCTTTTTGGCGCGGTGGGCGCAGACCCGCGATCATCCACCATCCCTTCTGGTTTGATTGAGCGTGAAATGCTCCTGAAATTGCGTTTCACTTTTGACCACTACATCAACCTGCGCCCCTCCAAGCTCTACCCGGGGGTGACTTCGCCGCTGAGTAACCCCGGCGGCATTGACTTCGTCGTGGTACGCGAGGGCACCGAAGGCCCCTACGCCGGCAACGGTGGGCGTCTGCGTCCTGATACTGACCAAGAAATTGCCACCGAGGTGTCTCTGAATACTGCTCACGGTGTGGAGCGTTTGATTCGTTATGCTTTTGAGTTGGCGAATTCACGTGAGAAGAAGAAACTTACCCTGATTCACAAGACCAACGTGCTCGTGAACGCTGGTAAGCTGTACTCGCGCTATTTCAACGCTGTTGCCGCGGAGTACCCCGATGTTACGGTAGATTATTTGCACATTGATGCCGCTACGATTTTTATGACCACCGACCCGGCACGTTTTGATGTGATTGTTACCGATAACCTTTTTGGTGACATTATTACTGACCAAGCAGGTGCCATCACCGGTGGTATTGGCTACGCGGCGTCAGGCAACATCAACGCCTCAGGCACTTACCCCTCGATGTTTGAACCTGTTCATGGTTCAGCTCCCGATATTGCCGGGCAGAACATCGCTAATCCCACAGCAGCAATTTTGGCAGCCGGTATGCTCCTGAACCACCTGGGGTACACCGAGCAAGCCCGAATGATTGAAGACGCTGTGGAGAAAGATCTTGCTGCGAACGTGGCGAGTAGCCGTTCAACGATCGAGGTTGGCGACGCTATTCTTCAAGCTCTTTAAGGCTTTTTACAAGAAGTAAAAACGCCCTCTCAGCTTTATCTCACAATTACCTATCCGCCCACCTCACAGAGGACAAAAATGACTGCATCATTCAGCCTTGAACGCAATCCCAACCCTGCCAGTGAAGAAGCTCGCGCGGAAATTTTCGCCAACCCCGGTTTTGGTGATTTTTTCTCAGATCACATGGTTTCGATTGAGTGGAACGGGGACTACCGTACCGGTGGCGAATGGGGCGAAGCCAAGGTCATCCCCTACGGTCCGCTCAGTCTTGACCCCGCGTCCTCAGTACTGCACTACGGACAGGAAATCTTTGAGGGTCTCAAAGCCTACCGTCACGCTGACGGTTCGGTGTGGACCTTCCGCCCCGAAAAGAACGCTGAACGTTTCAATCGCTCGGCTCGCCGTATGGCTTTGCCCGAACTGCCCCCTGAGCTTTTCATCGAATCTATCAAGCAGTTGATTGCGGTAGATGCACAGTGGATTCCTACGGGGGAGGGTGAGGCTTTTTACCTGCGTCCTTTCCAAATTGCTACTGAGAAGTTTTTGGGGGTACGCCCCACCCGCCAGGCACGGTTCATGGTGATTGGGTCACCTGTTGGTAACTACTTCGGTACTCCGTCACCGGTTGATATCTGGCTCTCCACCAACTATTCCCGTGCTGCTGAGGGCGGCACCGGCTTCGCCAAATGCGGCGGTAACTATGCCGGTGGAATGGTCGCTCAGATCGAGGCTGAGAACAATGGTTGCAAGCAGGTTATCTTTACCGATAAGAACCACGGGCACGCCATTGAAGAGCTCGGCGGTATGAACGTTTTCTTTGTCTTTGGACCGGAGAACAAGATTGTCACTCCTGAGCTGACTGGCACCATCCTTGAAGGCGTCACTCGTGACTCAATTCTGCAGCTGGCACGCGATCGGGGGATGACCGTTGAAGAACGTCGCGTTACTTTAGATGAGTGGAAAGACGGGGTTGCCAGCCGTTCTATCACCGAGGTTTTTGCCTGCGGCACCGCCGCTGTCATCCAGCCTATCGGCAAGCTCAAAGCTAAGGGTTTTGAGATTCCTAATGCTGCCGGTGAAGGCACCAACGGAGAGATCACTATGGCAATCCGCGAGGAACTCGTTGGTATTCAGACCGGTCTGCGCGAAGATAAGTACGGTTGGCTTACCCAGCTCATCTAAGGTTTGAATAGGGCGTAGATCGTTTTTCTCATCAAGGACGAATAGGCGTCAGTGCCAGGGTAGCTCCTCACTAGATGCGAGGAGCTACCCTTTATTTTCGCTCGGTGGACGCACAGCCCAATAACCCTCAGCCGAGGTAAGAGGTAAACCCGGTGGTTTTGGGGAGGAGAGGGTTAGCCCCAGCGTGCCAAAACGCGGTAGCCTAGTGTGTATGCGCATTGCTCGATTTACCGCTGAAAATGAACTGTACTACGGCCTGGTTGACGGTGAACCCGGCGAGGAGACACTGACTGCCTTGGCAGGGGATCCCTTCTACGGTGGTATTCAAACCACCAATAAGACTTTTGAGATTGCAGATGTACGTCTGCTTTCGCCCATTATTCCCCGCTCCAAGGTGGTGGGAACTGCCCGCAACTGGCACGACCACGCTGCTGAGCTGGGTAATGAGGCACCTACCTCACCGCAGTTTTTCATCAAACCTAACACCGCTGTGGTGGGTCCCAACGACCCCGTGACTCTACCCGAGTGGAGCGAGGCTGTCTCTTTTGAGGGTGAACTTGCTGTGGTCATTGGTCGCATTGCCAAATCGGTGCCGGTTGAACGCGTCCCCGAAATTATCTTTGGCTACACCGTGGCAAACGACCTCACCGCACGTGATGCTCAGAAGACTGACTTGCAGTGGACGCGGGCTAAAGGCTTCGACGGTGCTTGCCCGCTGGGCCCCTGGATTCAGACCGAACTCGATACCGACGATCTTTCCATTACCACTTGGGTTGATGGTGATATTAAGCAGGAGGGCACCACCGCAGAGATGATCTTCTCGGTCGCCGAGGTGGTTGCTGCTGCATCAGAAATGTTCACTCTCTTGCCCGGCGACGTCATTCTTACCGGAACCCCGGCAGGCGTTGATCTGATTGATGAAGGCGCCGAAGTGGAAATTGAAGTTGAGGGTATCGGCTCCCTGGTCAATACCTTCCGCCGCTAAAAACTTTTATTCACTGATTGTTACTGAAAGCATTGATATAAAGCTATGACTGATTACGCGTTGAACCTGAAAGATCCCCGCGAAACCCGCGTTCGCTTTTGCCCCTCACCCACTGGCACCCCTCACGTGGGTTTGATTCGTACTGCCCTTTTTAACTGGGCGTACGCGCGTCATACCGGCGGCAAGTTGATTTTCCGTATTGAAGATACCGACGCTGCCCGTGACTCTGAAGAGTCCTTCAACCAGGTGCTCGATAGCTTGCACTGGTTGGGTATTGAGTGGGACGAGGGCGTTGGAGTGGGCGGTCCCCACGAGCCCTACCGTCAGTCCCAGCGCATGGATAAATATGCTGAGGTCGTAGAGAAGCTCAAAGAAGGCGGTTACGTTTACGAGGATTTCTCAACCCCTGAGGAAGTAGAAGCCCGCCACAAAGCCAAGGGCGAAGATCCCAAGCTGGGCTACGATAACTTTGACCGCGACCTCTCCGAAGAGCAGAAGGCAGCTTACCGCGCCGAGGGTCGCGAACCCGTACTGCGTTTGCGTATGCCCGATGAAGACATCACTTTTACTGACCTGGTACGCGGCGAAATTACCTTCCGCGCGGGTTCTGTGCCTGACTTCGTCGTAGTTCGCGCCAACGGCAAGCCTCTCTACACCCTGGTTAACCCGGTGGACGATGCTCTGATGGGCATTACCCATGTTCTGCGCGGTGAAGATTTGCTCTCATCAACTCCCCGCCAAATCGCTTTGTACCGTGCCCTGGTTGAGGTGGGTGTTGCCTCCTTTATTCCTGAGTTCGGTCACCTGCCCTACGTGATGGGTCAGGGCAATAAGAAGCTCTCAAAGCGAGACCCCGAATCTAACCTCTTCTTACTGCGCGATGCCGGTTTCATCAAGGAAGGCTTGCTGAACTACCTGTCACTGCTGGGTTGGTCGCTTTCCTCTGACCAAGACGTTTTCAGTATCGATGATCTTGTAGCTAACTTCGATATCAAGGACGTTCTGGGCAACCCGGCACGTTTTGATGTGAAGAAGGCTGAGGCTATTAACGGCTCGCACGTGCGTTTGTTGGATGCTGAAGACTTCCGCAACCGCCTAGTACCCTACCTGCGCACTGCGGGCATCCTCTCAGCGGAGACCTTTGAGGCGTTGACCGCCCGCGAGCAGGAAATCTTGACTGCTGCTGCTCCGCTAACCCAGGAGCGTATGCAACTGCTGGGTGAAGCCCCGCAGCTGCTCGGCTTCCTGTTCAAGAAGGACGAAGAGATTGTTGTTGCTGAGGACGCAGCCAAGCAGCTCAAAGAGTCGGCTCCGCAGGTTCTTGAGGCGGCTATCTCGTCCGTAGAATCCTTGGAGGACTTCACCGCTGAGGGCATT
The DNA here is from genome assembly GCF_016900985.1 of Rothia sp. ZJ1223. Classification (NCBI taxonomy): domain Bacteria; kingdom Bacillati; phylum Actinomycetota; class Actinomycetes; order Micrococcales; family Micrococcaceae; genus Rothia; species Rothia sp. ZJ1223. Next base: position 97,903 of record NZ_JAFEUT010000002.1, on the reverse strand, counting down.
CAGAGCGCCTTGCGCGAATCCATTGTTGATGGTTTGGGTATCAAGCCTCGTTTGGCTTTTGGTCCTGTGCGTACTGCTATTTCAGGCGAGCGCATTTCACCCCCGCTCTTTGAATCTATGGAGATTCTGGGTAAAGAATCTTCACTGATTCGATTGCGGGCACTGCTGATTCAGCTGCAGGCATAGGTTCTAACGGCAGAAAACAACATCAGAAATTAGCGTGGTGGTAGCTCTTGAGAGCTGCCACCACATTTGATATCCGCCACCTTCTGAGTAGAGCGAGGACCCTTGAGATGAGTTCACTGCCCCCCCCGAGGCACCCCATAAAGCACCAAAAATGGGTGTTTTGGGGCTCTGGGAAAAAAGTTTTGAAAAAGTTTTTGCCAGTTTCACCTTGAAATATCAAGGTTTTTTCGACTGTTCGGCGTAAAATGTGACGACTGTCAATGGTTTTCGATTTGCGTGGCTAAAAAACCTCGCGTAGAGTTATTACTCGTTGCGGTGATGACAGTGAGAAATTGAAAAGCATCACAGTAGCGTAATGGGATATGGTGTAATTGGCAACACTACGGTTTCTGGTACCGTCATTCTAGGTTCGAGTCCTGGTATCCCAGCGGACATTTTCTTGAAAATGTTTCGGCCCCATCGTATAGCGGCCTAGTACTCCGCCCTCTCACGGCGGCAACACCGGTTCAAATCCGGTTGGGGTCACAGACTAAAAGCTCTCAGGTATTACACCTGGGAGCTTTTGTGTTTAGAGAGTTTTGCCCCTTGGGGTTCTGTCTGCGGGCAGTTCACCTTTAGGTGCATGATTCACCTCGCGACAAGGGGTGAATCCTGCATTAAAAAGTGAATTGCTTGTTTTGTTGACAGAGATGCATGTCACCAACTCTCGATTTGTCTACGGGATGCTTACTGTGTAGACTTTTATCTGTTGCTTCTTCTCAGAAGTTGCACGGCCCCATCGTATAGCGGCCTAGTACTCCGCCCTCTCACGGCGGCAACACCGGTTCAAATCCGGTTGGGGTCACAGACTAAAAGCTCTCAGGTATTACACCTGGGAGCTTTTTCTTGCCCCAAAATATCACCACCCTTAGTAATGCTTGCTGAAAACGCCCCTCAAACTCTTTGTTTCGTGCGAAAATGGGGGAGTGGAGAACAACAATCAAAAACATAACGCCCATGAGAGCGAACCAACTCGCCTTGATCTGCCGCTCAATGACGAGTCACAGGATCAGCCAACCGAGGTTATTTCGTCTCTCGAGCTAGCCTCCGACCTCTCTCAGTCCTGGGCTGTAGAGCACTCTGCTGCCGCACCGGTCGATGAAAGCGTCGCCGAAGACCTGCGTCAGGTGCGAACTGCAACAGCAGTTGTCAAAGACCTTAGCTTTCCTCTAGAAACGACGGATGCACCCGGTTACCGCACCCAGTTACGTAAAACGGCGACGCAACTCGATGATTATGTTTTGCCTAAACTTGCTTCTGTGGATTCCCCACTGACGGTGGTGGTCGGCGGTTCAACGGGCGCGGGTAAATCAACTCTGGTCAACACCCTCATCGGTAAGCCTGTTACCCGCTCGGGGGCTATCCGTCCCACGACGCGTCAGCCAGTTTTATTGCACCGTCCTGAAGATGCGGCGGCTTACGCTCCCGAGCGCATTCTGCCGCATCTGGTGCGCGTCCACGCTGAAAACGGTCGTTTGCCCGGTGCAGACCCGCACACCGGTGTCGATCAGCTCATAATGATGCCCGAAGAAGAGATTCCTGCTGGCATTGCACTCATTGATGCCCCCGATATTGATTCGGTCTCTGAAGATAACCGCCGTTTGGCGAAGCAGCTTCTCTCGGCTGCTGATTTGTGGTTGTTCGTCACCACGGCTAACCGCTATGCGGACGCTGTGCCCTGGGAACTGTTGAATGAGGCGGCAACCCGCGATATTACGGTTGCTGTGGTGCTCAACCGCGTCCCTGAGGGGGGTGAGGACGAAATTGAAGAGGATCTACGGCGCATGCTTGCAGATGCGGGTATTGAGGCTGCTTTCTTGATGACCGTCATTGAGCAAGAGCGCGATGAGCAGGGGCTGATTTCACCCGCCTCTGTTGTTCCTTTGATTTACTGGTTGCGTGAGCTGGGCGCTGATAGCGCTCAACGTTCGCAGATTGCGCGTAAGACCCTTGAAGGTGCCTTGCGCTCGATTGCTGCCCAAACCCGGTCTTTGCAAAAGGGGCAGAGCGCCCAGTATGCAACAGCCCAGCATCTGCGTACTACCGTAGGCCGTGCTTATGAAGATGCGTACGCAAATATTCACGCAGCAACCCAAGATGGTTCTCTGCTGCGGGGTGAGGTGCTCTCACGCTGGCAAGATTTTGTGGGAACGGGCGAGTTTTTCCGGTCATTGGAGACCAGCATTGGTCGTTTGCGCGACCGCATCGCAGGTTTCTTCAACGGTCAGCCTACCCAGGCTGCCCCGGTTGAAGAGGCTCTTGAAGTTGGGCTGCACGCCATTATTCTTGAGGAGGCAGCCAAAGCTGCTGAAACTTCTCAGCGTCGGTGGCTTGATGAACCCGCCGGACGCGCCCTGTTAGCAGGAGATGACCTCGGTCAGTTGCACGAGGGATTCTCCGGTGAGGTTGCCGAGAGTATTCGCGCTTGGCAGCAGGACATCATGGATCTGATTCAGCGTGAAGGCGCTGACAAACGCCAGAAGGCGCGTTTCATGTCTTTGGGTCTGAACGCAACCGCTGTGGTTCTTATGGTAGCGGTGTTCTCGATGACAGGTGGCTTGACCGGTCTTGAAGTGGGCATCGCAGGTGGCTCGGGTGTTGTCGGGCAGAAACTACTGGAAGCTATTTTCGGTGAGGACGCAGTACGCCGTATGACCAGGGCAGCGCGTGAGAGTCTTGAGGCACGCATCCGCGAGGTGCTTTCTACTCACCAACAGCGTTTTGATGCGCGTCTTGATGCCGTAGACTTGGGCCCCGAACCTGCTGTAGTAGAGCAGGCTGCCGGTAGCCTTGAAATTGTCAGTGACTCGATGACCGCAGGAGGCACCCGTGGCTAAGGTTGAAACGGAATCAAAGATGACTGCGCTCTCGCGCTCAGTGGAGCAGGTTCAGGTTGCCTGGGAGCTGGGTCAAGGACGAGTTGACCCTGCCGTGCTGGTTGATGTTGAGCGGGTGCTGGAGCGTACTGCTTCGCGCCGTGAGCTGTCAGCTGAACACACTGTGATTGGCTTTTTCGGTGCAACGGGGTCGGGTAAATCTACCCTCTTTAACGCTGTTGTGGGCAAAGAACTCGCCCGCTCTGCCGCTCGCCGGCCCACCACGTCCACCGCCCAAGCCGCTGTCTGGGGCGAGGCAGGCAGCCAGGAGTTACTGGACTGGTTGCAGGTTAAGAACGCAACCGTGATGGACAGTAGTGGGGATGATGCCGCTCAAGCTCTCAACAGTGCGCAGGTACCGGTCACCACTGGCTTCTGGAACAGGGTGAAAACTTCGGTTGGTCGTGGTTCCACTGAAACTGCTCAGGGCGGTCTGATTCTGTTAGATCTGCCCGACTTCGACTCGGTAGAGGCGTCTAATCGCACTATCGTTGAGCGTATGGTCTCTATGGTTGATGTGTTGGTGTGGGTGGTTGATCCCCAGAAATACGCCGACGCTGTTATTCACGATGACTTCATTGCACCGCTGGCTGAGCACGGCGGCGTCATGTTGGCGGTGCTCAACCAGGCAGATCGACTGGATGAAGCAGAGATTCCTCATGTGCTGGACTCGTTGAAGCTTTTACTCGCACAAGACGGTCTCACCGGTAATTTGCTGGCACCTCCGCTGGCGGTCTCGGCAATGACCGGGTACAACATCGCTAAGTTGCGGGAAACTCTTGGACGCGTGGCGGTTGAAAAATCCGCCGCGGTGGCACGTATCGGTGCTGATGTTGAGACCGCCCGTGCGTCCTTAGCAGCTCACGATGGTGGGGGAATTCCAGGTGGTATTACCGGCACCAGTACCCGAACTCTTGAGAACAAACTCTATGAAGCATCGGGAGCGCCCCAGGTGGTCAAAGCAGCCGGAGACGCCTACAAACTGCATGCGGCGCAAAATACGGGGTGGATTCCTACCCGCTGGTTACTTAAGATGCGTAAAGATCCGCTCAAACGCTTGCACCTTCACGAAGATCACTCGGGTGAACCCCTCTCGAAATCCTCCCTGCCTCCCCTGAATCCCTCGCAGAAAGCGGCGATGAGCTCGGCGCTACGCAGTTTTGCAACCTCTAGTGCCCAGAGAACGGGAGAGCCGTGGAGTCACAGTATTCGCGATGCTGCCCGCAGCCGCGAAGCTGAGCTACCCAATGCCTTAGAACGTTCGATTGCTCGCACCAACTACCGCGCCACCAAGAAGCAGTGGTGGTGGCAGCTCTTCAACGTTATTCAGTGGTTGGGTATTGCCGCGGCTTTGGTGGGCTTACTCTGGCTCACCGGTATCTTCGCTGCCCAGTACTTCCAGATTCAACTGCCGCCCCCGCCGTATGTGGAAGGATTCCCCTTCCCGTTGCCGACGCTACTGGTGATGACCGGTTTGCTGCTAGGCATTGTTATTGCGGCATTGGGTAGAGTGTGCGCAGCAATTGGGCACAAAATCTATGCTCGTAAGATTGAACGGCAAATTTTTAGCCACGTGAGCGACACTACTCGTGACTACGTGGTAGAGCCGGTTCGCAAGGAACTGGAGCGGCGCGAAGCCTATGTAGATGCCCTCTACAACGCTCGCCTGAGCAACTAAAACCGTTATACAAAGCCGGGGTGAGATCAGCCTAAAAACTGATTTCACCCCGGCTTTTTATCGCAGCGGTGTCTATTAGAGCTACCGATAGAACTGTTTTAGTTGCGCAGTGCCTCGGTCAGCTGAGTAGCTGCCTCGCAGACCACCTCAGCGTGCAAACGTCCGGGCTGGCGGGTGAGACGCTCCATCGGCCCCGAGATAGAAATAGCGGCGACGACCTTACCCGAAGGATTTCGTACGGGCGCTGACACCGAGGCTGTACCGCGTTCGCGCTCGCCAATAGACTGCGCCCATCCACGACGGCGCACAGCAGCCAGCATGGTCGCTGAGAAGCGCGCATTGCGTAGACCCTCTACCAAACGAGAGTGATCTTCCCACGCCACCAAAATCTGAGCCGCTGAACCAGCCTTCATCGACAGCTGAGTACCTACCGGAATGGTATCGCGCAGACCAATCGGACGCTCGGCTGAAGCCACGCACACACGCCAATCACCCTGGCGCCTGAAAACCTGGGAACTCTCACCGGTCACGTTACGCAGGTTATTGAGAATAGGACCGGCTGCAGCAATCAGACGATCTTCACCTGCTGCCGAAGCAAGCTCACTCATACGCGGACCCAAAGTAAAACGTCCTTGAATATCGCGCGCTACAAAACGGTGGTGGGCTAAAGCAACCGCGAGTCGGTGGGCGGTAGGACGCGCTAACCCGGTTGCCTTCACGAGCTGAGAGAGAGTAGCAGGGCCAGCTTCAAGACAATCCAAAATATAAGCAGCTTTGTCTAGAACACCGACGCCCGAAGAGCGCATGCTAGCGGTGTCTTCGAGGTCAGCTGCAGAAGGGGCTACTGGCGTAGCAAGCGGTGGTTGAGCGGCGGCTTGACGCTGGGCGAGGTGCTGGTACGGGCGTGAGTTCATAGAACCATGATGCAGTCTCATATTATGATATGCAAGTTCATTCTCTGGAAACCACTTTATGTTTCAGCGACTATAGAACAGAAGAGAACTCATCACACTGGAGGCAAACATGGCAGGTGGCACCACAACAGCACCTCGCACCCTGGCTGAAAAAGTCTGGGACGCACATACCGTCGTCCGAGGAGAAAACGGAAAACCCGACCTCCTCTACATCGACCTGCACCTCATCCACGAAGTCACCTCGCCCCAGGCATTCGAGGGTCTGCGCCTAGAAAACCGCCCCCTTCGCCGTCTCGATTTAACGATCGCCACCGAAGATCACAACACTCCCACCGAGAATATCTTCTCGACCATCGCAGATATCACCTCGCGCACCCAGATTGAAACCCTGCGCAACAATGCAGAAGAGTTCGGCGTCCGCATCCACTCCCTGGGAGATGCTGAACAGGGCATTGTGCATGTGGTGGGCCCCCAGCTGGGTCTGACGATGCCCGGCATGACCGTAGTATGCGGTGACTCCCACACCTCAACCCACGGTGCCTTTGGTGCGCTCGCTTTCGGCATTGGCACCTCAGAGGTGGAGCACGTCATGGCAACCCAGACCCTTCCTCTTGCTCCTTTCAAGACCATGGCTATCAACGTTGAGGGCACCCTTAAGCCCGGCGTTACCGCTAAAGACATTATTCTTGCGGTTATTGCCAAGATCGGTACCGGTGGCGGTCAAGGCTACGTGCTGGAATACCGCGGTTCAGCTATTGAATCCCTCTCGATGGAGGGACGCATGACCATGTGCAACATGTCGATTGAGGCTGGTGCTCGCGCCGGAATGGTGGCACCCGATGAGACTACCTTCAACTATGTCAAGGGTCGCCCGCATGCACCCACCGGTGAAACCTGGAACCAGGCTGTTGACTACTGGGAGTCCCTGAAAACTGATGAAGGTGCCACCTACGATGCAGAAGTTTTCATCAACGCCGATGAACTAGAGCCCTTCGTCACCTGGGGCACCAACCCCGGTCAGGGTGTGCCTCTCTCGCAGGCGGTGCCTTTCCCCGAAGAGTTTGAGGATGAGAACGAGCAGAAAGCTGCCGCCCGTGCCCTTGAATATATGGACCTCAAAGCGGGCACCCCTTTGAAAGAGGTTCCCGTTGATGTGGTCTTCTTGGGTTCCTGTACTAACTCGCGTCTTGAAGACCTCCGCGCCGCAGCTGAGATTGTCAAGGGGCAGAAGCTGGCTGAGAATGTTCGTATGATGGTGGTGCCTGGCTCCGCTAAGGTGCGTGCTGCCGCAGAAGCAGAGGGAATCGACCAAATCTTTAGGGACTTCGGTGCAGACTGGCGCTTTGCCGGTTGCTCCATGTGTCTGGGGATGAACCCCGACCAGCTGGCACCGGGGGAGCGTTGCGCGTCCACCTCGAACCGCAATTTTGAAGGCCGCCAGGGCAAGGGCGGACGCACCCACCTGGTCTCCCCGTTGGTAGCAGCAGCAACCGCTATTCGCGGCACGCTCTCATCACCTGCAGATTTATAAGAACGTCACGGAACTGAAAGAGATAAAGGATTCTTTGATGGAACCGATTATTAAGCACACCGGTATTGGCGTTCCGCTACGCCAATCAAATGTTGATACCGACCAGATTATTCCCGCGGTGTATCTCAAGCGCGTTACTAAAACTGGTTTTGACGATGCCCTCTTTGCTGGGTGGCGTAAAGATGAGAATTTTATTCTCAATCAGGAGCCGTACAAACGCGGTTCAGTGCTGGTAGCAGGTCCTGATTTTGGTACAGGTTCATCGCGTGAGCACGCTGTCTGGGCGCTGAAAGATTACGGTTTCAAGGTTGTCATCTCAGCCCGTTTTGCAGATATCTTCCGCGGTAATTCCGGCAAACAGGGTTTGGTTGCAGCTCAGGTAGCTCAGGATGATATTGAGTTGATCTGGAAGCAGATTGAGAACGAACCCGGCACCGAGATTACTGTCGACTTGGAATCAAAGACCGTACAGTGCGGTGCCCTGACCGTACCTTTCCAGATTGATGATTATGTGCGCTGGCGTCTCATGGAAGGTCTCGATGATATTGGATTGACTCTGCACCATGAGGACGCGATTATCGAGTTTGAAGCGAATCGTCCGGCGTGGTTGCCGTGTACTTTGTCTGCACAGTCCTAAGTAAAAACCAACGAGGTCAGAACGCTTTTTTATAGGCATTCTGACCTCATTGTGTGAGTCGGTGTGAGCGATATATACCCATATTAAGTACGGGAATTTAATGTCGGTAGATTATGCTTATAGTGCTAGGCTATTTGATAAGACGTATTAGCTTATTCGCACGGCCATACAAGAGAATTTCTCATTCAACACGCTTCTGCCTTCGTGCGGTGGCGTGTTTACAGGCTTATAAACGATTGGATTTACATGACCAGCGCACTTCGTATCGAAGGTGGTACTCCGCTGACCGGTGAGGTCAATGTTCGAGGAGCCAAAAACCTGGTTCCCAAGGCGATGGTTGCCGCTCTGCTCGGCTCTACCCCCTCAGTATTGCGCAACGTACCTGAGATTAAAGATGTTCAGGTTGTCACCTCACTGGTTGAACTTCACGGTGTCGCTGTGACTCTCGATAAGAGCACCGGGGATCTCACCATGGATCCCTCCAATGTGTCGGTAGCTCAGCACGCTGATATCGATGCTCACGCTGGTGATTCACGCATCCCGATTTTGCTTTGTGGTCCGCTCTTGCACACCATCGGTGAGGCGTTTATTCCTGATCTCGGTGGTTGCCGTATTGGTGATCGACCCATTAACTACCACCTGCGCGTTTTGGAAGAATTTGGTGCGCAGGTTGAGAAACTACCCACCGGTATCTCTATGAAAGCACCTGCTGGTGGCCTTAAGGGCGCTTCTATTACTCTGCCGTTCCCCTCTGTGGGTGCTACCGAGCAGGTTCTGCTGGCAGCCACCATGGCAGAAGGCAAGACTGAGCTGAAGAACGCGGCTATTGAACCTGAGATCATGGATCTCATTGCTGTTCTGCAGAAGATGGGTGCCATCATCACTGTTGAGACTGACCGTCAGATTATTATTGAGGGCGTTGTAGAACTCAAGGGCTACAACCATGTTGCACTGCCTGACCGCAACGAGTCAGCATCATGGGCATCAGCAGCTCTTGCTACCGGTGGCGATATCTTTGTGCGCAATGCGTCGCAGAAAGATATGAGCACCTTCATTAACGTTTTCCGCAAGCTCGGTGGCGGTTTGGATATTCGTGAAGACGGTATTCGTTTTTACCACCCCGGCGGCGATTTGAATCCCCTCTTTGTTGAGACCAATGTACACCCCGGTTTCATGACCGATTGGCAACAGCCCCTAGTGGTTGCGATGACCCAAGCGCAGGGTGTCTCTGTGGTTCACGAAACCGTGTACGAGAACCGTTTTGGTTTTACGGACGCGCTGGTTCGCATGGGCGCAACGGTACAGCTGCATAAAGACTGCTTGGGCCCGACACCCTGCCGTTTTGGCCACAAGAACTTTAAACACTCCGCAATCATTACCGGTAAATCACAGTTGCACGGCGCTGACATTCACGTGCCGGATTTGCGCGGTGGCTTCTCGCACGTCATTGCAGCCTTGGCAGCTGAAGGCACCTCCAATGTCACTGGCATACAGGTTATTTCACGCGGTTACGAGCATTTCGTCGACAAGCTCACTGATCTCGGTGCGAGCTTCGAGGTTGTGGGCTAAAGACCATGGCTTCATCATCAAAAAAGAGGCAGCTACCCGAACTCAAACCCACCAAGTGGGGAGATATCGTTTACAAGGTTGCGGGCAACATCGTTCGACCACTTTACAACCTGGTGATTGATATTGAGTTCCGCGGACAGGACAAACTACCGCGAGGCGGGTTTATTGTTGTTGCTAACCACACCAGCATGGTAGATCCGATTACCGTAGCCTACCCCATGTTCATCAAGGGTGCGTTGCCTCGTTTTTTGGCGAAAGAATCCCTGTTCCATGCCCCTGCTTTGGGCTGGTTGATGCGTACTATCGCGCACGTTCCGGTGTCACGCGGGTCAGTGGACGCACGTAAATCCTTAGAAACAGCACAAAACATTGTTGATGCTGGCGGTTCGATCATTATCTACCCTGAGGGTACTCTGACAACAGATCCTGACGGATGGCCGATGAGCGGACGCACCGGTGCGGCACGCCTCGCCCTGGCAACCGGTGCGCCGGTGGTGCCTATTGCTCACTGGGGTGACCACGAATTCTTGCCCTATAGCGGTAAGCCCGTATTCGGTAAGCGCCACCGCGCAGTGGTCTCTATCGGCGACCCTCTGGATTTTTCTGACCTTGTAGATAAGAACGGATCGTCTAAGCCCACCCGCGCCCAGCTCATGGAGGTCACCGACCTCATGATGGATTCAGTGACCGAGCTGCTGGCTGATATTCGTGGCGAGGAAGCACCGACCGGACGCTGGAACCCCAGCACCGGCGTCCGCGAACCCCGTATAGAAGGCGGTCGCTAAGTGACAGCACTATCTACTGAAAAAGTAGCTGTCATGGGCGCAGGCTCGTGGGGTACTGCCTTTGCCAAAATTGTTGCTGACACGGCAGCCCAAACCCAGCAAAATCTCACCGTGAGCCTGTGGGGACGCAACGCTGAGGCAATGGCGTCCATGAGCGCTAGCGGTATCAACGAGCGGTATTTTCCTGAGGTTCAGTTGCCTGCGGGCATCGAGTACAGCTCTGACACGGCAGCTGCCCTGAAAGATGCAGGTATCGTGGTGTTGGCGGTGCCAGCACAATCTTTGCGCGAGAACCTGAAGAACTGGGGCACCCAGATTGAACCCGGTGCCGTGCTGGTGTCACTGGCAAAGGGTCTAGAGGGCGGCACCGGCTACCGTATGTCCGAGGTCATCACCGAAGTTCTCACCGAGCTCGGCAACCAGAATGTAGTTCAGCGCGTCACGGTGCTGTCAGGGCCCAATCTTGCCCGCGAAATTGTGCAGGAAGAACCCACCGCGTCTGTAATAGCTGCCCCCGACGAACCCACAGCAGCACGTGTTGCTACAGTGTGCGCTAACGGTTATTTTCGTCCCTATACCAACACTGATATTGTGGGCGTTGAAATTGGCGGCTTGGTTAAAAACGTTATCGCGCTGTGCGTTGGCATGTGCGAGGGAAAAAACTACGGGGACAACTCTAAAGCCTCCGTCATGACCCGCGGACTCGCCGAAACCACGCGCCTAGCGTTGGCTCTTGGTGGCAAACTAGAAACTATGAGTGGCCTGGCGGGTATGGGCGATCTCATCGCAACCTGCTCGTCCCCACTCTCACGTAACCACACCGCCGGTAAACTACTGGCACAGGGAATAGACCCCGACCAACTGGGCGCCGTCATGACCCAAACCGCTGAGTCCGTGAAAACAGCCCCCGTGGTTGCCCAACTCGCCCATCGACTGGGCATCGAAATGCCCATTACTGAGGCGGTAGTTGCCGTGTTATCGCACAAAATTACTGTGGATGAACTCGCCCCCGCGCTACTGGGGCGCACCCTCAAGTCTGAGGCGAACCACTAAGCGACTTTCGATACCGAAGAAAGAGTAAACATTTTTATGACCAGTGCAACCAAGCCAACCGTAGCCCTGCTGTGCGGTGGTCGTTCATCAGAGCACTCCATCTCACTCATCACCGCCTGCGGTGTACTGGGAGCCATCGACACCGAAAAATACAACGTTCTACCGATCGGTATCACCCGCGACGGTAAGTGGTATCTCACCACCGAAGAGCAGCTACGCGAACTCACTCGTCGGGATGCGCTTGCTAGTTTCCCGGAAGGCGGTCAGCAGGTTTTCTTGCCGCTGGGAGCAGGGGATTCCCGCCTGCGCGTCATTAATGAGGACGGTTCGCTGAATCATTCAGAGTCAGTAGACGTGGTTTTTCCGCTGCTACACGGTCCCTTCGGCGAAGATGGCACCCTGCAGGGTCTGCTTGAAATGGCTGACCTGAAATACGTGGGCTGCGGCGTTACCTCGTCAGCTGTTGCGATGGATAAGCATTTCATGAAGGTCGCTTTTGAAGCTGCCGGTTTGCAGGTTGGCCCCTACGAAGTCATCACCAAACGCCAGTGGCTACAGAACCCGGAAGCTGCGCGTACCCGCATTGAGAGTCTTGGCTTTCCTGTTTTCGTCAAACCTGCCCGCGCGGGTTCTTCCTTCGGTATTACCAAAGTGGATTCCGTAGCAGAACTTGATGCCGCCATTGAAGAAGCCCATAAGTTCGACCCCAAGCTCGTTGTTGAAGCCGGTATCGTGGGCCGCGAAGTCGAATGCGCTGTGCTTGATAGCCTCAACGGTGCCCAGCCACGAGCGTCCTACCCAGGCGAAATTGTGGTGACCGATGAAGAACACGGCTTCTACGACTTTGATGCCAAATACGTTTCAAAAACCTCTGCTACCACCCAATGCCCGGCAGATTTGCCGATTAAGGTCTCAGAGCGTTTGCGTGAGCTTGCTGTTGCAGCTTTTCTATCAGTTGATGGTGAGGGGCTATGCCGCGCTGATTTCTTCTACACTCAAGACGGAAAGCTAATCATCAACGAGGTCAATACGCTGCCCGGTTTCACTCCCATTTCGATGTACAAAACCATGTGGGAGAACTCCGGTATTAACTACTCTGATCTTATTGATGAGCTGATTGAATTAGCACTGGCCCGACCGCTGGGTTTGCGCTAAATCTTTGAACAAGATTAAACATAAAAGCTGCCTCACTGCGAACAACAATGAGGCAGCTTTTATACATTCATCTAAGAACCGGTCACATCATCAGCACTGAGACACTGTTGGGTTTGTTCAATCTGTGCAACAGCGGAGTTAAGGCTGGTGAGCAGGGTGGACGATGCAACTTCGTCGGCATTAAAAGTAACGGTGATTGCGGGGGCTCTGCCGAAGGTGGTAGCCGTCCAGGTGCCTGTAGCTGTTTGCTCAGAGGAGCGCAATGTTTCGCTCACCCCAGCATCTGCGGGGACGCTCGTGTCCTGAGGTTCAGATTCTTTAAGGGGGTTGAGAATCCAATCGACCCCATTGACTTCAGCACACGGGTCAGTCACCGGCTGCTCAATGTTCACCCCGCACTTGACAATAATTGCAGCCGGATCGCCCCAGGCTGTAGTAGCCTGCGCCGTGGTCTCGCGCTGGGTAAAACCCATCAGTTCTTGGGGCATCGCCACCATTGCTTTGGCGCAATCCGGGTGGGCGGCGTCCGGTGCTGCTGTAAGGTTCACCGGAGACGAACACGCCACCAGACAAAGAGCGGTCACACCGGTGAGTGGGAACAAACGAGAGAGAAAAGATGAAGTTGACACCCTTTCATCTTAGGCGATGACAAACGGTGCCGGTGTCGAGAAAGGGTGATGCGTGCTATTGAGTGTTCAAGAGATCAGCCGGTAAGCTAAACAACATCAATTGATGAAAGAGAGAATATGCAACGACGTTTGATCCAGTACAGCCTTCCGGTCTGGGGCGCAGTAGCAGCCCTATCACTGCCGGCAAGTGCTGCATACGGTGATGATGCCGTGATTCCCTCTCAATTTTCGGTGGGGGAATTGCTCTCTGCACCGCAGACAAATGGTGCCGCGGATTTAAGGTTTAGGGAGCTTGTCGCGCAGCCCACGGTCACCGCCGAACCCGCTGAACCTGCCGAACCGTCGCAGGTACCATCCGTTACGCAGGAGCCTATAGCACCGCCTTCATCTTCTGATACCCCTGAAGACCCCGTCGCTCCGGTTGATCCAGGGGAATCGGCAGAACCCTCACCTGACCCCTCAACACCGGCAGACCCCTCACCGAAGTCTCCTGAACCTGAGGTGCCTGATCCTGAAACGCCCGCGCCATCAGAGCCAGAGCAGCCCTCACCAGAACCTGAATCACCGGAGCCTACGCCCACGCCCGAGCAACCTGACCCGTCACCGGAGTCACCCATCATCGGTGGAGCAGCTAGCGTTGATGACTCGGGCGGTGATAATCAGGTGCCACCGGCAGATGACGAATCAGCTGAGGCACAGCCCGACGGGGAATCTGACACCGTGCAGCCCTCCAACCGAGCACCAGGGGCCGTCGATGGGTCAGATAATACGCCTTCCCTAGAGGTTCCTGGGAGAGCGCAGAATTCGACCTCTGATTCTCAAAGATCGCAGGGCGCTACGGGGAAACTCGAAGACACTTTTGCCGGACGGGGTGAAAACAGGCAGAGTTCAAGCTCTGATTTTTCATCAGCCTTGCTGGGCGAAATCGACTCTACTGAGAGGCAGTTGAGCTCCGGAGAAATCTTCGGCGTACACTTTGAGAACCCCGTAGAAGGCATTGAAGGACGCGTGCGTGCTGATGAGCCAACAGATGCAGCGATGAGCAATCTCTTGAGGATTCCTGGGGCTGAGGACTGGGTAGGCGACTACCTTCAGCACAGCACTAAAAACAAAGACAAAGTAGCAGCTGCCGGTAATAATCTTGGTGTTTCGGGTGCAGACGGGGCAAATGCTCAAGCAGGTACCGTTGAAAGCTCCGGCACTATCACCCGCGGGGTCTCCGTCATTCCCGGTGCTGGGCCGCTCTTGCTCTTTACCGGTATCGCGGTGACAATCATCTCCGTCATTGTGCGGCGGTTCGCGCAGACCAATAACGGTGACTAAAATTGTGAGGACGATTGGCTCACACGTGAAAGGGGCGGTACATGGCGCAGGTCAGTGACTTTTCGGAGCAGGAGATCATCGCGGCATTTGCCCCGCAGCTGAGCGCTCACAACCAGCGTGCCCAGGAACGGTCTCAGGTGCTAGTGACGGGACCGGGGGATGATGCTGCTGTACTTGATTTGCGCGGGGCACTGACGGTGGTTACCACCGATACCCAGACTGAGGGGCAAGATTTCAGGCTTGAATGGTCAAGCGGTGCCATCACCGGCGGATACGATGTGGGGTGGAAAGCAGCCACCCAGAACCTTGCCGATGTTGCCTCGATGGGTGCGCAACCTGCGTCCATGGTAGTTTCGCTTTCGTTGCCACCTCACACACCCCTAGAGTTCGTTACTGACTTCGCGAAAGGGCTTACGGACGCCTGCGTGGCGATGGGTGCGAGTACCTGCACTATTGCTGGGGGAGATATTGGTGGATCCACTGAAATATCGGTGACGGTTACAGCGTTGGGTACTACCTTGCACCCTGTCTATCGAAGCGGGGCGCGCCCAGGGCATATTCTTGCCGTTGCAGGGGAGCTGGGCACCGCCGCTGCTGGGTTAGAGCTTTTGGATTCCCCCCTCTCGAATCACGTCTTTGAGACAAACGCCCGTGCCTGCGTGAGCGCCCAACAGCGTCCTGTTGCACCGCTGGCAGCCGGAGTAGCTGCGGCGGGTAAAGCCAGCGCAATGATGGATATTTCTGATGGGCCGTTGCGAGATGCCGCGCGCATTGCAGCGGCTTCACAGGTGAGCCTGAATTTTTCTTCCCAGGCGTTAGAGCCTTTTATTGCACCTTTGGTTCCTGTTGCCAAGCTCTTGCAAGATACTGATGAGGCTCTTGAGCACGGAACACCTTACGAGCTAGCCCAAAAATGGGTGCTAACCGGCGGTGAAAACCACGGGTTGCTGGCTACTTTTTCGCGGGTAGATGAGATGCCTGCTGACTTTGTGCAGGTGGGCACCTGTTTTGCGTATGATAAAAATCAGCCCGTCACGGTAGACGGGGCAGTCTACGCGGGTCAGGGATGGGATCATTTTGAGTAACTGGTGGAAGACATGGCTTGAATCAGCTCAGCGCGTCATCAGCGAGCGCGAGCAGCAGCTTAACGCCATGAATGTTTTTCCTGTTCCTGATGCTGATACTGGCACTAATCTGCGCTTGACCTTGCAGGCTGCCGGTAGCGGTCATACTGCGGTGGAATCTGCCCGTGCAGCATTATTGGATGCGCGCGGTAATTCGGGGACGCTGTGGAGTATCTGGTGGTCGGCGGTAGCTGGCGAACTTACCCAGGACCGGGACGAACTACCCACCCAACAAGCCTTGGTGGAGGCCTTTCTTGCCGGTGCTTCTGCTATGCGTGAGGCACTGACAGAACCTGTTGAGGGAACCATGCTCAGCGTCGCTGATCGCCTGGCAGAGGGCACGGTCACGGATATGTCATCCGCTGTAACGGCAGCTCGGCAAGCAGTTGCTCTTACCTCTTCGCAGCTCAAAGAACTAGCCGGTACTCAGCGGGTCGATTCAGGCGCTTTGGGCTTTCTCTACGTTTTTAGTGTGCTCGCTGAACTTTATACGGGCGATTCGGTAACTGAGGAGATCGATAAAGATCATCTTTCTAGCGGCGAGATGCCACAAACAGCCTCGTCAGGGCGCGACTCATCTGCTGCCCTTGAAGTCATGGTGAGCGTGCAGGCAGACGCTACCTCCATGGCGATTGCCCGTAGCCAGCTAGCACAAATGGGCGATTCCCTCAGTGTGGCTCTCGCTGACTCATCAGCAGACCCTCTGCTCTGGGCAGTACACCTTCACACTGATGACCCCGGTGCCGTGCGCCAAGCTCTTGAATACGCAGGCACCCTGAGCAACTGGCGCACCACCGCTCTCTAAACCTGAACCACAGAAAGAACGATGTAGCCATGCTGGATGCACCCGATACCGAGGCGCTCTTCACGATTCCCGACCCCGAAGGTCCAGCCTCCTCACGTCCTGCCCGCGCCAAGCGTCCTGACAAGGGCAAAGCTGCTTCTTCGCAGAAAAAGCGAACAGCAACAGCGCGTACCCCGCGCACAGCGAAAACCACGGACGGCACCCAGCAAACCGCACCGGCTACCTCCGCCTCAACACCTGAGAAAAAAGCGCCGGTCAAGAAAACCCGCTCACAGAAAACCTCACCCCGCACACCTGCCAGCGATAACACCCGACAGCAGGTACAAAAAATCAAAGCGCAGTACAGCAGCGAAAAACGCCTAGAAAATGAGCCACTCACCACCTATTTACATCACACCACTGCCAAAAGCATCTCTACCCACATAGGCTGCAAGACAGTGGGGGAGCTGCTCGAATACTACCCGCGCAAATACCTACCCCGCGGGGAACTCACCAGTTTCGCGCAACTCATCGAAGGTCAAGACGTCACCTTGCTCGCTAAAGTGCTCAGCGTCAGCACCCGCTCTATGCAATCGCGTCGTGGATCCATCACCGAAATCGTTATCACCGACCAACTCACCGATGATGATACGACCGCATCCACCGGTGGATTTGGCGTGCAGGGCGGACGCTCCACCTTTACCCCTGGTGGCGGTGCAACCAACCCACGGGTGACAGGTAGCGCCTCTGGCTACTCCGACACCTACGGGGTCCCCAATGACGCTTTCTTTGACTTTCCACCGACTCACGCACCACTAGGGCACTGGGGCACAGGCAACTTCACCCGCAACCAATCACAGATGACCCTCAGTTTCTTCAACGCCTGGACGGCAGCACGAGAAATCCACCGCGGCGATCACGTCATGTTCTCAGGCAAGGTCGGCACCTATCGAGGTGAACTCACCCTCACCAACCCTCACTTCGCCGTACTCACTGGCGACGAAGTACCCGAACGCGCGTCCGCAGAAGCCATCGAACGCGCCAAACACCGGGCAACAGCTCCCATACCCGTCTACAAAGCACCGGCAAAACTACCTACCGACCGCATTGCTGCAGCCATCGAGCAAGTACTCGATAAAGCGCCCCTGCGCGAGCTAGAAGACCCCGTGCCCGCCTCTATTCGCCGTGCCCGCAAGATCCCCTCGCTTGCATGGACCTACCGTGCCCTTCACACTCCAGATACTGAAGAGACGTGGCGGTCAGCCCACTACTCTTTGCGGTACCGCGAAGCATTTATTCTGCAAATTGCCCTGGCACGCACCCGTGCTGCCCGCAAAGCCCACCAGACTGTTGCCCGACCCGCTCTCGAACAAGGGTATGCTCAGAAACTGCTGGAGCTATTGCCCTATGAACTGACTGTAGGTCAGCAGAAAGTAGGGTCGCAGATTGCCTCTGATTTAGCGTCTGAAATACCCATGAACAGGTTGCTGCAGGGAGATGTAGGCTCGGGAAAAACAGTGGTTGCCTTGCGTGCCATGTTGCAGGTAGCAGATAACGGCGGTCAAGCTGCCATGCTAGCGCCCACCGAAGTACTGGCTGAACAGCACTACTATTCGATTCTCGATATTTTGGGACAGCTTGCTACCAGTAAGCCGGGCACCGCTGGGGTGCGTGTAGTACTGCTTAAGGCGTCTATGCCCGCCAAAATCAAGAAACAGACCCTGCTGGAAATGGCATCGGGGCAGGCTCACATTGTGATTGGCACCCATGCCCTCTTAGCCGATGCGGTTCAGTTCGCTGATTTGGGCATGGTTGTGGTTGATGAGCAACACCGGTTTGGTGTGGAGCAGCGCGACGCTCTGCGCGGTGCTGACGGGGCACTCCCGCACCGGCTGGTCATGACAGCTACCCCTATCCCACGTACTGTGGCGATGACAGTTTTTGGTGACCTTGATACCTCGGTGCTCGATCAGCTACCTGCCGGACGCCAGAAAATTACTACCCACGTGGTTCCTCTTGCTGAGAAACCTACCTGGCGAGAGCGTCTGTGGCAGCGTGCCCGCGAAGAAGTTGATGCTGGTCACCAAGTTTACATTGTGGTTCCCAAGATCGGTGCTGGTACGGCTGATGAGATGGGCAGTGATGGGACGGGGCAGACTCTTTTAGGGGCGGATGCGCAGGAGAAATTACGTGAGCCGCTCACTTCTGTGGCGTCGATGCTTGATGAGCTTTCGACTGTTCCTGCTTTATGCGGTGTACGTATTGAGGGCTTGCACGGTCGTATGGATACGGCGGTGAAGTCTGATGTGATGCGCAGGTTCGGTGCCGGTGAGGTTGATGTGCTTGTTTCAACCACGGTTATTGAGGTGGGTGTGAACGTTCCGAATGCTACATTGATGGTGATTATGGATGCGGACCGCTTTGGTATTTCTGGGTTGCATCAGTTGCGCGGGCGTATTGGGCGTGGCTCTTTGGCGGGTACGTGTTTGTTGGTGACTAAGCAGCCGGCGGATGGGGTTTCGCGTGAGCGTCTTGCTGCGTTGGCTGCGTCGACGGATGGTTTTGAGTTGTCGAAGATTGACCTGGAGCAGCGGCGTGAGGGTGATATTTTGGGTGCGGCGCAGTCGGGGAAGAAGTCGACTTTGAAACTTTTGCGTGCTTTGACTGATGCGCCGTTGATTGAGAAAGCTCGGGAGGATGCTCAGGGGTTGGTGGATGTTGATCCGACGTTGGCGGGGTATCCGGATATTGTGCGGACGTTGGAGCGTGCTTTGGATGATGATGCCGAGGCATTTTTAGGACGCGGCTGAAAATTCCGAGCGAGCGAGGAAATAAATTTTCAGCCGCGTTAGCCGCCGCTAGTCAAGACTCACGAGAATGGCTAGAACCGGTGCTGGGACGACCTATTAGTGATGAGTGCTCGATTACTATGCGCCAGCGGAAAGAAAAAGTTAGCCGCGTTAGCCACCGCTGGGCAGCTCTTTTGAGAATGGCTAGAATCAGCGCTGGGTTGACTTATTTAATGCGCGTGTTTGATGACTACGTTCGAGCGAGGAAATAAATTTTCAGCCGCGTTAGCTGCCACTTGTTGTGTGGTGTGTGTGGGCGTGGGGTTGATGTGTTTGGTGTTTGAGTTTTTGCAGTGTGCTTACTCGCTTATAGAGTGATGACACTTTTGAGGGGCGGGCGGTTTGGGGTCTGGGTGTTGTAGATTATTGCTGTCTTGTTGTTTGACGTGAGGAGTGTTTGATGAGTCGTATTGTTGCTGGTGTTGCTGGTGGGTTGCGGTTGGCGGGTGTGGCGGGGGATAACACGCGTCCGACGACTGATCGGGTGAAGGAGGCGCTTTTTTCTCGGTTGGAGAGCTACGGTGTTGTTGAGGGCGCTCGCGTGCTTGATGTTTTTGGTGGTTCGGGTGCTTTGGCGTGTGAGGCGCTCTCGCGAGGGGCGGCGTATGCGGATGTTCTTGATGTGTATCCGAAAGCGGTGGCTACCTGTGAAAAGAACCTTGCTGCGGTGTTGAAGGCTGTGCCGGATGCAGGTGGGCGCGTACACAAGATGACTGCGCGTTCCTTTG
The DNA here is from genome assembly GCF_016900985.1 of Rothia sp. ZJ1223. NCBI lineage: Bacteria > Bacillati > Actinomycetota > Actinomycetes > Micrococcales > Micrococcaceae > Rothia > Rothia sp. ZJ1223. The sequence goes on along the minus strand of NZ_JAFEUT010000002.1, from coordinate 78,043 downwards.
TGGCTCACTATTTCAGTGAGCCTTTTGATCTGGTTTTCTGTGATCCGCCGTATGCGATGACTAACGAGGAGCTGTCGGAGATTCTTGAGCTACTCACTCCTCATCTAGCAGCGGGTGCTGTTGTGGTGTTGGAACGCTCTACTCGCAGCGATGACCCCCTGCCTCCGTCGGGGTTGGAGGTTTTCGCGTCCAAAAAGTATGGCGAAACGACCCTCTGGTACGTAGAACCTGCTGCGTAATCGGTCGATCATCTCAGTCTGTGGAAAGAACACCATGAGAAAAGCCGGTGGGGTAGCTATACCACGATAGCTACCCCACCGGTCTTTTTTCGCTAAATTACTTTTTGGCTTTAGCTCTGATGAGATCGAGCGCCAGCACGGTGCCGAAGATTGCTAGACGCACATCTGCCGGGGCCTGCGGATCGAGCTCAAGCTGGTATTTACTGCGACCCAGCAGTCCCTTACCCAGCCCTGCCCATGCGCGTGATACTTGCGCGGCACGGTGGTTATTGACCATCACCGCAAAATCAAAGCTAAGGGGGTTGCCCTCTAAGGTGAGGGTGAGGTTCTGCGCCATCTCAACGGTTACTTTGGTTTTGAAGAGGGTGAAGTTTTGCACCACGGACGCTAGGTGCTCACCGTTGCCTTTGTATATCTCAAAGCGGTCGCGCCCCAATGTCACCTCATCATTCACCTTGAGGTAGACCAGACCGTCGGGACCCAAAAGATCAAAATAGCGGCTGCCCATTACCATGCGGGATACTGAGTCACCCTGGGTTTTGAACTCACCGAGTACCTGGTCGTTAGCAGAAAGCAACTGGAAATCGTTGCTCATAAAACCGCTGGTCTGCTGAAAGATGAGAGAATTTTCGGTGAGTAGCGCCGGGAGGTTCTGCTGGGGATGGGGTGCTTCGGTCATGATGACACTCCTCGTTCTTGGGTGCAGGTACTAGCTACCGTCAGCGATATTCATCGCTCACGAAACATTGTATGTGTGTAGTTTACCTGATGCAGTGTGACCTCTAGCGCAAAAATAGCTAAGAGGGAACTAACCGGTGAATCATATTCTATTGGCAGGTAAAGCCTCTCAGTAATTGAGTGCTTATCAACCGCACGCGAGACCTAAAACCCTGTACCCTTATTTTATGCAGTTAGTAGTGTGCCCCGGCTCTTTTGACCCCATTCACAACGGTCACGTTGAAATTATTACCCGCGCCGCCAAAACCTATGGTTCTGTGCTGGTGGCGGTTGCTCACAACTCTAAAAAGAACTACCGGTTCTCTTTGGACGAGAGGGTTCAGATGGTGCGCGATACCTTTGAGTACCTTGATGGGGTAACAGTGGAGGCGCTGCCACCAGATGTTCTTCTCGCTGACTTTGTGCGTTCCAAGGGCTCAAGTCTCATGGTCAAGGGGTTACGCAACGTCGCGGATTTTGAGTACGAAGCACCGATGGCATCTATGAACCGCCATATCTCAGGGGTTGAAACCTCCTTTGTGGTGGGTGACCCCAAGTGGACTCACCTTTCATCGACCATTGTTAAAGAGATCGCTTTCTACAAGGGGGACGTAACAGCTTTCGTGCCACGCTCGGTGCAAAAAGCCTTCGGGCAACTCTGAAATCAGCCCCGCCGCGTCCGCTCACATCACAATCACCATACGCTCGCAGTGAGCTTAAACCCACAGTTCACCGCATTGATTGATAAGGTTTAACGTGGAATGCTTGTACTACCTGCAATTTGCATCTAAAATTGTAGGTTGGTTCTAAAATTCGTCAGGAGTTCGTCATTTCACGAAAAAATTCATCGCCCCTGGAGATCTCGGTGCGAGAGCTGAGTCATCGACCGGGAGCTATGGAAACGCTCGATGAAGTAGTTCCAGCGCCAAAAGATTTTGGTAATGCTCTCATTGGGGCGGAAGAAGGCAGCGACATCAATCTTGATGTTCGCCTTGAATCCGTTGTAGATGGTATTCTGGTAAGCGGTGTTGCCACCGTGGATGTACACGGTGAGTGTAGCCGATGCCTTGATTCAATCGACTATGAAGTATCTGCCGATGTTCAAGAGCTCTTTGTCTTCGAGAAGGCACCCGCTGGTGGCCCCGAAGATGAAATTGATGAACAGTACGCTGTAGAGGACGATTCAATCGACCTTGAGCCTGTACTGCGGGACGCAGTGATTCTTCAGCTGCCGTTCCAGCCCGTTTGTCGGGAAAACTGCTTGGGCTTGTGCTCTGAGTGCGGATTACGCCTCGAAGATGACCCCGAGCATCACCATGAGGTGCTTGATTCTCGTTGGAACGCCCTAGCCGGGTTGTTCGACGAGAAGACTAAGAACTTATAAGTTATTTAAGAGAAAAGAGATAGCTGTGGCTGTTCCCAAGCGGAAAATGTCCCGTGCTAACACCCGCGCACGTCGTTCACAGTGGAAGGCATCAGTGCCTCAGCTGGTAAAGACCATCGAAAACGGTCGCGTAACCTACAGCCTGCCTCACCAGGCTAAGGTTGTTACCGATTCAACCGGTAACGCACTGTTCTACGAGTACAAGGGCCGCAAGGTCGCTGACGCCTAATTCTTAAGCGTCAATGACTGACTCTGTACATAGAGCTTTTTTGCAACGTCTCGGCGTCGATATCGACGCCGAGACGTTTGTGCTTGCGCTGACACACCGCTCATATTCTTTTGAGAACAACGGTGTGCCCCATAATGAGCGCCTGGAGTTTTTGGGCGACTCTGTTCTTTCACTGGCTGTAGCTGAAGAGCTGTACCGTCGTCTGCCCGATGTTCCTGAGCGTGAGTTGGTATCGCGTCACCATGCTGTGGTGTCTACTCGTACTCTGGCGCAGATTGCCCGTTCACTCGGTTTGGGTGAGCACATTCTTTTGGGCAAGGGTGAGAAACAAAGCGGCGGCGCGAATAAAGATTCTATTCTCGCTGATACACTCGAAGCGATTTTTGGTGCTGTGTATATGCACCAAGGACGTGAAGCGGCACGTGATTTAGTCTTGCGTTTGACCGGCAATTTGTTGGAGGACGAGCAGGTTTTGGGTGCCGGTGCCGACTGGAAAACATCTGTTCAGGAGCTGGTGGCTCACCAGGGGCTGGGAGAGCCCAGTTACCGGGTTGATGGTGTTGGCCCCGACCACGAGCGTCGTTATACTGCGGTTTTGGTAGTTGCTGGCGAAGACATCGTTGCTAGCGGCGGTGAAAGCAGCAATAAAAAAGAAGCTGAGCGAGAAGCTGCCCACCGTGGTTTTGAGATTCTCAAACAGCGCTTTGGAATCAACCAATCCTAAAAGTTGCAAGGCAATGACACCAGCCAACAGAAGCGTGGCGGGTTCTGAGAAAGAGAGCCTGCTGCGCTTTTGTTGTATCTTGAAGAAGAACTTATGGTAGCGATCATCAAGAGAAAAGATAGGTGGGTTTGTCATGCCTGAATTACCCGAAGTTGAGACGGTGCGTGCCGGGGTCGCTCATCATCTGCTGGGTGCCTGCATCGAGTCTGTGACGGTACACGATGCCCGTTCTGTGAGACGTCATACCGGTGGCTCTGTTGATTTTGTTCGCGTGTTGGAGGGAACCTTCATTGTGGATGTTGCCCGCCGTGGCAAGTACCTGTGGCTGCTCTTGGCAGAATCAGCGCAGGGGGACGCGCGTGCCCTGCCCGGGTTGGTGGTGCATCTGGGAATGAGCGGTCAGTTGCTCATTAAAGATTCAACTTTTGCTCCCGATAAGCATCTGAAAATTACTCTGGATGTGCTGTTACCTGATGGGGCAGCGATGCAGCTTCGGTTTGTGGATCAGAGAATCTTCGGTGGCATGTTTCTTGATGAATTAGAACCCACTACCGACGTGGAGGGTACCTTGATTCCTGCTGCGTCGCGGTCTGAGCAGCAGCTACCGGTGATTCCGCGGGCGGTTGCTCATATTGCTCGTGATCCGCTGGATTCTCATTTTTCTTACGCTGAGGTGCGTTCTCGAATGCTGCGTACTTCTTCTGGTGTGAAAAGGTTACTGCTGGATCAATCGGTGATTTCGGGGGTGGGCAATATTTATGCTGATGAGGCGCTGTGGCGGGCGAAGCTACACTATAACAAGCCCGCTAAAACGCTCACCGCCGCGCAGACTCGTGAACTTTTGGACGCAGTGACCGAGGTTATGCAGGCAGCATTGGTCGCCGGTGGCACCTCTTTTGATGCTCTCTATGTGAATGTGAACGGTCAGTCCGGTTATTTTGACCGGTCGCTCAACGCCTATGGTCAGGCGGGTAAGCCCTGTAGCCGCTGCCTTGAATCTGGGCGAACATCGATCATTGTGCGAGAACCTTTTATGAACCGCAGCTCCTACCGCTGCCCCCACTGTCAGCGCACCCCGCGACAACCACGATAGTGCCCTCCAGTTATAGAGAGAACAGGAGCACCACCGCCATGGAGGCGGTGCTCTTGCACTTTAATACTTGATTTATGCGCTGTAGCGCCCTCGATAAAAGCTGCGCAGGCGCTCGTAGCCCTCTTCAATAGAAACAGCGGGATCCCACTGTAAAAGTTCGCGGGTGGTGCGCTGGTCAAACCAGTGGGCGGTCGATAGCTGCTCAGCCAAGAAGGCGGTCATGGGCGGCTCGTCCTCGCCGGGCTTAACCTCCCAGACCTTCTCAATAACCCAACCGGCAGCATAGGCTGCCTTAGCGGGCACCGAGCGCTGAGGTGCAGGCACACCTGCCGCATGAGTAAAACCCGCCAGAATCTCAGCAACAGTGCGCGGCTGACCATTGGTGACAACCAACGGCTGACCGTGAATATGCTCAAGACGCTGGTAGGCGGCAAGAACAGCGTCCACCGCGTTGTCAATATAGAGTGTGTCTATCAGGGCTGTACCACCGCTAAGTAACGGCAAACGACCGGCGGCGGAGCGCTCAATTAACCGCTCCACCAGCTGGGTATCACCGGGGCCCCAGATCAGATGCGGACGCAAAACACCGACCCGGAAGTCATCGGCATCAGCCTCTAGAGCCAGTTTTTCGGCGTACGCCTTAGAACGGGCATAATTACCCCGGGCGTGATCAGGGTCAGCTGGAGTGTTACCCTCACCTACCAGCGAAGAACCTGCGTGCGCCACCGACGGTGAAGAAATGTACACAAACTTCTCAACGCCGTGGTTTTTAGCGGTCTCTAAAAGGGTGCGGGTACCAATAACATTGGCTTCCAGGTACTGATCCCACTGACCAGAAACCGAAACCTTCGCCGCGATGTGAATAACACCATCAACATCTGCCATTGCCTGATCAACAGCATGAAAATCAGAAACCGAACCGCGCACCTGGCTCAAACGCTCGCGCACCGACTTAGGCAGCAAAGCAGCCAAGCCCGCGTCCGAACGCTGGAAAACACGCACTTCAAAACCCTCGCGCAAGAGCTTCAGAGCCACCTCGCGTCCGAGCATACCGGACGCGCCGGTCACGAGTACCCGCTCGCTACGAGCGTCAGCAAAAGAATCTTCGGTGAGTGAATGCAAAGAAATAACAGACATTATGCGAGCTTCGCTTTCTTGCCGCTGAGAATTTTATCTGCCCACTGAGCCAACAGGGGGCGATCAATCTTAGAATTGTGGCGAACATCGGTGGGGTGTTCATCCACGACCAAAACCGCTGCGAGATCAACACCGGTATGCTCAGCTACTGCCGAGCGCACCTGCTGAGTCAGATCAAAAGGTGCCTGACCTGCGGGCATCTTTTCGTGCGTCTCAACCACTGCCACGGGAGTTGCCGTCCCCGAAGGTCCCACTGCCACTACAGCAGCACGCTTGATACCTGCCACCGTTTCAGCAGCAAGCTCAGCAGCTACCGGGGTGAGTACCCCCTGCCCGGTAACCATAACGTGGGCTAGACGACCCTCAACCCACAGACGGCCCTCAGCATCGAAGTGCCCCACATCGCCAGTGCGATGCCAGCCCGGGTTCTGAATGGAAGTTTCCTCCGTCACCCAGAGAGTGTCGTAGCGGTCTTTGACGTGCGGGGCGCTGACCACAATCTCACCGGTTATGCCCGGCTCCTCGGTTAGCTCTGCTGCGGGCACACCGTGCGCATTAAGGGGAGCGAGACGAACCTGGGCACCGTAGACAGCAGTACCTACGCAGACGCCGTTACCGGCACCAACCATGGGAGTAGTGTGCAGCTCGTTCTCGCCGTCATCGTGGGCAGCCAAAATAGTTTCAAAGCTGACATCGGTAATGGGCAGAGCCTCAGTCATGCCGTAGGGGGTGTGAAGTGAAGCCGAGGGCAGTAGCTGCTGTACTTTCTCCAGCAACGGCAGCGGAATAGGCGCACCTGCCGAGAGCAACAGATTCACCGAGGAGAGTCCCTGACGCTGGGCGGCGGTCAGCTCATCGGCTGTTGCCACCACATTTACGAGAGCTGCAGGGGAGGCAAAAATGGCGGTTGCATCAATGGCCGCGGCAGCGGACGCCAGCGCCGAAGCCGAGAGGGTCTTGGGCTTGGTGACATCCATCTTGGGGGTGACCGAGGTGCATCCTAGACCGGGGCCCAGCAGAGCAAAAGGCGCGAACCCGGCAACCAAACCGGTACCAGCTTTTAGACCGTAGGTGTTTTTAATAGCATCGCGCATACCAGCCATTTGACGGTGGGTGTAAACAACGCCCTTGGCCGGGCCTGTCGAACCGGAGGTGTAGAGCACCGCAGCATCAGCATCGGGGTCAGCTTCTTCTACCTCGAAGAGTGAAACGGGCGCGAAATCTGCTATTGAACCCAGGGCACCAAGAGCCTTCAGAGCGGGTGCAGGCAGGGCGTCCGCACTGATGCGAGCACCGGGCCAGCCCAGAGTTTTTGCTGCAAGAAGAGCAGTTTTAATACCGACGATAAAATCGGGTTGGGCGCCCTTGAGGGCACGAGTTAGACCCTTGGCACCCAAACCGGTGTCTGCAACGACCACGACAGCACCAATTTTGAGGCAAGCGTACAGTATCGCAGTGAGGCGTGAACCCGGAGGCACCATGAGGTTGATGCGGTCTCCGCGCTTGACACCCAGCTGGCTCAGACCGGCAGCTAGGCGGTTTACCTCTGCTGCCAACTGCGCCCAGCTCTTTTGAGCAATCACTTCAGTACCATCGCCTCCCATATCAACCACGGCAAGGCTGGAATCGTTACTGCGAGCGGTAATCTCGCTGAGCATTGATAGGTAGTTGGCAGAACCGTGCAAGGACGCGCGTGCTTGGGTGTGCGCCTGGCGGTGGGTTTGTTCATCGACAAAGTGCTGGGTTAACCAGCTCATGATGGGGGAGGCGATATCTTCGTCCTCAGCCACCAGGTGAGATGCGTTCTCGTAGCGGTGTACCTGGGCGTGAGGCATACGGCGTATCAGATCCATCATGTACTTGCGCTGGAAGACCGGGTCCTTAGTGCCCCATTGGAAGAAAGCAGGAACGTCCAGAGTTTTAATACCCTCAGCGATCTTCACCATAAAGGGGTGTGACTTGGTGCCGGGATTAAAGGGAATATCACCCACGAAATGCTGGATGGCGGCGCGCCTGGATTCGGTGCGGTAGGGGGCACGGTAGGTGGCGCGTACGTCCTTGGGTAATCCTCCCTGGGTAAGACCCAGCGTGACGTCCAAGAAAGCGGTGGTCTTTGAGGTACCGAAGGGATGGAACTTGGGTGCCAAGGCTAGACGCAGGGCAGCGGGCAGTTTTTCGCGGTAGTCGTGGAAGACTCCGGTGTTGGTGAGCATGACACCGCGCACCAGATGACGGTGAGCCAAAACCCAGCCCAAAGAGATGAGACCGCCCCAGTCGTGGGCGAGGGTAACTACCGGCAATTGAGTATCATCAAGACCAACAGCGGCGGTGAAGTCTCCTAAATCAGCCAGACGATCTTCAAGCGAACGCACCAAGCCTGTGCGTTCTGAAAAGCCCATATCAATCTGGTCAACGGCAATAACGCGCCAGGGACGCTCAGCGTCGGTTGCCGCGGCGATGACGCTACGCCACAGATATGACCAGGTAGGGTTACCGTGAACGCACAGAATCGTGCCTACATACTCTCGACCCTCTAGGGCATCAATGTTATCGAGGTAGTGCCAGGTGCGTGAAGTGCCAGCAGCCTCAACGGGCGCGGTTGATTCAACGGTGAGAGTTTTTGACCAGAGAGGGTTTATTCCGGGCCAGTATGAAGCATCAAAGGGAATCTGTGCCATCAGCAACTACTTTCAAACTATCAATGGAACGTCAAACGTGACCTTCAATGCCTGGGGCGCAGGCAATGGGCAGCGTTCTGAGCTAAAAATGGGGGGGGGGGAGCTTACCAAATAATTTCGGTGAGCGCGGTGTTCAGACCGGAGCCTACACCCAGGCAAAGAATGCGGTCACCCTTTGAGTAGGTGGGTGCCTGCTGTGCGAGAGTCATGGGCAGAGCTGCTGATGCCACGTTGCCCCAGGTGGGGAAGGTCAGCGGCAGCTTCTCTCGGTCAAGGTCGACAGCCTCAATAATGGCGTTAGTGTGGGCGTTAGAGACCTGGTGGGTCACAATTGAATCCATGTTTGACCAGTCCCAGCCTTCATTCTGAGCTTCGCGCCATGCTTCGGCAACCAGCTGCAGACCGTGCTTGAGCAGACCTGCTGCATCCGTTTGCATGCCCTGGTCAGCTTCGCCACCGATGCACAGGTTGCGGTGCTCGGTGCCCGCGCGTGAAACGGTGCCCACAATCTTGTGACCTTCAGGATGCGCGTTGCTGGGACCGATAACGGCAGCAGCGGCACCAGAACCCAGGGTGAGGGTGGCGAACTGCGCCAAAACGTCATCGCGGGTGGTATCGGGCTTGCTCAGAATACGCATGGCGGTGCGGTGCCAGGGCGAGGGATCTTCGGCAGCAACAATCAGCGCGTACTTAACAGAACCGGCATCAATCATGGATGAGGCGACGGTCATTGCGTTTACAAAACCAAGACAAGCGTTGGTGATATCGAAATCTAGAGCATGGCGCGGTAGATCGAGGCGGTCGTGAATACCAACAGCTACAGCGGGTTCGAGGTTGTCACGGGTAACAGAAGCGTTGATAATCAGACCAATCTGATCTTTAGTAACACCTGACTCTGCGATAGCTTTTTCAGCAGCCGCCACAGCGCCGTCTTCAAAATGCACACCATCAGCCCACGCACGTCGTTCTTTGATGCCTGCCAAACGCTCTAGAAGACCTTTGGGCAGACCCAAGCGCTTGTAAGTATCTGAGAGCTGGTCTTCAAAGAAAGAAGAGGGAACGACCTCGGTGGGAATCTCGTGAGCAATTGCTAGTAACGAAGCATTCGAGTGGCGGATATCGGAATTCTGAGTCAAGGGGCTACGCTTTCGTACCGTGAGCTGGGGGTTTCTGTAGATAAACCTGCAGAAACGATGGCGGGGTGCATTTATCAAAAAAATGCATAAGTAGCTATTAGTTTAGTTCCCTTTGACCCTCAGCGTACGGATTTCACCCTCGGGGCAATATCACAGGGCGTTTTGTGTACTCGCACTTGCAGAAAGTCTCGGTGGGGTGTCTGTGCGGTAGTATTGCCTGCCACCTGCGGTACGGTTAAGGGGCAGTTTTCTTCTGCAGTTCTCATCAAATATTCTGATTCCTCGTGAAAGTTAGAGGCCTGAGCTAGTATGCATGTGCGTTCTGTGACCATTCGCGGTTTTAAATCTTTTGCTTCGGCTACTACTTTTGAGTTTGACCGTGGGCTGACGGCTGTGGTGGGTCCGAATGGATCGGGCAAGTCGAATGTAGTGGACGCGCTGAGCTGGGTGATGGGCGAGCAGGGCAGTAAATCGTTGCGCGGCGGCACCATGCAGGACGTTATTTTTGCCGGCTCTGGTGAAAGAGCGGCGCTGGGTCGTGCCCAAGTGGTGCTAACCCTCGATAATTCTGATGCTAGCTTGGAGTTGCCCACCGACGAGGTAACAATCAGTCGCACGATGTTTCGATCGGGCGGGTCTGAATACGAGATTAATGGTTCGCCCGTCCGGCTGGCGGATGTTCAGGAACTCTTGGCGCGCGCTGGCATCGGTAAACACATGCATACCGTGGTGGGGCAGGGGCAGCTGGAACGCTTTCTGACTGCCAGCCCCGATGAGCGTCGTACCCTGATTGAAGAGGCAGCGGGCATTACAGTTTATCGTCGCCGACAAGATCAAACCGCTCGCCGGTTGGATTCGATGCGAGAGAACCTCACCCGCGTTGAAGACTTGACCCGTGAGCTTGAAACCCAGTTAGAACCCTTGGGGGAGCAAGCAGAAGCAGCCCGTGCAGCCGGTGAAGTGCAGGCGCAGATTCGCGCCACTCAGCGGCAGTTACTGACTGTTCAAGCCCAGAATCTTCAACAGCAGGTACTCAACGCGCGCACCGCCTTATCGGCATCGGGGCAGGAGCATGAGGCGGCGGCTAAAACAATTGAGTCCTTGCAGAGCCAAGACAGTGAGATTTCCCAGCACATTGTTGATACCCAGCGGCAAATAACCGCTACTGAATCGCGAGTACACACCTACCGGGGGCTTCACCACCAGGTGCAAGCAACCCAAGCACTCGCTCACGAACGCAGCCAACAGCGTGCTTTTGAAAGTGAGCCTTACGAACACGCCGTCAATCGTGCTACAGCTCTTTACACGCTGACTACTAGCGAGAACCTTGAAGCGTCATGGGCTAGCCATGACGCCCGCGAACGCTTGGAAACCGCACGCATCATCACCGCTCTTGCCGAGACAGAGCAGGTAACTGCCCAGCAGCGTGTGGACACCGCCCACACCGCGGCTAAAGAAGAGGCAGCCGCCCGTTCGCGTGCTTTAGAGCAGGTTGCGGCTGCACACGCCCGCACTGTTCGCGCCGCCGATGAACTTCAGGAGCGCCAGCGAGAGTTATCTGATGTGCAAGAACTCATCACGCACGGCGATCACACCCTGTCGCAGCAGCGTGAAGCCCACCGGGCACTGAAGGTAGAACTAGCTGAAGCTCAACAGGCAGCTGAAGACGCGCGGATTGCCAGGACGCGCGCAGCAGAAGAAGTCACTGACTGCGCCGCCCAGCAGGCACGCATCCATCAGCACCATGTTGCTCTCACAGCAGAAATCAATACCCTGCAACGCACCGTTGGTTCCCGTAGCCAAGCAGCCAATGCGCCTGAATCCTACTCACAGCTGTACACCGAATACACGGTGGAACCGGGATGGGAGCCAGCCCTCGCCGCAGCACTTCACGGCGCTGACGAAGCCTGGTTAGCTCCCGATACACGCCTTCAACCTGATGAAGAACACCTCTCGCAGGTGTACCTGCCCATCGACCTATCTACAGCTGATAACTCAACGCCTCCGCCTGCTGAGTTTCAGCCCCTGCTTCAACTGGTGACAGCCAACCAGCGCGTCCGACCGATGCTCGAAGCAGCTTTAGCCCACACCTACGCTGTAGCAACAGTTGAAGAAGGACTCGAACTCGTCACACAGCGCCCACACACGCTCGCCTATACACCAGAAGGAACACGAATTAGCCGCTGGTCAGTGCTCTATACCCACCAAACAACCAGCCTCACCGAACTCTCAGCGGCTCTTTCTTCCGCGCGTGCCCAGCACGAAGAATTGCAGCACAAAATCACTGCCGCAGAAGAAAAGCAAAAACAACTGGTAGCGCGCAAGCAAGAGGCGGTAAAAGCCGAGAAAAAGTCTGCACATACCGTGGGTGTTCTTACCACCCGCGTCCACGAATCAGAACGCGCCATCTCTGGTGCTAAAGCGCGTCTTGAAACACTGGACCAAGAGCTCACCCGCCACACCCACCGGGTCAAAACAGCCACCGAGAGGCACAGGGCAGCTGAAGAAAAACTGACCGCCGCCCGTGCCCAGCTCGACGCGCCTAACAACTCATCACCTGCTGAAATCGAGCACTTAGAACACGCCCTAATGACAGCTCGCACCCGCGCAACCCGCGCGTCAGCAGCCCTCTCTGCCGCCTCCGCCAGATACGATGCCACCAGCACCTCAGCCCAACTCAGCGCTACCCGCCGCGACGATGCCCGCCAGAACCTGCACACAGCCCAGCAACAATTAGCGGACGCGCTCGCCCAGTACCAGGGCAACCAACGGCTAAGGACACAAGCAGCAGAGACCTTGGCGAAAACTGAAGTGATGACCCGCGTCCTCGAAAAAGCCCGCGCCCACGAAACCCATCATCTTGAACAGCTTCGCGCTCGCAGTGAAAAACTTGCTGTGCAGCGTGAAGATATCACCTCACAGCTGACCATTGCCCGTGCCCACCAGCAGGCACATGACACCGAGAAAAACCAACGCTCAATCCGCTTGGCAAAGCTCGAAACCGCTCTGGACGAATTAGCGAGGCGTGTTTATGAGACGCTTGCTCTTGAGATCAGTCAGCTCTTGCAGGATTCTCCGGTAGAAAACGATGAAATGCAGCTAGCGACCGATCTTGAAAAGCTCAACTCCCAGCTTGAAAAGATGGGGGTCACTAACCCGCTGGCACTTGAAGAGTACACGGCGCTGAGTGAACGCCACCGTTATCTTACGGACCAGCTGAGCGATTTGAAAGCGTCGCGGTCTGATTTGCGTTCCATTATGAAAGATGTGAACACCCACATTACCGATGCTTTTATGAGCGCCTTTAAGGATGTCAGCGCCGCCTTCACCGATGCCTTTTCAGCTCTTTTCCCAGGCGGCGAAGGAACCCTGGTGCTCACAGACCCCGCGGATGCCCTTAACACCGGGGTAGAGGTACACGCGCGTCCAGCCGGCAAAAAGGTCAAGCGACTTTCCCTCCTTTCGGGTGGTGAGCGATCACTTGCGTCACTGGCATTCGCAGTGGCGCTGTTCAAGGCGCGCCCGGCACCTTTTTATGTGCTGGATGAGGTTGAAGCTACCCTCGATGACCGTAACTTGGGGAGGGTGCTGGAGGTTATAGATGACTTGGCAGAACAATCCCAGGTATTGATGATTACCCATAAAACTCGTTCTATGGAGGCAGCTAACTCCCTCTACGGTGTGAGTATGCGCGAGGGCGTATCACGCGTGGTGAGCCAGAATGTTGATCGTATTCGCCAGTTGCTCAACAGCGCTGGAGCGTAGCCACAAAAAATGGCTGTGCATACGAGAAAAGGGGGTAGGTTCTTTAAAGAACCTACCCCCTTTTCTTGTGTGTGCTTCACCAGTGGCAGGGGGCGGTAGTAGTAGCGGCTAACGGCCGGTGTAGCCTTCGTCCGCCAGATGAACGGGGAAGGTAGGTTTGCGCAGGGGGCTCCACACGAAAGCGGCAATAATCATGAGAGCGCCGGAGACACCAAATGCCCACCCAAAACCGAGTGAGTCGGCGATAGCGCCGGCAAGAATGGGGCCAATAATCTGACCTACGTCGGCAAACATCTGAGCATTTGCCAGGGCGGCACCACCGGATCGTTTGTTGCCGATAATATCTGCTAGGGACGCCTGCATCGCAGGGGCGAGAATGCCGGTGCCGATGCCGGTGAGCACCGAAAGGGCAATGAACCAGAGAGCGTTGGGTGCCAGACCGAAGAAAACGGTAGCAGCACCGGCAACCAAAAAGCCCGCAAAAATGTAAGGACGGCGGGCACCGCGGTCGCTGTAGCGTCCGGCGATATTCTGCGAGAGGGCGTTACCGGCGGCATAGGTTGCCATCGAGACACCGGCGAGCATTGCTGCCTGGTTATCGAGGTTGCCGTTTTCACCGTACATGAGAGTAACCACTGCCAGCGCCGCCAGTGGCACCAGCGAAACTCGAATACCGAAAGCGGCCCAGCCGATAGCGAAGTTACCAAAGAGAGCCGAACGGTAGTTGCTGAACCCCAGAGCCTGTTTGAAGGTCAGCGGCGGGTTGGACTGCGCCCGCAACATGGTGGTGGTCATACCCGTGTCTTTGAGTTTGAAGTAGATAAAACCTGAGGCGATAAAGAGCATCAGCGAATAAAAGATAAAGGGCAGACGCATACCCAGGGGAGCAGCTAGCGCCCCGGCAACCGGGCCCAAAATATTGCCCATCAAAAAGGACGTCGCGTAGTAGCCACTGACACGTCCGCGAATCGTGGGAGGGGCAAGACGTACCAGCAGAGCCATTGCCGAAACGGTGAACATGACGGAGCCAATACCACCGAAGGCGCGAAAGAAAAGAAGAACCCAAATATTGGGGGAGAAGGCAGTACCTAATGACCCCAACGCCACAATGAGCAACCCAGCTATGTAGATAGGACGCTCGGTGAACTTCTCAATAAGTTTGCCAGAGGTCGGGGCGAACAGCAGACGAGTGGTTGCGAAAATTGAAATCACTACACCAGCAACAGCTGTTCCTACACCGAAGGTCGTGGCGTAGCGTGGCAGAACCGGGGCAATCAACCCAAAGCCCAGCGCAATAAGGAAGGACGCAATGAGCATGACCTTAATCTGCTCAGGAATCTTAACCTTCACCGGCAACGGCACTTGCCGATCGGCGGGGGGAATAACAGGTATGACACCGGTTTCAGGGGGAACAACAGACATCGAATTAGTGTCGAGCGGTTCCGTATCTTCTTTCATCGTGCGTAGGCACCTTCCCACAGTATGTAGTTGCTCAATAAACTAATAATTATCAACTCTACGCCTTGCTAAAAAAATTCCAATTACCGACCAAAATAAGTCTGAGCCGGTGCAGGGGGAACATTCTGTGGCAAGCTAGAGAGTATGAACGATACCCTGACCTTAGTTTTGTACATTGTGCTGGGCGTTGCGGTACTGGGCGGTTTGCTGGCTGTGCTATTGCGCGGCCCGAAAGCGCCTCCCGGGGGTTACCCCACCACCCGCGACCCCAATGATCCCGCTGAAGAAACGCCCACTACCGAGCGTCCATCGCCCGTTGCTGGTCGTATGGTTCGCCTGCGCGAGCGTCTTTCACGCTCAAACTCGATGCTGGGCAAAGGTCTTCTTGCTCTTCTCTCTCGCGACCGCATTGATCAGGATGTGTGGGATGAGGTTGAAGAAACTCTGCTCATGGCTGATCTGGGCGCTGAGCCTTCCCAGCGTTTGGTAGAGGCTTTACAGGCACGCGTCCGGGTTGAGGGCACTGAGAACCCCGCCCACGTGAAGCAGATGCTGCGTGAAGAATTGCTGAAGGTCGTAGACCCGTCCCTTGACCGCTCGCTGGCACTTGACGGTGCTGACGGTAACCCCGGTGTTGTGCTGGTGGTAGGTGTCAATGGTGTTGGCAAGACAACCACCGTAGGTAAGCTAGCCCGCGTTATGGTGGCAGAAGAGAAGAACCTTCTGCTGGGTGCCGCCGATACCTTCCGTGCAGCGGCAGCCGATCAGTTGCAGACCTGGGGCGACCGCGTGGGCGTTGAGACCGTGCGCAGCGATAAGGAGGGTGCAGATCCCGCATCGGTTGCTTTTGAGACCATCAAGGTCGGTAAAGAACGCGGGGTTGATACCGTGATGATCGATACCGCCGGACGCCTGCAGAATAAAGCAGGGCTGATGGACCAGCTGGGCAAAATCAAGCGTGTGGTTGAGAAAGAAGCTCCTGTTACCGAGGTGTTGCTGGTCATTGATGCAACCACCGGTCAGAACGGCATGGTGCAGGCGAAGGTCTTTGCTGAGGTAGTGAATATTACCGGTATCGTACTGACTAAGCTTGATGGAACTGCTAAGGGCGGCATCGTAGTTGCTATCCAGGAAACCCTGGGTGTACCGGTCAAGCTGGTTGGTCTGGGCGAAGGCCCGGACGATTTGGCACCTTTCAATGCTGAAGAGTTCGTGGACGCGCTGATTGACTAAAGCTACATACACCGCTTTTTGAAGGTGGGTGTCGGCTGTTTCCTCATCATGTTCAAGTGACATAGTGGGCAGACAGATGACACTCACTTTTTCTTAGCTGGGGAAGAAAACTATCCTCAGCAACTACGTGTGAGCAAGAGGGACGGGGCGTATGCCCGTTCTCAGCTGTAGACGCGGTGCCGAGCGCATTATTTCTTTTGTTGAGAGTGTCAGCACTGTCTCAACGACAGTTCACCACAAAGTGCAGCTAGAAATGCTTGCAGAGTACGAATTTGAGGACAGGCTTTTTAGCATTTTTACCCGGCCCGTGGAGTAACGTACCCAGCAAGTACCTCCTAAGATTTAAGAAAGAGAGATTACCGTGTTCACACGCGGGGCAAGCCTTATCGAACACCACGAAAAGGCTGTGGGCGTGCTCTTTGGCTCACCGGTGCCCACAGAACTAACAGAGCCTGCAGATGGCGCTGGGTATTGCTACAGCAGTGTAAGAGCACTCTCACCTCGCTGCTGAGAAGCACCTTGTACGTGGCCCCTCGCTGTGCTTGATGACTACGCCGGGGCAGGGGCTGGGTAAGGCACCCATTGCGGACGTCGCCCGTTTGGGATGGGAACACGGGTTCAGTCATCTGACAGCTTCCGTTGAAGATGCCAACGAAAAATCACTGGCTATGCACCGGCACCTGGAAGCAGAAAAAATCGGCAGTTTTGAACGTGATAACCGCCCTTATTCGGTAGTCGCTTTCGACCTTGCCTAGAATCTAGCTGCTCTACCCGGTACGCTGATGGGCACTGGGTAGAATGGTGAGCATGAAACTTATCTCCTGGAACATTGACTCACTGAACGCCGCCCTCACCAGCGATTCACCGCGCGCCCTGCTGTCCCGCGAAGTCTTGCGCACCGTCACCAACCACGAACCCGACGTCCTTGCTATCCAGGAAACCAAGCTCCCAGCCAAGGGCCCTACCAAAAAGCACCTCGAAGTGCTTGAGGATTACTTTCCCGGCTACCAGATTGCCTGGGTATCTTCAGATGAGCCCGCCCGCAAAGGCTATGCCGGAACCATGTTCCTCTACAAGCCCGAGCACACGCCAACGGTGACCTACCCCAAGATTGAAAGCCCCACCACCATGGACGCCGAGGGACGCATGATTACCCTCGAATTTGAGGATTTCTACGTCACCCAAGTCTACACCCCCAACGCCTCCGACGGGCTGAAGCGCCTAGCCGACCGCCAGGTATGGGATACCCTCTACGCTAACTACCTTGCAACTCTGGACGCACGCAAACCCGTACTGGCTACCGGCGACTTCAACGTAGCCCACACTGAAATCGACCTGGCAAACCCCAAATCCAACACCCGCTCACCAGGCTTCACCATCGAAGAACGCGAGGGCTTTACCAACCTGCTAGCCAAGGGCTTCACCGACACCTTCCGCCACCTGCACGGGGACGTCACCGGCGCCTACACCTGGTGGGCACAGCGCTCGCGCACCTCAAAAATTAATAACACGGGCTGGCGCATCGACTACTGGCTGGTCTCTAATCGTGTGGCAGATAAGGTCACAAAGTCAGAGATGATTGACTCGGGCACCCGCCAGGATCACACCCCGATTCTGCTGGAGATTGAGCTGTAAAGTATTGCCAGGGAAACTCTCTTGATGATCAGGGCTAGGGTGCCTTATTGCATCCTAGCCTTCACACTTTAAGAACCCTCTTCGCGGACTCCTCACGGTACAACACGTCATCAACTTGCCGTGAAGTGAAGCCACCGAAGGGGGGTGGCTATTGTGTCTAAGGGTAAGAGCAAAAATAGCTCGGACCAACCGCGAATGGATTGCGCCCATCGCAGATTTAGTCCGAGCTATCGCTCAACTCGTTGACTCCCTATCACGCCTTTTCAACCAGTGATAAAGAATCCAATAGCAAGGGGTGAATCTCATGCCTGCCAGCATGGGGCGGTTGCCAGCGTAACTGGCACGTTGTTAGCCTGTGTCTTCGCGTCTGCTCACCCGATGCGATATTGTTAGAAGTTGACTTATAGACCAGCGGGCTTTGCTCCGAAATCCCAAGCGATGAAAGTAGATCACGTACCGTGTTCAATTCACTCTCAGACCGGTTGACAGCAACCTTTAAGAACCTCCGCGGCAAGGGCCGCCTGACCGAAGCTGATATTGATGCAACAGTTCGCGAGATTCGCCGTGCGCTGCTCGATGCTGACGTCGCGGTTCCTGTGGTTCGCGAGTTCACCGCTGGTGTTAAAGAACGTGCCCTAGGCACTGAGGTTTCAGAGGCTCTGAACCCCTCCCAGCAGATTGTCAAGATTGTTAACGAAGAGCTCGTTAAAATCTTGGGTGGTCAGACTCGCCGCATCAATATGGCGAAGACCGGCCCGACCATCATTATGCTGGCTGGTTTGCAGGGTGCCGGTAAAACCACTCTGGCAGGTAAACTCTCGCACTGGCTCAAAGCGCAGGGGCACACCCCCATGCTGGTGGCGTCCGATTTGCAGCGCCCCAACGCGGTTAACCAGTTGAAGGTGGTGGGCTCGCGCGCGGGAGTTCCCGTCTACGCTCCTCACCCCGGCGTTACCAGCGAGTTTGATACCGTTACCGGCGACCCGGTTCAGGTAGCCCGCGACGGTGTCGCTGAAGCTCGCGCTAAACTGCACGACGTCGTTATCGTCGATACCGCGGGTCGTTTGGGTGTTGATGCAGAGCTGATGGCTCAGGCACGCAATATCCGCGACGCTATCAACCCTCACGAAGTTCTGTTCGTCATCGATGCGATGATTGGTCAGGACGCGGTGAACACCGCTAACGCCTTCAACGAGGGTGTAGATTTCACCGGCGTGGTGCTCTCAAAGCTCGATGGCGATGCCCGCGGTGGTGCAGCGCTGTCAGTAGCATCAGTAACCGGCAAGCCCATCATGTTCGCCTCCACCGGCGAGAACGTCACTGACTTTGAGCAGTTCCACCCCGACCGTATGGCATCGCGCATTCTTGATATGGGTGATGTGCTCTCACTCATTGAGCAGGCGGAGCAGACCTGGGACAAGGCTGAAGCCGACCGTATGGCGCAGAAGTTCGTCGATCGCGAAGACTTCACTTTTGAGGATTTCTTGGCGCAGATGCAACAGATCCGCAAGATGGGTTCCATGAAGAAGCTGCTCATGATGATGCCCGGCGCTGCGCAGATGCGCCAGCAGCTAGAGGCATTTGATGAGCGTGAAATTGACCGTGTTGAGGCAATCGTCCGCTCGATGACCCCCCACGAACGTGTGGCACCCAAGATTATTAACGGTTCGCGTCGTGCTCGTATTGCTAAGGGTTCAGGCGTTACCGTTTCTGAGGTTAACCAGCTCATGGAACGCTTCGCTCAGGCACAGAAGATGATGAAGAAGTTGGCTAACGGTCAGATGCCCGGTATGCCCGGCGGTATGCAGGTTCCCGGTATGGCAGCAGCCGGTGGTGCTAAGAAGAAGAACGCTAAGGGCAACAACAAAAAGAAGAAGGGCTCGGGCAACCCTGCCAAGCGCGCTCAGCAGGAGCAGGCAGTGCAGCAGAAGGCCCAGGCGGCTAAGGGTTCAGCATTTGGTCAGCAGAACAACCAAGACTTCGATATGAAGGACATGAACCTGCCGAAGGGTTTTGAGAAGTTCCTGGGCAACTAGGTTTTGAACTGGCACTTGTGAAGTTTTGGTAGGTGCTGAGTCAAGCGTGTTTGAGGTGAGGGGCGCGTTGATCGTTGGATCATCGCGCCTTTACTGTTCTCAGGGCGTAATGTAGTTTGTGATAACCGCTATGTGTGTAAGGAGCGCGCCGTGAATTCTTATCTTCCGCAGGATGAATTGGTGAAGTTCATTGAGAGCTTACCGACCCGTCGTTTGGCAGCTGCTGCTTTGATTCGCGATGAGAAGGGGCGGATGCTCGCTGTTAAGCCTAATTACAAGGACGGTTGGACGATGCCTGGCGGCACCGTTGAGGCAGGCGAGTCGCCTAAGGTGGGATGCTTCCGCGAAGTTATTGAAGAGGTCGGTTTAGATTTGGAGCCCGGTAGGCTCTTGCTCCTATTCCACGGGTTGCAGATGGGTATCTGGGGTGACTCCACCTACTACATTTACGATGGTGGCGTGATTGACTCGTCGGCGCAGATTACCTTGCAAGAAGAGGAACTCACCGAGTACCGCTGGGTAGCTGAAGAGGATCTTGATGATTACTTTTCAGCTAGTTTTACCTACAATCTTAGGCAGTGTTACCGGGCGCTTGAAACTGGGTGCGTTGTTGAACTTGATAGCAGCATCGCGTAATAAGGGCTATCTGGCTTTATATAATTGATACTGACTGCGCGGGGTGTGTGCGCCGCGTGAGAAGTAACGGTACACGCCCGTCTTAGTAGGTAGTGTCATAAAAAATTTGAGTTAAGGAATACGTATCAATATGTCTGATCATTACTCTGAACCACTTTCAGGGGATGATAGTGCGCCTGTTTACGAAACCTCATGGGCTCGAATTAGCCTTGATTTCGGACCGCGCGGCTATGAGCTGGCAGAAGAGATCGCAGGTGAAGAGGATCAGGGCGATCCTGCAGAACGTATTCGCCGTGAGATTCAGCAGATGATTGAGGCTGTGCGTGGTGCCGATTCAATCTCTGAGTCTGAGTTTATTGAACTCGATAATATGGAGCTCACGGCTGAGGTTTTTGAGCAGCTGTGTGATGGTGTGAGCCCCGAGGAGCTTAAAGAGCTAGCTGGTGAAGTTGAGGGGGCTACGGATGCTGAACCGACGGAACCGGAGGCGGACGCTCGTCCTGGGGAAACCGAACGCGCAGATAACTCTGAGGAGACTTTGGGCGAACCTCTCAGCGAAGAAGAAGCACGTGCTGAAGAAGAGATGGAGCGCCGTATCACCGAGGCTACGGCTGAGGATGTGGTACGTGAGCTTTTGCTTGCTGCTGTAGACCTTCCGCAGTTGATGGTTTATGAAGCAGATGAAACAACCGTTAACGTGTACGTACTGTGCGTTAACGAGAACGATGAATGGGTGACCGCTGAGGTCGATGAGAAAGGCAGGATCGCTCCTGGTTTGGCGTTTGAGAGTTTCGCTGCCGAGTTGATGGAGCTACTTCCTGCCCGCGGCGGTATTTGTGCAGAGCAGGATTCCTATTCGTTTTCTGTGCCGGTGACTGAGCTGGGCGAAGAACTGACCGTTGACGCTGATTCAACCTGCGCTGCCCTGGTTGAAATCAGTATGGACGAGCTTACGCAGCAGGTTCCGCAGCTTCTACTGACGAGTGCCTTAGAGGCAGCGCCTTCGAACAACGGGTGGGTCTTATTGAGCGCTGACTACATGACTTTGGCTCTAGTGATTGATCAGTTGAGCCGACCCGCCGTGGTGGTGGCGAGCGCTGATAACTCCCATCAACTCAGTTTTGTTCTACCCGGTGGTTTCAATCCCACTTTTGATGAGGGTAGCGTGGGTGAGTGGATGCAGGGGGTTGTTGGAACCCCTAGCGCCGATATTTCGGGTGTTCTTATTGATTTGCACTGGGGTGCCAATAAGGTACTCACCCGCTACCTGCCGCAGCGTTCGGTAGCCTTGGATACCTTATGGGCTCTGCCCGGTTTGCTCCCTGATCCGCTGAGCTACGTTCGTTTGGATGATGAGATTGAGAACCTGACGTGGATCTATAACCTGGATGACACCGAGTCTAAACGCCTGCGTAACTACATTGAAGATACCGGGTCTGATACCGGTATGGAATCAGTTTTGCAGTTGCTGGGGTACAGTGTTGAGGTTGCCCGTGTGGCGGATGCGCGTGCCGACATGACGCACATGCCTGGGTACAGGGCGTTCGCCCCAGATGCTGATGAAGAGGACGATGTTCCTGGCAGTGAATCTTCGACGCTTGCATTCGTGAGTGGTGAGTCACACAAGAAACCCGGTATGTTGGAGGGCGTAGCTCAGCTGGGCGCTTCGGGTATTTTGGCTTTGATCGCTGCTCGTCGCCGCACTCAGAGGGTTTCCTCTCAGAACGCTGCTCTAGCGTCAGCTGCCTTAGCGAGCGCGGGTATCTCCGAAATTGTTATGGCACGTACCCTTGAAAAACTCCAAAAAATTAAAGGTGAACAGAAGGCGGGGGAGTCCTCCGTCCAAACCCCGTCACGCCACGGCAAGGCTGCTGGGAACAGGGGAGCGGCGCGTGTCCGTGACTTTTTAGATTCCAGCGAACTGGGCGAAAAAGCTCACCGTGCTGGTAGTGAAGCCAAAAAACGTACGAGGGAGCAAACCCAGAAGTTCTTGCGTAAGTTCTTTGGGCAAGAGTAAGAGACTGAGCTGCTCCGGGGGTGCAAGCCCGAAAACAGGTAGGGGAGATTCTCCCTTAACTGCATGATTCACCTCATGGGCAGAGGTGAATCATGCAGTTAAAGGTGACTCGCGCTGGGTATGGTTGCTGTCCCGCATACATCACACTATTTTTAAACCGCGTCCGCCTAGATTAAGTGAGTAGGCTCTGGCATACTATATGTTTGTACCCAGTGCGCTCGGCCCCTCTCACCGGGCGTTCATTGTGTCCACAGAGTTTTTGTGATTGGCCCGCCCCACGGGAGCAAGAGCAAATAACTCGACTATTTATATGAAACAGGAGAGTCCACTACAGTGGCTGTTAAAATTCGTCTGAAGCGTTTTGGTAAGATCCGCGATGCCCGCTACCGCGTTGTTGTAGCTGATTCACGCACCAAGCGTGATGGCAAGGCTATCGAAGAAATCGGTATCTACCACCCGACTGAGAACCCCTCACGCATTGAGATCAACTCAGAGCGCGCACAGTACTGGCTGTCAGTAGGCGCTCAGCCTACCGAGCAGGTAGCAGTTCTGCTCAAGCTGACCGGCGACCTGCAGGCTTCAAAGGGTGAAAAGGCAGAGAACACTGTCAAGCCCGTTGAACCCAAGCCCGAATTTGTTGTTCCCGAAAAGGGTTCAGTAATCCTCCCCGAAGCTATCACCCCCAAGGCTGAAGCTAAGGAAGAGGAAGCTCCCGCAGAAGAGGCTGCTGAAGAAGCAGCTTCAGAGGAAGCAGCTGAGTAATCATGTTGGCTGATGCTCTCGAACACTTGGTTCGGGGAATCGTTGACAACCCCGACGACGTTGAGGTTCGCGCCCGCGCAGGGCGACGGGGTGAAACCCTAGAGGTTCGCGTAAACCCCAAAGACCTCGGACGCGTCATCGGCAGGCAGGGACGCACCGCCAACAGCGTGCGCACCGTCGTCAACGCCATCTCCGGCGGCGACCACGTCCGCGTGGATGTCATCGACACAGACCGCCGACGCTAACTGAAATAGCTTAAAGACCCCGGTTACCTCACGGTAGCCGGGGTTTTTGTTGTCTAGGCAACCTAATGGTGCAGGATTAGTCGCTGATCAAAAGTGCCCCTTTGATACAACTCAAGGGGCGCTTTGGGGTGTGAACTCATATTTGTGGTTTGCGCCGGTACGTTCTTTTGAACCGTGCTTTAGCCAGTAGACTGGTTCTAGTTCAGCATTTTGACGTTTGTGAGGAGACTCTTTTACATGCAGGTACTTGTAGCTCGCATCGGTAAGCCCCACGGTATTCGTGGTGAGGTCACCGTTCAGCTGTTCACCGATAACCCCGAGGAACGTTTTGCAGCCGGTGAGACCCTGCAGATTCGCGACTTCGACCCCACCAGCTCCGTAGGTTCCCTGCTTCCGGCGGGGGAGTTGACGGTTGCGTCCGCCCGGTGGAACAAAAAAATTCTTGTGGTGAAGTTCAACGAAGTCACCAGCCGCAATGACGCTGAGGCGCTGCGCGATAGCTACCTTGAGTTCGACTCTTCAACCGATACCAACGAAGACAGCTTCTACGAGCACGACCTCATCGGTCTGCCTGTCTACCGTATCGCAGATGTACCCGAAGGTGAACTGCCTTCCGGCGACGCTCTGGGTAAAGTCACCGGGTTGCAGACCATGCCCACCCAAGATCTTCTGCTCTTTGAACTGGCTGTCAATGGCGAAGAAGTGATGATTCCCTTCGTGGAGGAACTGGTACCCGAACTCGATCTCGACGAGGGTTTTGTGCTCATCGACCCGCCCGCCGGGCTCATTGAAATGGCGCTCGATGATGAAGCACCCGAGGATGAATAAGTGCGCTACGACGTTGTAACGATCTTCCCCGAATACCTAGAGCCACTACGCCTCTCACTCTTGGGCAAAGCGCAAGAGACCGGTCTGGTGAAACTCAATCTTCACAACCTGCGCGACTTCGCCTTTGACCGCCACAAAACTGTAGATGACACCCCCTACGGTGGTGGTGCGGGCATGGTTATGAAACCCGAACCCTGGGGGCTGGCTCTCGACAGTATCTTGGAAGACGCTCAAACAGTAACAGGTGAGGGTAACCCCTGCGAAGGGGCGGACGCGCGTCCGTTGCTGGTCGTGCCCTCACCGGCAGGTCAGGTGTTTGATCAGGCGCTTGCCTATGCGTGGGCTGAGCAAGAGAAACATATTGTTTTTGCTCCTGCCCGCTACGAGGGCATTGATGAACGAGTGCTGGATTGGGCGCAGGAATCCTTTAGAGTTCTACCCGTGTCTTTGGGCGACTACGTGCTTTACGGCGGTGAAGTTGCCGTGATGGCAATGATTGAGGCAGTGACGCGGCTGATTCCCGGTGCTATGGGCAACCCCGAGTCTTTAGAAGAAGAATCGCACACCGGCGGCTTGCTAGAGTATCCGGTCTACACCAAACCAGCTACCTGGCGCGAGCGCACGGTACCCGATGTGCTGCTGTCGGGTAACCACGCAGCCATTGCGCGGTGGCGTCGTAACCAGCAGATTGAGCGTACCTTCGCCCGACGGTTCGACATGATCGAGAATTACCCAGAAACTAACTGGGACAAAAAAGACCGCGCCCTGCTTAATGATTTGAGAGCCCAACGCAACCGGGCGGCGAAAGAAGCTCGACGGTCTGCTTAAAACGCGAGATCCTGATTGTTTGCCGAGATCCTGATATAAAACAGGATTTCGGCAAACAATCAGGATCTCGGCGGTTAAAAACCGTTTAGCGCAGGACGACGGTGCGTCCGCCCTTGAGGATGACGCGCCCTTCACAGTGCCAGCGCACAGCGTCCGCCAGAGCTTTAGTTTCAGCGTCGCGTCCGCGGCGTACTAGGTCTTCGGGGGAGTATGTGTGGTCGATGTTGATGACTTCCTGGGCGATGATCGGGCCCTCGTCAAGTTCTGAGTTGACGTAGTGGGCGGTGGCACCGATGGTTTTTACACCTCGCTCAAATGCCTGGTGGTAGGGCTTTGCCCCCTTGAAGGAAGGCAGGAAGGAGTGGTGGATGTTGATAACGCGCCCCTCCATCTTGTCTGCCAGGTCGTTGGAGAGAATCTGCATGTAGCGTGCTAGCACCACCAGATCAACGTCGAGGCGGTCTACTACATCGAGCAGCTGAGCCTCAGCGTCCGCCTTGGTATCAGGCGTGACGGGAATGTGGTAGAAAGGCACTCCGTTCCATTCGCTGAGGCGTTGGTGATCGCGGTGGTTAGATACCACGCCCACAATTTCAATGGGCAGATCACCGGTGCGGGTGCGGTAAAAGAGGTCATTCAAGCAGTGGTCTGCTTTTGACGACATAATCAGCACGCGGCACTTTTCGCTCTTGTAACGTAGTTCGTAACGCATGGAGAAGTCAGGGGCAATTGCGTCTATCTCAGCCTTGATCGCATCGTAAGCGGCGGAGGCGCCATCGAAAGGTGCTGCTTGAATACGAATGAAAAAATGCCCGGTGCGCAGATCATCGAACTGCTGCAAATCGATGATGGTGTACTTGTGCTTGAGGAAAACGTCGGTTAAGGCGTACACAATACCAATTGTTTCGGGGCAGTCGAGGGTGAGAATGAGCTCTTCGTCTTGGTTAGCTAGTAGTGCTGAAGCCACGGTGGGTGCCTTTCGCGAAATGAATTCTTGTGTGTTAAGGCTACACTGGGCACCTTGGCACCGGCTCCGCACCGCTATAAAGGGTGATGAAGCTATCACGCTTGTTAGTAAATATTATCGGTAGTTATCTCTGGTGAAGACAGGGCACACATGGCATAATTAAACCTTGTGTTCTTTTGTGGGTATGCCCCTGCCGCAGGGGGAAGAGCAGCCACAGCACAAAAGAACCTTGTGCTCGCTGATAGAGCGGGTGCAAGTAGATAAGCCTCTTCGGTGCAATATTCAGTCTTCAGCTTTGGCTGACATAGACACTGTGCCGTCGCATAATGAGATTGTTTGACCTGCGGCAGATGACTCATGGAGAAACTCAATGCAGACTCTTGACTTTATCGACAACAAGTCACTTCGCAACGATGTGCCCGACTTCGGTCCCGGTGACACCCTGAACGTACACGTCAACATTGTTGAAGGTAACCGTTCACGTGTTCAGGTTTTCAAGGGCTACGTTTTGGGCCGTCAGGGCTCTGGCGTTCGTGAAACCTTCACCGTGCGTAAGGTTTCATTCGGTGTTGGTGTAGAGCGTACCTTCCCGGTTCACTCACCCGTTATCGAAAAGATCGAACTGGTAACCCGTGGTGACGTTCGTCGTGCGAAGCTGTACTACATGCGCGATCGCCATGGTAAGGCAGCTCGTATCCGCGAGAAGCGCGAAAACTAATTCTTTAGTTTTTATGGATGATGCCAAGATTTCTTCGGCAGAACCTGTAGGCACCAGGCGCCAGCCCCTTGTAAGGGGTTGGCGCCTGGTTGCTATGGCGGTGGTTCTTGCTTTTGCTGCGCTGGTCGCGCTGCGTACTTTTGTCATCGATGTGTATTTCATTCCGTCGGAGTCTATGCAACCACTGGTTAATCCGGGGGATCGCATTTTGGTGCAGCCTATGGACGCACAGCAGCTACAGCGTGGGGATGTCATCGTGTTTGATGGTGCGGGTTCTTTTGCCCCTTATGTTTCGGGTAGTCCCTGGTTGAAAAACCCTCTCAAAACTGCCGGTCAGTGGGCTGGTTTGGTGGGCACGGAGAGCGTGTACGTTAAACGCGTGGTGGGTGTAGGTGGTGACACCGTGGAGTGTTGCGATGCTGAGGGGCGTTTGCTGGTCAATGGTGAGCCGCTCAACGAAGCGTACGTGTACCCCGGTGATCAGCCCTCTACCATCGACTTCTCGGTGCAGGTACCGGCAGGGCGCATGTGGGTGATGGGTGATCATCGTAGCGCATCTGTAGATTCACGCTCATTATTGGGAGTCCCCGGTGGTGGCATGATTAGTACCGATAAAATTATCGGTAAACCCACCCGTATTTTCTGGCCCCTAGAGCGTGCCCAAACTTTAGAATAAAACCCATGAGAAGATTCCAACGCCCGCAGTGTGCATGCGTTGCGAACCGTGATGATTGATACCCTAGCGATGAGAAAGATAGTTGGTTTTTCGATGTCTGTAGAACCCGGTGCCGGAAGCATAGCAGCCGAGAAGAAAGCGAGAAAACCGTTTCTTACTCGCAGTAAGAAGAAAGCCCTTGATAACAAACCCCAGTCGTTGGGTGAACAGGTCAAGGAGATCCTGCTGATTATCTTCTATGCTCTGCTGATTGCTTTTGTCTTAAAAAGTTTTGTTGTACGAGGATTCTTTATTCCATCGGGGTCGATGGAGAACACTCTTGAGGTCAACGATCGCGTGTTTGTGAATCGTGCTGGCGCTATGTTTGGTCAGGCTGAACGCGGTGACATTATTGTCTTTGAAGACAAAAAGGAGTGGATACCTGATACCGGTGCTTCGCAGGGCGCTATTCGCAATGCTCTTGCCTTTATTGGTGTGCTTCCTGATGCTTCTGAGAACTACCTGGTAAAACGTGTTATTGGTGTGGGTGGCGACCGGGTGCAGTGTTGCTCTGCTGACGGCAAAGTAACCGTCAATGGTGTTGCTATCGACGAGACCTACGTTAAGGAAGGCGTAAACCCTTCCGATGTGCCTTTTGATGTGATTGTTCCTGAGAACTCTTACTTCGTGATGGGTGATAACCGCTCGAATTCAGCAGATTCTCGCTATCATATTGAAAGTAACACTGCTTTTATCAATGACAGCGATGTGGTGGGTGAGGTTTTTGTGGTGGCGTGGCCCCTCAGTAGCTTCACCTTGATGAATGGGGATTCAGAAGTCTTTGAGCCGGTTTCTGCGGGTTCATGATTAGCGGAGCGACTTTAGAGACAGAAGGTGAGTTATTCGCCCGGGGTTACACCAGCATCGCGGGAATTGATGAGGTAGGACGCGGTGCCCTTGCCGGTCCTGTGTCTGTAGGCGTTGCTGTGGTGACGCCCCAACATACTCTCGATGTTGAGGGACTCATTGATTCTAAGGCTCTTAAAGAATCTGTGCGTCAGCAGATGGTACCTCTCATACAGCAGTGGGCGGTGACGGGGGTAGGCTCTGTGAGTGCTGCCGAGATTGATGTTTTGGGTATGACTGCCTCTTTACGTCTGGCGGCTCACCGGGCGATGCATCGGGTGCTAGCTGCTGGGGCGCGTCCTGATGCGGTCTTATTGGACGGAAAGCACGACTGGTTCACCGAACCCGAAACTGATCTGCTGACCGGGTTGACCCCGTCTGATGAGTTCTATCAGCACAGTGTAGACCAACTCTGGGGTGGGGATAGACTGCCGGTTTTACCGGTGCAGACTATCATCAAGGGGGATTTTACCTGCGCTTCAATTGCCGCCGCGTCAGTGGTTGCTAAAGTCAGTCGAGATACATATATGGAGTCTTTGGCAGATCAGTACCCCCAGTATGGGTGGGCAAAAAATAAGGGCTACGGCAGTCAAACCCACCGGCAGGTACTTCAAGAACACGGAGCCACCGTTGAACATCGCCTCTCGTGGAACTTGGGCATTATGCCCGAGCAAACCCGTCAAGCACACATTCAGCGAGCGAAAGGAATGATTTAATCATGAGCGGTGAAGACCTTGAGAAATATGAAACTGAAGCTCAGCTCGAATTGTACAAAGAGTATAAAGAAGTCTCATCGCTCTTTAGCCATGTGGTTGAGACCGATCGCAGGTTTTACCTGGCAAACTCTGTCACGGTAACTCCGCAGGCGAGCGAGGGCGGACTTTATTTTGATGTGAAGATGACGGACGTGTGGGTGTGGGATATTTTCCGCAAAAATCGCTTTGTGAAGGCTGTACAGGTCTATTCTGTCAAAGACGTCAATGTTGAAGAACGCAGTGACCAGCAGGATTTCACGATGCCAGAGGTACCTGATTACCCACCCTCTGATGCTTAGCTATTACCTGTAATATGCAGAGGGAAAAGCCCGATTCAGTCTATGACTGAGCCGGGCTTTTTGCTGCCCTGCTTCGTTGGCAGGTGGCGCTTTGATCGCACGGTAAAGGCAGGTTATCCACAATCGTAAGTTGTGGACACAACTCAACTGTGGACACAAAAACCTGTGGATAGCTCAAAGACACCCCAAGATATCCACAGATTATGGGGTTTGCTTGACCGGGCTATGGAGAATACGCCACTAATAGAACAAAGGAATAGCAAGAACTCACGGCGGTAGCCAAGGGAGACAAAAGATGGTCAGAACGCACACACAGGTAGGACGATGGGGCGAAGATATAGCCGCTGCCGCGCTTGAGATCAATGGTTACACCATCATCGAACGCAACTGGCGACCGGAACCCATCGAGGGCATAGAAACGGTGCGCGGTGAGGTCGATCTGGTTGCTCTTGACCCCGAGCTTAACCTGGTCTTTGTTGAAGTAAAAACCAGGTCAACAGCTGATTATGGGCACCCTCTGGAAGCAATCAACCGCACCAAATCTCAACGGCTCAAATTTCTGGCTTACTCATGGTGCAGTACCCGAGAGACCACTGATTTCACAGGTCTTCGCATCGACGCGGTAGCTATCACAGGCACGCCCAAAGAATTTACCTTTGACCACCGAAAGGCGGTCTAACTATGGCTTTTGCACGGACTTTTTCTGTCGCTTTGATGGGTATCACCGGTCATGTCGTTGAGGTTGAAGCCGATATCTCCACAGCGCTTCCAGGCTTTTTGCTGTTGGGTTTGCCCGACGCCGCCCTCAACGAAGCTAAAGATCGGGTACGGTCTGCCGCTAAAAACTCCGGGATTTCCCTACCCAGCCACAAAGTAACGGTGAATCTGACTCCGGCTACCTTGCAGAAGAAAGGCTCCGGGTTCGATTTAGCGATGGTGGTTGCTGCCCTGCAAGCGGCGGGGGAGCTGCAACCCAGCGGGCAAACAGTGTTTCTGGGAGAGCTTGGATTAGACGGCACTTTGCGTGCTGTACCCGGTGTTCTCCCTGCAGTTAAAGCTGCGGTAGACGCCGGTCACCACCGAGTCGTTGTACCCGCCGCTAATGCTAAAGAAGCTGCTCTGATACCGGGAGCCGAGGTTAGCGGATTCTACTGTCTTGCCGAGGTATTTAGGGCGCTGGGCGCCGATGCTGATACTCTCACCTTTCCACCCCAAACCCAATCGACGCGTCCGGCTGAGACTTCCACCGAGCTGCTAGTACCCGACATGGCAGATGTTGCAGGTCAAACAGAAGGACGCATGGCGCTAGAAATCGCCGCCGCCGGTGGGCACCACCTTCTGCTCAACGGCCCACCCGGCTCGGGTAAAACCATGCTCGCTGAGCGTCTACCCGGTATTTTGCCTGCACTCGATGATGCCTCAGCGATGGAAGTAACCGCCATCCACTCACTGGTATCGGGAGGGTACGGTCTCACCGAACTCATGCGTACCCCACCTTTTGAAGCTCCGCATCATAGCGCATCCGCGCCGGCAATCATTGGCGGCGGTAGCGGAATCCCCAGACCGGGCAGCATCTCTAAAGCCCACCGTGGAGTACTTTTTCTTGACGAAGCACCGGAATTCAAGCGCACCGTGCTCGACACCCTACGCCAACCTTTAGAAAACGGGGAAATCATCATTGACCGCTCTGGAGCGCAAGCCATCTACCCGGCACGGTTTCAGCTGGTACTCGCCTGCAACCCTTGCCCCTGCGGCCTCAACACCGGCAGAGGGCTTGAATGCACCTGCACTGCCCGTGAGCGACGCAGCTACTTCGGCAAACTCTCCGGCCCTTTGCTGGATCGCATCGACTTACACATCACCGTTCCCAAAGTCTCCTCAGCAGAACTCGCCCAGACCGGTTCCAACGAATCCAGCGCGGCAGTAAAAGAGAGGGTAAGCGCAGCACGGGCTGCCCAATACGAACGCCTAGCACCCTTCGGCTTGCTCACCAACGCAGATGCCAACGGCAAAATCCTACGCGGGGCACTCAAACTCGATAACAGGCTCACCCAAGAACTCTCCACCGCCATGGACCAAGGCAAACTCACCGCCCGAGGCTACGACAGGGTGCTGCGCACCGCCTGGACGCTTGCCGACCTCGACGGCGCAACAACACCGGGTAAAGACCACCTCAATCTCGCCCTCTACTTCAGAAACCTCTCAACACTGGCGCGCTAACCACCCTCAGCGCCTAAAGCAACCTCCCACGGAAAAGAACTACCACTATGAAACCAACACCCGAAACCACCACAAACAGCACTCAACGCGCCCGAGCAATCATCATGCGAGCGGTCGAACCCCAAGACCACATCGCCCACGCACTCATCGAATCCCAGGGCGTAGAGAAAACCGCACACATTCTCTCAGGAAGAGAGAAACTGACCTCGCACCTCACCGAAGAACTTATCGGTGATACAACCCTTGAACCTGAGCAGTTCTTCAAACAGCTCACCGACCGCATTGAACGCTGTGGGCGCAAGCTCAGCACCTACAACCCAGATCATGAACTCCACTTCGCCCCCAAAATCGGGGCATGGCTGTGTACACCAGAAGATGATGACTGGCCTCAATCCCTCAACGACTTCGGCTACGCCACTCCCTTCGCCCTCTGGGGCAGAGGCGACCGCAACAGACTCAACGAGCTTAAAGAAGCGCGCTCGCTAGCAGTGGTGGGTTCGCGCGATATTAGCGCCTATGGGCGTTCAGCAACCCAGCACCTTGCTGGTGAACTTGCCCAGGCAGGGCTGACCATAGTCTCCGGCGGCGCCTTCGGTATTGACGCGGTTGCCCACACCAGCGCTCTTGCCACGGGAACCTCTCAACTGCCTACGGTTGCTCTGATGGCAGGCGGGCTAGATTCTCTTTACCCCAAGCACAACGAAAACCTGCTACATCAGGTCATCGAACAGGGGCTGATTCTTTCAGAAGTACCGATGGGTCTTGCCCCTACCCGGTGGCGGTTTCTCCAGCGAAACAGGCTCATCGCAGGTCTATCCCGCGGCACTATTATTGTTGAAGCCCGCTGGCGATCGGGGGCGCTCAACACTGCAAACCACACCCTAGAACTAGGGCGCACCGTATACGCGGTACCTGGCTCAATTTTCTCGCCCAGCTCAGAGGGCTGCCACCGTCTGCTCAAAGACGGTCTTGCTACCGTGCTCACTAATGCCCAAGACCTCATTCAAGAGATGACGCAGAGCCTGCCAGTACAGAGTTCAGCCTTCCCCGAGGCTAACCTAGGCGATACCACAGACACTCTTGATAGCACTGAACGCTTTGTGTGGGATGCTCTACCGGTTCGCAGAACTATGAGCATCGAGGAACTCAGCTCTACCACCTCTCTTCCTGCACGAACTCTCATGGTTACTCTCAGCAAGCTGCACGCGCACTCACTGGCAAGCCAAGATACCGCCACACTACAATGGAAGAAGAAAATACCGGCAAGGACAGGGACAGCATGAGAGACCAACAACCAACCCCTGACCGCGAAATGCCAGAGATCACTGACTCCGATCTGCCAGATACCCTAGTACTCACCGACGGGCCCCTTGAATATAATCGAGCCTACTCGCAGGTGATTGCTGAGTACACCCGCTATCTCACCTATGAGAAGCATCGTTCACCCGAGACCATCAGATCTTACACCTCTGATCTCACCGCTTTTCTTGCCTACTGTAACCGGTACGGGGTGAGCGAATTACGCGCCATCACCCGTGATCATTTACGCGACTGGTTGGCGAGCCTACACCGCCACCACGCTGCCAGAAGCACCATGGCGCGGCGCGCGTCCTGCCTTCGTTCCTTCTTTGTCTGGGCAGAAGAGGAACAGCTGATTGACGTGAACCCCGCCCGCACTCTCAGCACCCCGGCTAAAGACCGCTACCTTCCTGAGGTACTGAACAACGACCATATGCAGCAGCTGCTGAAAGACGTCGAGAGGTCTCTACAAGAGAACCCCCGCGATGCGCGCACCCTGCGCCTGGCAGCCGTGGTGGAGCTGCTCTACGCCACGGGTATGCGCATTTCTGAACTTACGGGCCTTAACCTGGGCAGCATCGACCGCACCGCCTATAGGTTGCGCGTCATAGGTAAAGGCAATAAAGAGCGGATCGTTCCTTTCGGTCAACCTGCGATGGACGCGCTAGAACAGTGGGTGAGAGCGGGCAGACCCCAGTGGTTTACGCCCGGTAACGGCAGCGTGCAAGAGGCCCTCTTCATTGGTCCGCGCGGTAAACGGGCAAATCCCCGTCAAATTCGTGAAGATATCAACCGTTTGCTCGCGGGGCTAGAGAACACCACCGCCAGCGGCGCCCACATCTTCAGACACACGGCAGCTACCCACCTGGTAGATGGAGGCGCAGATATCCGCACCGTCCAGGAGCTACTGGGACACACCAATTTAGCCACCACCCAAATCTATACCCACGTTTCTATTGATAAGCTTGCTGGTAGCTATTCAAAAGCCCACCCCAGGGCGTAATGGAGAACACGGGCAAAGCCCCGAAACTGCGGTAGACCACTGCTGAAAGGTGCGAGAAAACATGAAGCATGCAACCGGTGGGTACATCTTTATCCACGCGGCACCGTATGCTCTGTGCCCGCATATTGTCTGGACGCTGCAGCACCTCATGCAAGGCTCCCTCACCGTTCAATGGAGCGAGCAGCCGCTCAAAGCCGGTACTGTAGCGACGACCATCCAGTGGCAGGGCGATCAAGGAGATTCTGCCCGTTTTGCATCCGCCCTTTTTACGATCGGCAATATTTTTTTCGAGGTTACAGAAAACGCTACTGCAACAAGTGACGCTAGCCGGTTCATGCACACCCCTAGTCTCGGAATCTTTCACGCCCACACTGATATTGCCGGTAACTTCGTAGTGACAGAAGAACAAATTAAACACGCCTATGAACAGGCAGGGGACGACCCCCAGCTACTGTTGCACCATTTCGAGGTAGCGCTTGGGCAAGCGTGGGATCTCGAACTTGAACCCCTGCGTCCTGCCGCGAGTACACTCAGCTCAGTGCCTCTCTTACGTTCCCACAGGGCATAAAAATACCCGGCTGCACTAACAACCGGGTATTTTTGCGTTCTTGAGTGTCGCAGACTTAGACACTCTTGAAAGCTACTACAGCGTTGTGACCGCCAAAACCGAAAGAGTTCGAGAGAGCGGCAATATTGCCGTCGGGCAACTGACGCGGGGTGGTGACAACGTCCAGCTCAATCTGCTCGTCCTTGGTCTCAAGATTGATAGTTGAAGGAGCGGTACGGTGATGCAACGCCAAAACCGTGAACACTGCTTCAAGAGCTCCTGCAGCGCCCAAGAGATGACCGGTCATCGACTTGGTGGCTGATACAGCAACATTGTCAGTGTGCTCACCAAAAACTTCACGCAGGGCGGTAGCCTCAGGAATATCACCCACAGGGGTAGAGGTCGCGTGGGCATTGACGTGAACAACCTGATCCACCGCAATGCCGCCCTTCTCCAGTGCCTCACGCAGGGCACGGGTAGCACCCATCGCCGCGGGGTCGGGAGCGGTAATGTGGTAAGCGTCCGCTGAAACGCCGGTACCTGCGAATTCAGCATAAATACGTGCACCGCGTGCTTTCGCGTGCTCCTCGGATTCAAGAATCAAAGCAGCGGCACCTTCGCCCATGATAAAGCCGTCGCGGTCAGTATCGTAGGGACGTGATGCGGCGGCGGGATCATCATTGCGGGTGGAGAGAGCCTGCATCTTTGCAAAAGCAGCAATAGTGGTAGGGTGAATTGCCGCTTCAGTACCGCCAGCAATGACCACATCAGCCTTACCCGAACGAATCAAATCAAGTGCTAGATCCAACGCTTCGGTTGAAGAAGCACACGCTGAAACAACGGTCTGAGCGGACGCGCGTGCCTTCAAATTCATCGACACCGCAGCAGCAGCGCTATTGGGCATCAGCATGGGAACAGACATGGGTAGCAGACGGCGGGGCCCCTTATCGCGCAGAGTGTCCCAGGCATCCAGCAGCGTCCAAACGCCGCCCATACCGGTACCAAAGGCTACGGCGGTGCGCAGGGGATCTACACCGTCAGCTGCCTCAGCGTCATCAGCGCCGAACCCTGCGTCCGCCCACGCTTCACGAGCAGCAATAAGAGCAAACTGCCCCGATGGGTCAAGGCGCTTAGCCTCAACCTTGCTCAAGCGTTCTGACTCAAGCGGGTCAATAGCGGTCTTAGCAGCAAAAGTAACGGGAAGTTCGTATTGTTCAACCCACTCTTCAGTGAGTGTACGTACACCGGAGACACCCTCGAGGGCATTCTGCCAGGTAGTAGGTACATCTTCGCCAATGGGGGTGAAGGCACCAAGACCGGTGACCACAACTTTTTGAGACATTGTCAGTTACGCTTTCTGGGGTAGAGGTTCGTTGTCATCTCGCGCGGGCGCATATATTGATGGGCGCGAGATGGTTTGTCTCGCGCCCATGAATCGGTGAGGCTAATTAGCTAGCGTTCTCGATGAAGTTCACTGCATCGCCCACGGTCTTGAGGTTCTTGACTTCCTCATCGGGGATGGTGACGTCGAACTTTTCTTCAGCGTTAACAACGATGGTCATCATGGAGATTGAGTCGATGTCGAGATCTTCAGTGAATGACTTGTCGAGCTGAACGTCAGCAGTCTCAACGCCGGTCTCTTCGTTAACGATTTCTGCCAGACCTGCGAGGATTTCTTCTTTGCTAGCCATTACGGCTCCTTTGCTTTTATGCGGACGCCGCTGGGCGTCGCAGTTTTTCTCGTGATGATTCGGTGTTGCTGTCAGTTTCAGAAAGTTCTGAGCCCGGCAGCTTCATGAATCGGTGGGGTGACTTGGCGGGATAAACCGCGCCAAGAACCCTTACGCTTATGAGTTTATCCCGTGTCTTGGTGAAGTTACGGAACATACGCTCACGGTTACTTTGAAAATTATAGTGGTATTTTTCAAAAAACGTGAGTTGAGGAATGCACTAGGGCAGTACAACGACCTGAGCTGCAAAAGCAAGACCGGCACCGAAACCAATCTGCAGGGCGAAGGTGCCTGAGAGCTCGGGGTTTTCTTCTAACAGGCGGTGAGCTGCCAAGGGAACGGATGCTGCCGAGGTGTTGCCAGCATTGACAATATCGCGGGCTACAGCAACAGTGTCGGGTAGCTTGAGGGTCTTTACCATCTGGTCAATGATACGTTCGTTCGCCTGATGGGTAATGAGCGCACCC
The DNA here is from genome assembly GCF_016900985.1 of Rothia sp. ZJ1223. Lineage (NCBI taxonomy): Bacteria > Bacillati > Actinomycetota > Actinomycetes > Micrococcales > Micrococcaceae > Rothia > Rothia sp. ZJ1223. The sequence goes on along the minus strand of NZ_JAFEUT010000002.1, from coordinate 41,697 downwards.
AGCTGATCTGCGGTAATACCAGCGGTATCCAGAGCCTGCTGAGCAACCTTAGCCATTTCCCACACTGCCCAACGGAAGACCGATGGACCGTCTTGACGCATAGTCGGCCAAATCTTCTCACCCTCCTGGACGGGGTTCGCAATAAAGTCGCGGTTGCGAATCTCAAGCAGAGAATGGGTCATGCCCACAGTCTCAAAACGGCTGCCATCTGAACCCCAAACGGTCGGTGCAATACCGGGGGTATCTGATGCACCCACCACGGCAGCACCCGCGCCATCACCTAGTAAGAACGAAATGGTGCGCTCGGTATCGTCGATGAAATCTGAAAGTTTCTCAACGCCGATGACCAGAACATTGCGGGCAGTACCCGCCTTGACCAGAGCATCCGCCTGGGCGATGCCGTAACAAAAACCGGCGCAAGCTGCTGAAATATCGTAGGCAGGGCTTTTAGAGCCAATAGCATCAGCCACTAGAACTGCCAGTGAAGGGGTAGCGTGCGGGTGGGTGATGGTTGAAACGATAACTGTGTCTATATCATCACCGGTTAGTGAAGCTCTCTCTAATGCGTCCTTGGCTGCGTCCACCGCCAGATCGGTGATTGACTGGTTTTCATCGGCACGGTGGCGGGTAACAATGCCGGTGCGCTGTCTGATCCACTCATCGGAGGAATCAATCTTCTCTACCAAATCATCGTTGGCGACAAGGGTGTTACCGCGTGCGGCACCGTAGCTCAGAATACGTGAGTAGGTGGAGGGTTCTGCCTGTCGTAGGGTTGTCATGGGTACTTTCTTCTTTCTACTTCGCAAAAAATTCGAGAGCTGAGGTGAGATCATCGGCGGTGTTGACCGCAAGACCGGGAGTGCCTTTCATTCCACGCTTGGCAAGACCCACAAGGGTACCGGCAGGAGCAAGCTCAACCACAGCTTTGATAGAACGCTCGCTCAGCGTTGCCATGCACAGATCCCAACGCACCGGGCGGGTCACCTGAGCCACCAGAGAATCTAGCGCTGCCTGACCGCTGGCAACCGGCTGACCATCAAAGTTAGAGAGTAGAGGAGCTACGGGCTCTGACGGGGTAATACCCTGGGCAAAAGTTGCCAGAGGAGCCACCGCGTCCTGCATAAAAGCAGTATGAAAAGCACCAGCAACCTGCAGAGGAATTACACGGGTACGTGCCGGAGGATTCTCAGCGAAGGCTTCGAGGTTCTCCAGTGAACCAGCGGCTACAATCTGGGACGCGCCGTTGGAATTCGCAGGGGTCAATCCGGCATCCTCGATTGCTGCGCGAACCTCATCTTCTTTGCCACCCAAAACCGCTGACATACCGCTGGGGGGTGCTGCCGCAGCAGCTGCCATGCCCTCCGCGCGCACCTTGATGAACTTCATGGCTTCTTCTTCAGTCAGGACACCAGCAAGAGCCGCCGCAGTAATTTCACCGACGGAGTGACCGGCGTAGACAACCTGACTTTCATCGAAACCTTCACGCTGTTTGATTAGCGAACCGGTAACAATACCGGCAGCGACGATGAGCGGCTGCGCGATAGCGGTGTTGCGAATGGTTGCTTCGTCGGCTTCGGTTCCGTAGCGAATAATATCTAAGCCGGAGGCATCCGAGAGGCGCTCGAGGTGTTCTTTCACGCCCTCTTCTTCGAGCCAAGGGGTGAGGAAACCGGGTTTCTGCGAACCCTGTCCGGGGCTGACCAATGCAATCATTGCTATCACTTTCGTGCAGTGCGAATTTTAAAAAATGCTTCTGCGTTCGATTCTACAGAGCATTTTTTGTACAAAAGCACGAAAAACTTCAAAAAATGCTGGGAAAGTCCAAAAACTCTTGCACACCCGCCTCTCAAGCCCGCGTCCCCACCCCGTATGACCAGGTTCTGCTCACCTGTGACCACGCTCCGCTCCAATGACTGCTTTGATTGTGGTCTCACCTGGGCACAGCGTGGTCACTTCATCAAGTGGGGAAGGACGCAAGATAGGGCAGGGGGCGCAAGAGTAGAGAGAGTGGACGAGGGCTCCGTAAGGCATGCAAAAGGCGGTGTTTTTATCTTCTGAGGAAGATAAAAACACCGCCTCTTAGCTCAAGGTGAGACTCAGCCTAGCCTATGCGTCGCCGCCTGCGTTACCTGAGGTACCTGCGTTGACGTCATCCAGTTTGTACTGCTCGAATGCCTTGGCAGGAATGTCGGCGGAGATTTCGCCGCGCTTTGCCAGCATCTGCAGCGCACGAACCGCGATGGAGTGCGAATCGATGTGGAAGAAACGACGCGCGCCGGCACGGGTGTCTGAGAAGCCCCAGCCATCTGCACCGAGGGTTGCGAAATCGTTGGGTACGTACTGGCGAACGGGATCCATGAGGTCTGACGCGAAGTCTGATACCGCAACGATCGGACCGGTTGCGCCTTCCATCTGCTGAGCGATGAAAGGAGTGGGGTTCTCCTTGCCTGAGGTGAGGAAGGAGGTTTCCTCAGCTTCCAGGCCGTCGCGGCGCAGCTTGGTCCATGAGGTGACTGACCAAACGTCGGCTGATACACCCCAGTCCTCAGCCAGCAGCTTCTGAGCTTCGAGAGCCCAAGGAACAGCAACACCTGATGCCAGCAGCTGGGTACGAGGACCATCAACCTCTGACTCGCTGACGCGGTAGATACCGCCAATCAGACCTTCAACGTCGAGGTTCTCGGGCTCAGCCGGGTGAACGATCGGTTCGTTGTAAACCGTGATGTAGTACATCACGTTGTGGTCTTCGTCCTTAGTGCCGTACATCTGCTCGATGCCGCGCTCAACGATGTGAGCCAGTTCGTAGCCGTAGGCAGGATCGTAGTGAATCACTGCGGGGTTGGTTGAAGCCAGGATCGGTGAGTGACCGTCCATGTGCTGCAGACCTTCACCGGTCAGGGTGGTGCGACCTGCGGTACCACCGATGATGAAACCGCGTGCCAGCTGGTCACCAGCAGCCCAGAAAGCGTCACCGGTGCGCTGGAAACCGAACATCGAGTAGAAGATGTAGACAGGAACCATGGGTACACCGTGGGTATCGTACGAGGTGCCAGCGGCGGTGAGAGCTGCGGTGCCGCCCGCTTCGTTAATACCAACGTGGAGAATCTTACCCTCGGGTGATTCCTTGTATGCCAGCATCAACTCGCGGTCAACCGCAGTGTAGTTCTGGCCGTTGGGGTTATAGATCTTCGCGGTCGGGAAGTAGGAGTCCATGCCGAAGGTACGAGCCTCATCGGGGATGATAGGCACAATGCGATCGCCGAAGTCCTTCTCGCGCATGAGGTCCTTGAGCAGGCGGACGAAAGCCATGGTGGTGGCTGCCATCTGCTTGCCGGTGCCCTTCTTCGCTCCCTTGTATGCCTTCTCGCTGGGCAGGGGGATTTCCTTCTGCTCGTTGAGGCGACCGGGGATGAAGCCACCGAGCTCCTTGCGGCGCTCCATGAGGTACTTCATCTCGGGTGAATCGGGATCAGGGCGGTAGTAGGGAGGATTGTAGAGATCCTTCTCCAGTTCCTCATCGGTGATGGGAATGTGCAGACGGTCGCGGAAGATCTTGAGATCGTCCATGGTCAGCTTCTTCATCTGGTGGGTAGCGTTACGACCCTCGAAGTGAGTACCCAGACCGTAGCCCTTGACAGACTGAGCCAGGATGACGGTGGGCTTGCCCTTGGTCTCCATCGCGCGCTTGTAGGCTGCGTAGACCTTGTGGTAGTCGTGCGCACCGCGCTTCATTGCCCAGATTTCCTCGTCGGTCATATCTGCAACGAGTTCTTTGGTTTCGGGTGAGCGACCGAAGAAATGCTCACGAATGAAGCCACCGGATTCAGCCTTATAGGTCTGGTAGTCACCGTCGAGTGCTTCGTTCATGATGCGAACGAGCTCGCCACTCTTGTCTTTTTCGAGCAGGGCGTCCCACTCGCGTCCCCACAGTACCTTGATGACGTTCCAGCCAGCGCCGCGGAAGTACGCTTCGAGCTCCTGAACAATCTTGCCGTTACCGCGAACGGGACCGTCAAGACGCTGCAGGTTGCAGTTCACGACGAAGGTCAGGTTATCGAGCTTGTCGTTAGCTGCCAGCTGCAGCGCACCGCGTGACTCGGGCTCATCCATTTCGCCGTCGCCCAAGAAAGCCCAGACATGCTGTTCTGAGGTGTCCTTGATGCCGCGGTTGTGTAGGTACTTGTTGAACTGTGCCTGGTGAATAGCGTTCAGGGGACCAAGACCCATGGACACGGTTGGGAACTGCCAGAATTCAGGCATGTTGCGCGGGTGCGGGTAGGAAGGCAGGGCGTTGCCTTCTTTAGTCTTTTCCTGGCGGAAACCGTCGAGCTGCTCTTCGGTCAGGCGACCTTCGAGGAAAGCGCGAGCGTAGTTACCGGGGGAGGAATGGCCCTGGAAGAAAATCTGGTCGCCACCGCCGGGGTGGTTGCGTCCGCGGAAGAAGTGGTTGTAACCAATTTCGTACATGGTTGACTGACCGGCGTACGAGGAGATGTGACCACCCACGCTAATGGTTGACTTCTGGGCACGCTGAACCATGACGGCTGCGTTCCAGCGCATGATAGCGCGGTAGCGGCGTTCGATGGCTTCATCGCCAGGGTATTCGGGTTCCTGGTCAACAGGAATGGTGTTCACATAGTCTGTGGTGGTGACCAAGGGAACTTCAATGCTCTTATCGCCTGCGCGCTGTAGCAGTGAGCGAACGATGAACTGGGCACGCTCAGTGCCGTGCTCTTCAACCAGTTCGTCAAAAGATTCAATCCACTCGCCGGTTTCTTCGGGATCAATATCTTTCATCCCGTGGGTGAGTGCGCTGAGGACGTGGTCATTCGTTGATGAGGGAGCCACTATCCAACCTCTCTTGTGTTGATCTTGTACCTTGACTTGTTCCCCGCAAAAACAGGGCTAGCCGTGCGTACCTTTGCGTATTGGAGCCTTTAGGTAGAAAGTACCCAATACATTCCCTTCTATGTTGTCACATTCGCGCTTATTTATCGCCCTGAGTGGACAGATTATGCTGACCGCAAGCTGTAATTTTTCACTCATTGAAGGTAAAGACTTTGAGAAAATCCTCAGCTTTTAGCCGTGTTTAGTTGATTAGCGGCAAAAACCTGTGTTGAGTTATCTGTGAAACTGAACCGGATACCCCGGTGGTTTTGATTGATGTTTTACGAGAACGCGCCGCGTGTGCTTTCAGCGGTGGAGCTGCTTTGCTTGCTGCTGGGTGTAGGCGGTGTAGATACGGTTGATTGCTGACCGTGTTGTTTTTATTTTTGGAGGCTTGTGTGAGTGAGACCTTGGTAGCCGCTGAGGCGGTAAACCAACTTGGTTTCAAGGGCGGGGATCTCGTCCAGGAATTTGGGTACGACGAGGATATCGACTTTGAGGTGCGTGATGCTCTTGAGGATTTGATTGACGCTGACTTGCTTGAAGAAGATGAGCACGATGTTGTAGATGGTGTTCTGCTGTGGTGGCGTGAAGACGATGGGGATTTGGCAGACGGGTTGGTTGATACCCTCTCTGATCTCGATGAGTCGGGTGTTGTGTGGTTGATGACCCCCAAGTCAGGACGCGCGGGTCACGTTTCACCGGCTGATATTGCCGAGGCTGCCCCTTTGGCGGGGTTGCACGTGACAAAGCCTGCTGCGGTCTCAAAAGACTGGGCTGCTACCCGTTTGGTGATGAAAAAATAACCCTTCACCAACCTGTGGTGCATAACACTACTTTTCGATTTGCGCAGGTTTTAGAACCTGTGTATAGTTTTTCTTCGTAGTCGCGAACAAGTGATTACGGAATGGGTCTTTAGCTCAGCTGGTAGAGCGCCACGTTTACACCGTGGATGTCATCGGTTCGATCCCGGTAGGACCCACTCAGTTACCTTTTGCAGGTAGCTGATGTGAAAATAAAATTTCATATTGGGTCTTTAGCTCAGCTGGTAGAGCGCCACGTTTACACCGTGGATGTCATCGGTTCGATCCCGGTAGGACCCACAAAGTAAGCCTCGATTAATCGGGGCTTTTTTGTGTCTAGAATAAGCGCTGTTACGATTCATGCTGGTTATGAGGGGAAGAAGCGATGAAAAAGTTTAGACCGCGAAACTTCACCGCTGTCGGGCTGTCGATCACCTGGCTTTTGATTTCTCTTTATTTCATCTCACAGGGGCTGATGGTGGGGATGTGGTCGGTCTTTGCCGTGATTGCCCTGTGCATTGGTGCTGCTGCTGTGTGGGTGCTTTTTAACGACACTGTGGAATAAATTCTCTGCCGTAGGGCGAGCGTAGGGTAAACGCAACGCAACTGTGTGCTGATGCGCGTCCGGCAAAGTGGCTCAGTGGCGTTCAGCGTTTGCGCCAGGCGGTGTGTGAGATTCTCGATGCGTGAAATCACCACAACAAATCATGCGATGCATCCTAAACCTGCGTACTCTTGAATCATGGCTGAAAATACTACTGCACGTAAAGCACAGATTGGTGTGACAGGTCTTGCCGTTATGGGCGCGAACCTTGCACGTAACCTGGCACGCAACGGTTACACTGTTGCCCTTCATAACCGTTCTCTTGAAAAGACCGACGCGCTGTTGGCTGACCACGGTGATGAGGGCGATTTCATTCGTACCGAGACCCTCGCAGAACTCGTGGACTCACTCGAATCGCCCCGTCGTATTCTGATTATGGTGAAGGCGGGTGCCCCCGTTGACGCTGTGATTGACCAGCTGGTTCCCCTGCTCGATGAAGATGACATTATTATCGACGGCGGTAACTCACACTTCCCCGACACTATCCGTCGTGAGAAGGCGCTGGCTGAGAAGAACCTGCACTTTGTAGGTGTGGGTGTCTCAGGTGGAGAAGAGGGCGCCTTGTGGGGGCCTGCAATTATGCCCGGTGGTTCAGCGAAGTCTTACGAGTCGCTGGGGCCCATGCTTGAGAAGATTGCCGCGAAGGCTCCTCAGGATGGTGAGTCCTGCTGCGCTTGGCTCTCCACCGACGGTGCTGGTCACTTCGTGAAAATGGTTCACAACGGCATTGAATATGCTGATATGCAGGTTATCGGCGAAGCCTACGACATCCTGCGTTCAGTCGTTGGTCTAGAGCCGGCTGAACAGGCAAAGATCTTCCGCGCTTGGAACGAAACCGATTTGAGCTCCTACCTGATTGAGATTACCTCTCAGGTTCTGGAACAGGTAGATACTGAAACCGGCAAGCCCCTGGTAGACGTTATCGTTGACCAGGCTGGTCAGAAGGGCACCGGCGGTTGGACCGTTCAGGCAGCTATTGATTTGGGTACCCCCATTACCGGCATTGCTGAGTCTGTTTTCGCTCGCGGTCTTTCATCCTCAAACACCGCAGCTCGTGTTGAGGCGCAGAAAGAACTTCCTGGCGGTCTGATTGCTACCACCGGTGTTGCCCACGGTGATCCGGAGTTCGTTGAGGACGTCCGCAAGGCACTCTTCGCCTCTAAACTCGTTGCTTACGCGCAGGGTCTGGACATGCTCGAAGAAGCAGCACACCAGTACGGTTGGGACTACAAGCTCGATGTTGTGGCGTCCCTCTGGCGTGCAGGCTGCATTATTCGTGCAGAACTGCTGGGTGAAATTATGGATGCTTACAAGGGTGAAGACACCCCCGCTAACATGTTGTTGGCACCGGGCTTCAAATCCCTCATGGAAGAGCTCGTACCGGCGTGGCGTCGCGTTGTTGCCAAGGCAACCGCACTCGGTATTCCCGTGCCTGTCTTTGCCTCCTCACTGTCATACTACGACGGTCTGCGCCGCGACCGCCTACCCGCAGCCCTGATTCAGGGGCAGCGCGATTACTTTGGCGCCCATACCTACAAACGTGTGGATAAAAAAGGCGATTACCACGTGATGTGGAGCGGTGACCGCAACGAAGTCAACGCGGCGGACGTTCACGTTCACTAATCACTTCATCCACGCAAAAAGCGGTACTTCTTGCACTAAGAAGTACCGCTTTTTTGCTTTCAAATTCTCAAGAAAATACAGCTTCGAGAAAAAGAGAGGGAAAATATTAGATCCACATTGCCGGGTCGATGTACTCCACAGCATCTACCAGAGGCTGTTTTTTCTCGGGAGTGCGCGGACGCGAGCTGGCGGGAATACCGGTGATGATGGAATCTTCGGGGAAGTCGCTAACCACCACGGCGTTAGCACCAATGGCAGAGCCAGCACCGATGACTACAGGACCTAAGACCTTCGCGCCGGTGCCGATGGTGACCCGATCACCGATGGTGGGGTGGCGCTTGATCTTTTCCAGCGAGCGTCCGCCCAGGGTGACCTGATGATAGAGCATAACGTCATTGCCAATTTCAGCGGTTTCACCGATAACAATGCCCATACCGTGGTCGATGAAAAACCGTCTACCAATAGTTGCGCCGGGGTGAATTTCAACGCCGGTGATAAAGCGGCTGAACTGTGAGAGGGTACGCGCGAAGAACTTGGTGCTCTCCTGCTGCCAGAGACGGTGGGCAAGGCGGTGCATCCAAATAGCGTGCATGCCCGAGTAATTGAGAATAATCTCGATGTTGCCTCGTGCCGCGGGGTCGTTCATACGAACTGTTGCTAAGTCTTCGCGAAGGCGCGCTACGAAGCTCACTGTACTCTCACTTTCATGGGTGGGGCAGGTAACACTCTATCGTTTACCACCACTACAACAGCGTATACCCGTTCAGTATTCCGCCGATGGCTCAAGAAACGATAAAAAAGGGGCGTACCCCACCTGACGGTGATGGAACGACCCCTTTGAGAAAGGTAACCGACGGAATTAACCGCGGATATCCTCATACAGAACGGTGGAGATGTAACGCTCACCAAAGTCGGGAACAATAGCTACAATCAGCTTGTCTTTATTCTCTGACTTTTTCGCTTCTTCCAGCGCCGCCCAGACTGCTGCACCGGCTGAGATACCGCCCAAGATACCCTCTGAAGCACCCAGCGCACGGGCAGTGGCAACTGAATCTTCGATAGTTACATCGGTGACTGCATCGTAGATGTCACGGTCAAGGTTATCGGGAACGAAGTTTGCACCCAGACCCTGAATCTTGTGAGGACCAGCCTTGCCTTCGGTGAGCAGCGGTGAATCCTTAGGCTCAACGGCGATAACCTTGATTTCTGAATTCTGCTCCTTGAGGAACTTGCCAGCACCTGAAACGGTACCGCCGGTGCCCACACCCGCAATGAAGATATCAACTTTGCCTTCAGTTGCTTCCCAGATCTCAGGGCCAGTGGTCTTGTAATGAACAGCAGGGTTAGCGCCGTTATCGAACTGCGAGGCAAGAATTGCGTTTTCGGTGGTAGCAACGATTTCTTTCGCCTTCTCTACCGCACCGCGCATACCCTCAGCACCGGGGGTCAGCACAATGTCAGCACCAAAAGCACGCAGCATGACGCGACGCTCGGTAGACATAGTCTCGGGCATAGTCAAAATGACCTTGTAACCACGAGCCGCACCCACCATAGCAAGAGCAATACCGGTGTTACCTGAGGTACCTTCAACAATGGTGCCACCGGGCTTCAGCGCACCTGACTCCTCAGCAGCATCAACAATTGCCGCACCAATACGGTCTTTGACTGAGTTAGCGGGATTGTAGAACTCCAGCTTGACAGCCACGTTACCGGGCAAATCCTTATCAAGGGTGTTCAGACGAACAACGGGGGTACCGCCAATAATTTCGGTGACATTGTTATACATCTTTGACATAAGTTTTGATCCTTTTATTCAATAGCTAGTAGCGTCAGCGGTTTCTTTCTAGTCTAGGTTAAAGACGCTGCTAGGTCAGGGGGTACGACACATTTCGTAAAACCCTACCCCGTCGCGTCCGCACCGCACCTAGGACGCACGCAAATACTGGGCGTAGCGCTTGCGGGCTGCTGAAATCTTGGGGTTAATAACTGCCATGCAGTAACCGGTATAAGGGTTACGGGCATAGTAATTCTGGTGGTATTCCTCAGCCTCATAGAAAATCTTGAGTGGCTCAACCACCGTGACAATGGGAACATCCCAGATGCTCGCTGCGCGTTCTTTAGCGCGCTCAAAAAGCTCGCGTTGCTCATCGTTTTCATACATCAACGCCGAACGGTACTGCGAACCGGCATCGTGACCTTGACGACCCCAGCTGGTGGGGTCATGGGTTGTAAAGAAAATATCGAGCACCGTATCAGCATCAATCACTGACTTATCAAACTCTAACCTGACAACCTCGTAGTGCCCCGTTAAACCGGTGCACACCGAACGGTAATCGGGGTCTGGCGTATCTCCGCCAGCATAGCCACAAATACTGGCAGTAACGCCCTCAACCTGACGGAAAACCGCGTCCACGCACCAAAAACAACCGCCACCCACAACAAGACTTTGCACTGTCTAACCCCGCTTTCATTCTCTGCTTCGTTCACATGGTGTACAGGTGCCCACCGCAACTATTGAACCTAACGATACTCAGCATCAGTTTTATTTCGCTGCGACGAGCAGACACCCGGCACAAGCCCTACTAAAGTAGGGAATATGAAAACACCTACACTCGCTGATGTACTCGATGCTTTTGAAACACTGTATCCCGCCCACCTTCAAGAAGACTGGGACGCCTCAGGGCTAGTTATAGGTCGCCGGGATGCCGAGGTCAAGAAGATTCTCTTTGCAGTGGACGCCATTGGCGCTGTTGCTGAAGAAGCCGTAGAAACCGGCGCTGATTTGATAATCACTCACCATCCTCTACTGCTGCGCGGTGCCTCCTTCTTGCCCGATACCGACTACAAGGGCAACATTGTACACACCCTCATCGAGAACAAGTGCGCGCTGCTTGCCGCCCACACTAACACAGACAGCGCCGTAGACGGGGTTAATGAGGCACTCGCCCAAGCCCTCGGACTCACCGACGTGAAGGTACTCGCTGACGAAAAAACACAAACCCTCAACGGCGCAGAACACACTGTAGGCATTGGAAGGGTCGGCACGCTACCTCAGACGACAACCCTCAAAGAACTAGCGGATGCGCTCGCTCAGATTCTGCCCGCCACAGCCGGCGGGCTGCGCGTTGCCGGCTCAGCGGAGGCACCTATTCAGCGTGTTGCCCTGTGCGGGGGAGCAGGCGACTCCCTCTTTGGCGCCGTTGAATCAAGCGACGCCGACGTTTACATCACCGCCGACCTACGCCACCACCCGGCATCAGAACTCCGCGAAAAATCACGACTGGCACACCAGAAAACTATCAACCTCATCGACTGCTCCCACTTCGCCTCAGAATGGGTGTGGCTAGCCACCGGCGCTCGCCGCCTGACAGAAGAACTCACCGCACGAGGCTTTGCCATCAAAACTCAAGTCTCTACCCTCAACTCAGACCCCTGGGACTTCAGAATCTCCACCGGTGAAGTAGAAGGTTCAGCCTCGACCCTTTAAACCGACCAACGCCACTCAACACAAACAGACCCTCGCGCGAAGAAAATAGTTCTTCACGCGAGGGGCTGCCTACAAGTAGCTCTCGCTCCTATTCAGGAATCACCAGGGTCAGCACACCGGGCTTCTTCTCAGCGGGCTCCACCAGCTCAACCTGCCACTGCTCACCCACAGCCTCCGCCAGCTCACGCGCGTCCGCAAGCTCCACCAATCCATTGACCACAAGATACCGAGCCAACTCACCGCGATAATGCTTCGCCATATGAGAGACCACCTTACGGCTACCGTCATCAAACAACCGCTCCACGCGCACCTGCACAGTCCGCGCTGAGGGAGTCACCCACGCCTTAGAGTACGCCGCTGAACGACAATCAACCATCAGCTCACCAGCAAACCCACCATTCAAAGGAGCCAATTCAGAACGCCAAAACTTCGCCAAATCGCCCACCTGAGGCAACTTCACACCCATCGAGAGACGATATGCCGGAATCACATCATCCAAATGCACCGCACCCCACAGAGCAGACACCACTAACACACTCTCAAAAGCTACCTGACGCTCAGCATCACTCATTGACGCAACATTCAAAGCCTCAAACAACACACCCGTATACACCCGCCACGCCTCATATGCAGGCTCCTCAAACACCCGGGTATTCCGCTCAACCTCAGCAGACAAAGACGCGCCCACCTTCAACATCGTCAGCGCATCCACCTCACCAGAAACCTGCCTCAACACCTCAGCCACAGACTCACGCGCCGGAATCAAAAACGGAAAACTCAACGCATCAACATCAACCGGCTCACCCGCAAGCGCCGCACACTTACCCTCCGACGGAGGCAACAAAATCTTCATACCCCAACCCTACCAACCTGTAGTACAGTAGAACACTGAACACGGGATGCTCAGGCAATCGCGCGACGCAAGCACGTCTCGAGGAAAGTCCGGGCTCCACAGCACAGGATGGTGGATAACATCCACTCAGGGCAACCTGCAGGCCAGTGCCACAGAAAACAAACCGCCCACCGGATCACGGTAGGTAAGGGTGAAAAGGTAGTGTAAGAGACTACCAGTACCCCAAGCGATTGAGGTAGCTCGGTAAACCCCATCCGGAGCAAGGTCAAACAGAGCATGCTCGAAGGTAGTGCGCCTAATATGCTCGGGTAGACCGCTTGAACCCCACAGCAATGTCGGGTCTAGATGGATGATTGCCCCCACCCTTCACAGAAGGTGGCGACAGAACCCGGCTCATCGAGCATCCCGTGTTTCATAAACTTTTCTATATAGACTTTCTTTTAAAAAGTTACTCCGCCCGAAAGTGCCACATCAAGGGTCAAAAACACCCTCCCGTGGCACTTTCAAGCGGAGTAAAAACAAAAAGCGACAAAAACCCTTAGTGACCGAAGGGATCAGGGTCAATACCGGGCGTCCACGAGTTACCATCAACCGTCCAGCCCTCTTTCTTCACGACCTTCTTAGCACGCGCAGTCCACTTTTTATTCAGGCGATTCACGTAGAGCTTGCCGTCCAAATGGTCAGTTTCATGCTGCATAACGCGCGCGAACCAACCAGTCGCATCAAACTTCACAGGCTCACCAAACTCGTTGAAACCCGAAACAGTCACCCACTCGGCACGCTTGAGAGGAAAACCGTAACCGGGGAAAGAAAGGCAGCCCTCTTCTTCATCCTCATCAGGCTCAGCCGCAGAAATCTTACCCAGAGTCAACACAGGGTTCACGATGCAACTGCGCGGAGCAACCCCGTCCTCATTCTCAAAGACATAAGTAAAAAGACGCAGCCCCGCGCCCACCTGGGGTGCCGCCAGACCTACGCCGTGCGAGGCATCCATCGTTTCGTACATATCAGCAACCAGCTGCTTAAACTCGGGGTCATCAAAGTCAGTAACCGCGCGGGCAGGCTGATGCAACACGGGATTACCGTGAATAATAATAGGCAAAATAGTCATGGTAAGAATCTTTCTTAGACGAGAAGGTCAGCGCCAACGGTATCGCGCAGGATCTCGTTAGTACCACCAAAAATAGTGAGCAGGCGGGCTGCGAGGAAAGCCTGGGCTACAGGGTGCTCCAGAATGTAGGCGTAACCGCCGAAGAGCTGTAGTGCGCGGTCGGTCACGTGGGTAGCCTTCTCGGACGCAAAAATTTTCACTTTGGCGGCATCTTCAGCAGTGAGCTCACCGGCATTGAAAGCATCAATAGCGTGAGCCAGGTACAGCTCGGTAACCTCAACATCGGTCATGAGATCTGAAATCTCAAAGCGAGTGTTCTGAAAATCAGCAACACGAGAGCCGAAGGCCTGACGTTCTTTGACGTACTCGATGGTCGCTTCAACGGTGGCGCGAACGGTGATGGCTGATGCGGCGGCGATGGCAAGGCGTGCCTGGGGCAGTTGTTCCTTGACATAGAGCAGACCCCTGCCCTCTTCACCAATGAGGTTCTTGGCGGGAACCTTCACATTGTCAAAGAAAAGCTCAGCGGTGTCTGATGCACGAACGCCCATCTTATCGAGCTGGTTGCCGGCGGTGTACCCCTCTGTTTTTTCAACGAAAAACAGCGAGAAAGACTCAGCGCCGCCGCGTCCGCCCGTAGAACCATCGGTGCGTGCTAACACAATGGCAGCGTCACCCGAAATACCGGAGCCGATAAAAGTTTTCTGGCCGTTGAGAACGTAATACTCACCCTCTTTAACGGCAGTGGTACGTGCTGCTCGCAGATCAGAACCTGCACCTGGCTCGGTGAGCGCACAGGAGGTCACGAGAGCGCCCTCAACCATGCGCGGCAGCCACTGTTGCTTCTGCTCGTCAGTGCCGTACGCCAAGAGGTAGGGGAGTACGAGATCCTGCTGCAGGTGAACAGCCAGTGCAAAGCCGAAGCAACCGGCGCTGGCAAGCTCCTCGGTGAGCACCGTCTGAAAACGGTAATCTGGCATCTCAGCACCACCGAACTCTTCAGGAATCGCCAAGCCCAATACACCCGCTTCACCCGCTGCCTTCCATACAGAACGGGGCATCATGTGCTCCTGATCCCACTGCGGATAGTTCGGGGCAACCTCGCGCGCCACGAATTCGCGGGCAACTTCACGGAACAACTCGTGGTCTTCTGTGTAAAAGCGGGTCTTCATGGCTCTCCTAGAGAAAATAGCTGCTGAGGGTAGACAAAAGGGCCGTTATGGAAACTACCATAACGACCCTTTATCTTCGGGGTGATCGACGGGGGTTGAACCCGCGACCTCCTGGACCACAACCAGGCGCTCTGCCGACTGAGCTACGACCACCATATCTGCTAAAACACCGATGAAAATTTTTTTTCTTCTGCGTTTGGCAGCGAGTAATACTCTACCCAAGTTTTACCCCCGGTGACAAATCGAGAACGAGGTTTTTTCAGTGACTGTCGCCACTTGTGCTGTGTAGGGCTGTTGAGTCGCCGGTTCGCGGCTGATCCAATAGCCGGGCGGATACATTCCCCGCCCCTGATTTCTGGAGAGGAGCGGATACGTCCGCAACCGTAAGCCGTTCTAATCACCCAAAGGCTGACGGGTCTGCGCCACCTGACGGGCAACCTCCTGCGATGTTTCGCTATCAGGCCCCGGTGCCTCCACAAAAACGGTGCCACGGTAGTAACGCAACTCATCAATAGAATCTCGGATATCACCCAGCGCACGGTGATTACCCGTCTTTGCAGGAGCGTTCCACAGCGCCTTGGGGAACCAGCGGCGGGAGAGCTCTTTAACGGTTGAAACATCAATGACGCGATAGTGCAAGTAATCCACCAGCTCAGGCATATCACGCACCAAGAAGGTCTTGTCAGTGCCCACGGAATTGCCGCCCAGAACAGCCTTGCGGGGTTCAGGCACATACTTCTTGATGTACTCAAGAACCTCACGCTGGGCGTCCTGCATGCTCATTCCGCCCTCAAGTTCATCAATCAGACCTGAAACCGTATGCATATTGCGCACAAAATCGTCCATCTGCTCAACAGCAGCAGGGGCAGGCTTAATGACTAGGTCAACGCCCTCACCCAAGATATTCAGCTCGCCATCAGTTACCAGTGCTGCAACCTCAATCAAGGCGTCCTGCTCAAGAGACAGCCCGGTCATCTCGCAGTCAATCCACACAATACGTTCGTTCAATTCACTCATATATATAAACCTACCGTGTGAAAACCCCAAAGGCACCCCATAAAAGTCACCAAAATTTAACTTTTACAGGAAAGCGAACGTTAGACTTAAGCAATCTAAGACAGCATCGACTTTATAAGGCTAGGAGCCTATGCTTTCCCAGCGCACCACGGCACCACGCGAGCCACGCATCACCCGCTTTAACCGCGTGCAGCTCAACTACGTGACGGGTTCACCGACCCGAACGATTATTTTTGGCACCATCGGTTCACTGCTGATGATGTTCGGCTCATTCGGCGTCGGCTGGCTCGCGGCAGCATCACCGCTGAACACGGTCGGCTGGATTGCAAACATCCGCTATAACGTACCCGGCCTTGTGACCTCGGTAGTGCTCGTTGCCGTCGGCGGCATGATGATGACCCGTGAGTGGCTGCGTCTTTCGCAGAAAATGCCGCTGTGGGACGCCGGGAGTAAAAAATGGACGTGGGCGGCAATTATCGCCTGGTCAACCCCGCAACTCTTTGCCTTTCCGCTTTTTAGCCGCGACATGTTCTCCTATTTTGCCCAGGGGCGCGTCATGCAATCGGGGCTCAACCCATACGAATACGGCGTTAGCTCAGTCAATAACTTCTTTCAATACGGCGCCGACCCCATGTGGGCTGAATCCCCACCACCCTACGGTCCGGTGTTCTTATGGATTGAACAGACCGTGGCAACCATCGTCGGGCAAAACGTTGATGCTGGAATCTACTTCTTTAGATTCATCGCAGTTTTAGGGTGCCTACTCATTGCCTACTACACCCCAAAACTAGCGCAACTTCACGATATCAACCCCACCCGTACCCTGTGGCTCGTTGTCGCCAACCCACTCTTTATCGCCCAGTTCATCACAGCAGGTCACAATGATGCCCTGATGACCGGCCTCATGGTGGCAGGCGCCTACCATGCAGCCCGCTGGCGCAACTGGAAAGGTGGTCTTACCGGCACCGTACTGGTGACCCTCGCCGTTGCCATCAAGCCCCTCGCCCTCGTCCTGCTGCCCTTCATCGGTCTTTTATGGGCAGGACGCGCCGCCTCCTGGCCACGTAAGTTCAGCTACTGGGCACTCGTAGGCACTATCTTTCTGGCGCTCATGGCATTCATGGGCTGGCTCAATGGTCTTGGATTCGGTTGGATCGGTGCCCTCTCCACTACCGGCGGCCAGCACATCTGGTACGCACCCAGCGGTGGTCTCGGCATCTTCGTAGGGGACCTCGCGCACAACCTCACCGGCATAGACAATGCAACCGTCCGCGACGGCATCGGCAGCATCGGCAAACTCATCGGCATGTTCCTGGCCGTCATGATCATGTTCCGCGGCAAAGACGAAGACCTACTGCGCAGGGCAGGCCTCGCGCTCGCCTGCGTAGTAGCATTCAGCCCCATGGTGCAATCCTGGTACCTGCTGTGGTTCATTCCGTTCCTCGCAGCATCGGGCATCCGCACCGGCCACCAGCTGGACTTCTACTTTCTGACCACCCTGTTCTTCATGATTTACGCAATCGTTGACCAGCTCTCAGTTTCACCCTACCTCGACACTTTTGACATCAACATGGCGCGACTGATTGCAGGCGTCACCACCCTCGCCTACTCCGCTTACCTACTCTTCGTTGACCCCGCAACACGAAGAGTGCTCAGAAGCAAACGCAGGCAATCGGTCTTTGATCTGATCATCTAGCAGTGCCGAGAAGCAACAGAAGCGAAAAACCCGTTGTCTATAGCCATAAAAATGGCTATAGACAACGGGTTTTGATTCTCCCAAAATTTTTTCAAAAAGATGACATGACTACTTTTTAGGCTCTGACTGGGCACAAGAAAAACTATTTACCCTAGTCAGAGCCTGTATTGCGTGCCCCAGGAGGGAGTCGAACCCCCGACCAAGAGATTAGAAGGCTCCTGCTCTATCCACTGAGCTACTGAGGCAGGCGGTGCTTGCAAAAAGCACCACTTGCTTATAATACAGATTTTTTGCTGACTTTTCCTCTTAGACAATTAGGGAGAGTGAGCGTGCGATTTAACCGCCGATGATTTCAGCATCCGAGGGGTTGCCTTCTTCACCGGCTTCGTACCCGTTGCTGGTATTTTGACCTGTGCGTACGTTGCTTTCCTCTGCGGGGGAGAACTTCGCATCTGCACCACCGGACGCTGCTCCCGAATCATAGTTCGCGGGGTCGAAGGGGTCGTACCCGTTTGCCCATGCCCCCAAATCTTGTGCGTCGCATTCACTAATGACAGCTACCCACGCCTCTTCGGTGTATTCCATTGAGCTATCCCATACATCGGCGGTGCAGGTGCCACCACCATCACGGTACTGTTGAAAAATTGATGGGGCATGAAGTTCAGAAGCAAGAGGAACAGCGATGCTTTCGCCCTCTGTGCTCTGACCCGTTTCACTAAGAGGTGCGGTGGTTGGCAGTGTGTGGTTGTCATCAATACCACCCAGAGCGGTCTGTTGAGGCAAAGGAATCATTGTTTCGCTCTCACCATGCGTCACCTCTGAGACGGTTGGCTTCTGCGAAGATGTGTCAGAAGCAACCGCGCTAGATGAAGCGGTTGCGCGTGCTGTCTCAGAAGCTGATGACGAGGACGTGGCATGAGGTGCTGCTGATTCAACGGCGGGAGAATTCTCTGAACGAGAAGAACACCCCACCAACAACAATAATGACGTAGCTAATACGCTTAATTGTTTTTTCATGAAATTCCTTAAGAAAAAATTAATATAAATTAATAATAATCGTCGTTAAAAACGTCATTATTCTTTTTGTGGGGAGTATAAGATGGCTATGCCTCCCTGCAGGATTTGTTTATCGTACACATACTACAAGGAAAAGCTTCCCCCTATGTACCGTGCTCCTTTCTTACGCCGCCTGAGTGCGTTTGCTCTAGCTACTGGATGCGCACTAACCAGCGTTATAACCCCCGAAGCACAAGCCTCAGCTGCTGTATCATCCAAGACCCATACCGCCTACGGGCAGTTCTGTTTACGCTGATGGCATTGACTGGAATAAACCGGTAGGTGTTGTCTATTACTTGGACGGTGATTATTGGGAAAGTAACCAGTCAAAGGTTTGGGACTATGGCAACCACGCTTTGACATCAATGGCTAAAATTGCCCAGTCGAAGAACATGGTTTTTGTTCCCGTTGTATCGCCCGATAAGAATAAAGCCGGTCATGGTATCACATGGTGGGAAAGCGCTGATGCGCACGGTGACTGGTTGAGAGGTTTTGCAAACTGGTTCCAGAATACTCACGGTATTGACCGCTCCAACGTCTGGTTTCTGGGCTATTCAGGTGGTGCTGAGTTTATCACCCTAGAGCTCAATGCTGACCGTCAAGAATCCTGGCGTACCGGTGGTGGCAGCATTATCGTCGGTGACGGCACTCCGCGCGGTCAGCAAACCACAACTTCAGCACGGTTCAAAGCTCTACCGATGGATTTCTACGTGGGCAACCGTGACGGTAAAGGTGCAACCTGGCCCGCGACCTGGTCGGCATGGGGAGCTGCCCACGCAGGCGCAACAAGCTACCGCGCAGCAGGGTTCTCCAATGTTGAAGTAAACGTGGTTAATGGTGACCACTACCAGTATGACTTTGCTGGTTATCTTGCTGAGTCTTTCCGCGAAGCTAATGTGTCCCGTCCCACCATGACCGTGCACAAAACCGCTATCAGCGAATGCTACGCAGCTGGTGGGGGAGGTTCACGTTTTGGTCAGCCTACGAGCGGTGAAATTCCTATTCGCGATGGCGGGTACGCTCAGCGATTTGGTGCCCACTACACCATTTACTGGCACGAAAGCGTCGGAGCTGCCCCTGTGAATTTCGCGGGCGGTATCGGTTCTTGCTACGCAGTTGAGGGCTTTGAAAACGGGCTCCGTTTCCCCACAAGCGCTGAGCATGGTTTACTCGGTGGCACCGTGCAGAAATTCACCATGCTGGGTCGCGGTACGAATGCACTCTACTGGAGCGCAGACCACCAGCGCGTACACAAGGTTTGGGAACACGGTGCTATCGGCGCCCGTTTTACAAGCGGTAGGGCAACTGCCCGCTACGGCTTCCCCACAACTGATGAGTTTGCTCTGAGTGCAGGTGGTTACGCTCAGAAGTTCCGGTTGAACAACGGGTACGAATCTCTCTTTGTGTGGTCTGCCCAAACAGGGGTAAAAATCATCAACGCCAACGGTGGACTTTACTGGTACTGGAAGAACCGGGGATACACCTCAACTTTTGGTCTTCCGATCAGTGATGAAGTCGCCCACGCCGATGGTCGAGTGACCCTAGATTTTAGCAAGGGGTACCGCCTGACATGGTTCCCCAACGGAAAAATCACTCAGAGCCGAATCTAAGGTTCTGCCCTAGCCCTGCCCTCCCGGAATATTTATTTTGTGCGGGGCAGGCATTCCGTGTTTCAGTAGATTCTCACCCTGCGATGTACGGGTGCGGACGTGCTGTTGAGAAATTAACAAACCGCAGGCTTGAGCCAGTGAGCAGGTAAGAACGGGACTCATACGCTGCAAACCGCAGTCTTTAAGAAAGTCTGAGAACTCGTCGGTGAGGATGTGTGTTTTGGGTAGGGACGCATCATCTTCACAGACAACCAAGGGGTCGGGAAAACGCGCTAGAAGTTCACTGGGTAGGTGAACAGAGTGTTCTACCAACATCGCTGCGTTATGAATGCAGGCTTCAATCTTTGCCCGATTCCTGATGGTGGAACTATTGCCCAGTACTTTATCGGTATCAGCGTCACCCCACTGCGCTAACTTCTTGGGATCAAAACCAGCGAATACTTTTGTGAATGCCAGTCTGAAACTGAGCACAGTGCTCCACTGTAAACCCTGTTGGAAAATAAAGAGACACATATGCTCAAAGATCTGGCTCTGCTGGAGGGGAACGCAGGACCACTCCTCGTGATAGTAAGTCTGGGTGGTGTCGTCGCGCACCCACGGTGGGAGTCTTACGGAATCTTGTGTTTCTAAAGTCTTCATACCTCAAAACCCTAAAGACAAATAATTTTTAGAGGCAAGAAAAACATGAAACTGTGGATAGAAACCCTGTGGATATACAAAATTGAATAATTAAAAGCTGTGGATATAGAAAAATATGGGGGAGTTATCCACAGATCTGACGGTTAACCTTGAGCTGCGCGAGAGGTGAGGTTAGAAAAGAATTACCCGCTCACTCCACCTATTTTCAAGGAACCTGTCATGAGTGAAACCATCATCGTTCGAGCATTCGCGGCAACAGCCCCCGTTCTCAAACACACTCCCAACGGTGCGCCAGTCACGAACTTTCGCATCGCGTCCACCCCGCGCTGGTATGATCAAGCAGCGGGGATGTGGCGAGAAGCCCCCACCAACTGGTACACAGTGAACGCTTTCAGGGCGCTGGCGCAGAACGTCGCCCGCAGTATCCGTGTGGGGCAGCCAGTGATTGTGTCGGGTCGTCTCAAAATTAAAAAATGGGACCGCGAAGACGGCACTACCGTCACCAACGTTGAAATTGATGCTCAAGCGGTGGGGCATGACCTTAACTTCGGTACAGCAGGTTACGAGCGATCCGTTGAACGCCGCTATGAGGGTCAAGACCAGATACCATCGCAGGGTCAGCCACCAGCGCAGAATGATTCTGCTAGTGCTTCTTTAGAATCATCACAGCCCCAGGGGCACCAGCAGAATACCTATGATGCCTCTAGCCGCGCCTCTGACGACGGGTTCGCTCACAGTGGCGTGACCACCAGTTACCCCCGCAGTGATGAGAATAACGGCGTGCAGGCGCCAGATAGCCTAGCGGGTTTCGGTGAACTGGTTGAAGACACCCACCAGGCGCGAGAAGCTATTACAACAATGACTGCCTAGTTCGTGGTGGGCAATGTGCTATTTGCACAGCCGGTGCGCAGGAAAAACACCTGCGTACCGGTGCCTCGCAGAAACCACCGCTAACTCGCACCGATAAAAAATAACGAGATGAGCTAGCCACCGTGCCCCCAAACCCAAAATTTGACCACACACGGTAGCCTTAAAGGTATGGCTGAATTTATTTACACGATGACGAAAGCCCGCAAAACTGTGGGCGACAAAGTCATTCTCAACGATGTATCAATGTCGTTCTACCCCGGCGCCAAGATTGGTATGGTCGGCCCGAACGGTGCGGGTAAGTCAACCATCCTGAAAATTATGGCTGGTATTGACACCCCCTCCAACGGTGAAGCTCGCCTCTCAGAGGGCTACAGCGTTGGAATTCTGTTGCAGGAACCGCCGCTGAACGAAGACAAAACTGTTCTCGGCAACGTCCAAGAAGGCGTCGGCGAAATCTACGAAAAGATTGTTCGCTACAATCAGATCTCAGAAGAGATGGCAAACCCCGATGCCGACTTCGACGCGCTCATGGAAGAAATGGGCAAGCTGCAGGAAGCAATTGATAACGCTAACGCTTGGGACATCGACTCCCAGCTTGAGCAGGCAATGGATGCGCTGCGTTGCCCTCCCGGGGACATGCCCGTTACCCACCTCTCAGGTGGTGAGCGTCGTCGCGTAGCACTCTGTAAGCTGCTGCTACAGAAGCCTGACCTGCTGCTGCTCGATGAGCCTACCAACCACCTTGACGCTGAGTCAGTGCTCTGGTTGGAGCAGCACCTGCAGTCCTATGAGGGCGCAGTTATTGCGATTACCCACGACCGCTACTTCCTGGATCACGTTGCTGAATGGATCGCTGAAATCGACCGCGGTAATCTCTACCCCTACGAAGGTAACTACTCCACCTATCTTGAAAAGAAGCAGGCACGTCTGCAGGTTCAGGGTAAGAAGGACGCGAAGCTTGCTAAGCGCCTGAGTGAAGAACTTGAGTGGGTACGCTCTAACGCTAAGGGTCGTCAGGCTAAGTCAAAGGCACGTTTGGCTCGCTACGAAGAGATGGCTGCTGAGGCTGAGAAGACCCGCAAGCTAGACTTCGAGGAAATCCAGATTCCCCCGGGACCGCGCCTGGGCAACCTGGTTATCGAAGCTGAAAACCTGCAAAAGGGCTTTGACGGTCGCTCACTGATTAACGGTCTTTCTTTCTCGCTGCCCCGTAACGGCATTGTCGGCGTCATTGGTCCTAACGGTGTTGGTAAATCAACCCTCTTCAAGACCATCGTTGGTCTTGAGCCTCTGGACGGTGGAAACCTCAAGATTGGTGAAACCGTCAAGATTTCCTACGTTGACCAGAACCGCGCCAACATCGACCCTGAAAAGACCCTCTGGGAAGTAGTCTCTGACGGACTCGACTACATTCAGGTCGGTCAGGTCGAAATGTCATCACGTGCCTACGTCTCAGCCTTCGGCTTCAAAGGTCCCGACCAGCAGAAGAAGGCAGGTGTGCTCTCCGGTGGCGAGCGCAACCGCCTCAACCTGGCACTAACCCTCAAGCAGGGCGGCAACCTCTTGCTGCTCGATGAGCCCACCAACGACCTCGACGTTGAAACCCTCACCTCGCTTGAAAATGCCCTGCTGGAATTCCCCGGTTGCGCCGTCGTCGTCTCCCACGACCGCTGGTTCCTCGACCGAGTTGCCACCCACATCCTCGCGTGGGAGGGCACCGATGAACAGCCTGATAACTGGTACTGGTACGAAGGTAACTTCGAATCATACGAGAAGAACAAGGTGGAGCGTCTTGGCCCTGACGCGGCGAAACCGCACCGTGTGGTTCACCGTAAGCTCACCCGCTAGCGTTCCCTGGCTTTGCGGTTCACTTTCCGTCTGCAAACAAGACAGAATTGTGATTCCTGGTGCGGGAAAATTACTTCCGCACTCGTTCGGATTTTCCTGCCCCAGACCGCAAGCTCACTCGCTAAAAGCCTCTAGGCTCTTAGTGACCTAGCCACCAGCATAGCCACCTGCACCAACTGGCGCAGGTGGCTGTGCTGTACCCGCCACATGGTGTATGCGTCCGCCCATACTCTGCGTAGCAGGCTCAGCGTCAGCGCTGGTAGCTTGGGGATATGCCCGTTTCTTCGCCCCAGCGGATGACCTCAAATAGAGAATGAAAGTTTGACTTTATTTAAGGTAAGGGTATCCTTAGTGGTTGTGCTCCCTGGGCATCGGCACGGGCAAGAATCTTGCCCGTAACATCAATACTCGGTATGAACAAGTAACCGGGGATCAGCTCAGGGAACCGTCATATTCTAAATAACAATTAACCTTCTGGCGGAGAAACCCCATGAAATTTATGAGCCCCAAGTTTCTGGCTCTTGCAGCAACCTCAGCGCTTCTGGCGACTGGCTGTGGAGCATCTGAAGAAGTGCCCAGCTCTGAAGCGTCTAAGCCCGCAGCTAGCGCAGCAGGCGACGGTAAAACCAGCTACCCGTTGACTATCGAGAACTGTGGCGTTGAGACCGTCATTGAAAAAGCACCTGAGCGTGTGGTTTCTCTTGACCAGAACTCCACTGAAATCTTGCTTTCCTTGGGTTTGGCTGATCGCATGGTAGGTACCGCCTCATGGACAGACCCGGTGCTTGATAGCCTGGCATCTGAGAACGAGAAAGTACCTCGGCTAGCTGATAACGCACCCAGCTTTGAGGTGCTGATGGACGCTGATCCCGATTTCGTTACCGCGTCCTTTGGTCGCCACTTCAACACCGGTGGTGTTGTAACCCGCGACCGTTTGGCTGAAACTGAGGTGTCTTCTTACCTGTCGCCGACCGACTGCGATCAGGGGCAGAGCATCAACGGTGGTGGTACGCGAACTGTAGCGCTCACGGAGGATGTATTGTTCCAGGAAATCCGCGAGATGGCCGAGATTTTCGATGTGCAAGAACGCGGTGAAGAGCTGATTACCGACCTTGAGCAGCGTGCGGATGCTGCCCTGGAGGGTGCTGATTTTGATGACACTTCAGTAGCTTTCTGGTTTGCTGATACGAAGACCCCTTACATGGCAGGTGGCAAGGGTTCAGCGCAGATGCTGGCACACGAAGCTGGTATGACTAACGTCTTTGAGAGCGAAGTGGATGACTGGCCCACTGTGACCTGGGAAGCTGTTATAGAGAAGAATCCTGAGGTTTTGGTTCTTGGTGATTTGAAACGTGACCGTTTTCCCGGTGACCGTCTGGACGATAAGATTGAATTCTTGAAGAATGACCCCCTGACTCAGCAGATTGACGCGGTTAAGAATGAGAACTTTATTGCGTTGCACGGTGCTGAGATGAACCCCTCGATTCGTTATGTTGACGGTCTTGAGAAGATTGGCGACTGGTACGAGAATAACCAAGAGAATGTAGGCAAGTAAGCTGTGGCAGTAACTACCCTCCTGCCCGTTTCGACTGCACGACGCAAACATTTCGCCGGGCGCTGGTTCTTTTTGGCGCTCGGTGTGGTGGCGCTAGTGGTGTCGGTGTTGATTTCCATTACTTTGGGCAGTGCTGATATTTCGCTGGTGAATGTGCGCGATATTGTGACTAACCATGTGGGGCTGACCGAGATTCCGGTGCGTTTGAGCGAGGACGCGATTGTGTGGGAAGACCGCTTGCCGCGTGTTTTAGTGGCTGCGGCGTGTGGTATCGGTTTGTCACTGTGTGGTTTGTTGTTGCAGTCGTTGTTGCGTAACTCTTTGGCTGACCCTTATATTTTGGGTGTTTCATCGGGTGCTTCGACGGGAGCGGTAGTGACCGGCATGTTGGGGCTGGGTGGGGGAGCGATTGGGCTCTCTGGTGGCGCTTTTATCGGTGCGTTGATTGCTTTTGCGGCTGTATTGGTGATTGCGAAGTGCGCCAGTGGTGATAATTCTGCATTTATTCTGGCGGGTGTGTCATCAACTCAGCTTTTTTCGGCTCTGACCTCGTTGATTATCTTCGCGTTTGCTGATTCTGATGAGGCACGCGGTGTGATGTTCTGGTTGTTGGGCTCTCTAGAAGGCGTGCGCTGGAACCAGGTCTATCTTTCGGTGGCTGTTGCTGTAGCGGCGCTGGTACTGTGCCTGGCTTTTACCAAGACCCTAGACGTTATGACTTTCGGTGAAGACATGGCAGGGGCGCTGGGCGTCAATACGACGGTGATTCGGATGCTGTTGCTTACCAGCACGGCTCTGGTGACTGCCGTTTTGGTGAGTGTTGCCGGGGCTATCGGTTTCGTGGGTCTTGTTATTCCCCATATTGCCCGTCTTATCTGCGGTTACCAACACCGTCTGCTGGTGCCTTTTAGTGCCGTTTTTGGGGCGATTTTTATGGTGTGGGTTGATACTTTCTCTCGCATTATCTTTGCCCCTTCGGCGTTGCCTATTGGCGTGGGCACAGCGATTGTAGGTGTGCCTGTGTTCATTGTGATTTTGTTGCGTAAAAAAGCGAGGGTCTAAGCATTCACACTAGGCACTAATTACGAATAAAAATCCCCAGAGAGTCTCTAGACTTTCTGGGGATTTTCCTTTTGAGACTTATGGCTGCTGAGGTTTACGGCTACTTGAACTCGGGTAACCGTAGCAGGGCTTCTTGGGCGATGGTCGCTACGTGCCGTCCGTCGCGGGTGAAGACAGAACCGGTGGTGAGACCGCGTCCGCCCCTTGCTGCTGGGCTTTCGTAGGCAAAGAGCAGCCAGTCATCGGCAGCGACATCGTCGTGAAACCAGATGGAATGATCGAGTGAGGCTACCTTCATACCTGGCTGCAACCAGAACTTGCCGTGGGCGCGCATGATGGGTTCCATGATGGTGTAGTCAGAGGCATACGCTAGGGCTGCTCGATGCGCCACCTGACGTGACCCCAGGGGTGCGATAGCTTTGATCCACACCATATTGGTGGTTGAAGGTGAGGTCTCCGAGCCCAGGTAGAGCGGGGTGCTGACATGCCTCAGGTCGAAAGGACGCTCGTGGGCAACTGCCTGTACCATGGGGTGTTCAATACCAGCAAGAATCTGCGCGGCGGTGGGCAACGATTCGGGGTTGGGCACGTCCTTAGGCATAGTGACCGCGTGCTCTAACCCGCGGGCAGGTTCCTGAAAAGACATGATGGTAGAGAAGATGGGGGTATCTTCTTGGTAGGCGTGGACGCGGCGGGTAGAGAAAGACCGCGTATCGCCCAGTTTCTGCACCCCGTAGCTCAGCGGCTTGTCGATGCTACCTGCTTGCAGAAAATAGGCGTGAAGGGAGTGTACCGGGCGGTCTTCTTCAACGGTTGCTGAGGCTGCCATGAGCGATTGCGCCAGTACCTGCCCGCCGTAGACGCGCGGAGTTTCGCGGGCGAGGGTTTGGGCGCTGAATGCGGCGTCGTCGTGGCCAGTGGATTGAGTGGTTTCGAGGGTGAGCATGGTGCTCAATGCGGTATCTACGGTTGGAGCTGTGTGATTGCTCATCTTCTCAAGGCTTTCTGACAGGTAGTAAGGTGGCTAGGGTCAAAGATTTTCACTGATATAAAAATCCCTCCTCAAAGGAACACTATGCAACACCCCGAACATTCCCAGCAGGCTGCATCAGTTTCGGTTTCGAGCGTTTCCGTAACGCCGTACGTGAAATTTACGGGTAAAGCGGATCCGCTTGATCTGGTAACTCTTCTTTCGCGTGCACGGGCGGTGGATCCTCAGGCTGCGGTTCACCTGGTGGGGCGGGGTAAGGTATTGGGTGCTTACGTGGCTGCTCTGTCACCTGCTACCTTGCTTGATATGATGCCCACCGTTCTTGGGTTGCGGGCAATGTCTCTTGCCGAAGAAGCCCAGATCAACGCAGTGGTTGATGCCGGTGCTGTTCTGGATCGACTTGCTCGCATTGAGGACGCCGGTTTGCGCCTGGCAATGCCTCCGGTGACCGTTAGCGCCGCGTGGGCGGGCATTGCCCCACCGGTGAGTGGCTGGGAGCTGGTCTCCGGCGTCCGTGCTGAAGACCTGCGTCGGGCAGCCAAAGCGGGTATGGACGCAGTTGATAAGGCACTGCCTGCTAACCCCGGTCACGCGGTGGTAGACACTGTGCGTTCGCGGATTTGGGCGTCCCCATTGGAGGGGCTGGAAGAACTCACGGTACCCTCAGGCTGCGCGTTTGCTGCCGAGGTGCTGGGCTTTTTGCCCTCAAAGTTTGAGGGGGAGATTCCCGTGTACACCCACCAAGGGTGGGTGCGACTCAACGCCCCCGGTGGGTTTGTACTCGCGCGCGTTTAAGACCTATGCCCCAAAATTTTGCGCCCGGCTAAGAGAATTAGGCGCGGTTCTGCATGGAGTGAGCGGCGCGTTCAAAATAATCCCACATCTGGGCATCGTGCAGGGGTGATAAATCGAGGGTGTCCATTGCGTTGCGCATGAACCTCAACCAGGTATCGCGTTCAGCTGCGCCAATAGCAAAAGGCATGTGACGCATCCGCAAACGAGGGTGCCCCCTGTGTTCCTGGTAGGTTTTTGGCCCGCCCCAGTACTGCTCCAAGAAGGTGCGTAAACGCCATTCTGCGCCGTCGAGATCACTCTCAGGGTACATTGCCCTAAACTCGGGATCATCGGCTACCTGCCGGTAGAACTCGCGCACCAGTTTCTCGAAGACAGGCGCTCCGTCGACCTGCTCGTAAAAGCTGGTGGGCTGCGCCCGCAACTGTTCCTGGGAGAGTGCAGGCGCAAGGTTAGTATTTTCGCTCATGCTTCCACTGTATGCCCTGTGCTGCCGCCCCTTCAAACACTCAACCTGCGACCCTTTGCAAAAAAGTGCCGCAGGTTGAGTCAATGAACTGGCGAGAACCCCTTGTGGTTTAGAGGGTATCTGCCGCCTGAACCTTGAGCGCGCGCACTACGCCGTCGCGATTCTCAGCGATCTGACGCTTGAGACCTGCCGCGTCATCGCCCAAAGAGTTCAAGAACTCTTCAGTTCGGGTCAGCAGCTGCTGCGAGGGCAGCGCACCGGGGTACATACCGGTGATAATCTGCGTTGAGATTTCGTGGCTGCGTTCGCGCCAGAGACTCTCGATGGTCTCAAAATACTTGTCGGTGTACTGCTCAAACAGGGCATCATCGTTGCCCTGGTAGAAACCAGCAATTGCTGAGCGCTGCACAACGTTGGAAAGCTCACCGGTTTCAACAACCTGCTGCCACACCTTAGCTTTAGCCTCAGCGGTGGGAATAGCAGCGGACGCGGTTGCCGCCGCCTGCTGACCGTTCGAGGTGTTATCGGCTTCACGCTCAGCATCAATATCAGCCGGGGTGAGTCTGCCACCGGCAGCCAGGGAAGTCACCAGAACCCAGCGCAAATCGGTATCGATCTCACGCTCAGCAAGGGTCTCTTCACCCTCAAGCAGTGCCTTGACTCGATCAAGCTGCTCTTCGGTGCGGGTAAGACGCGCAAAGGAACGCAAGAACTGCAACTGGTTATCAGAACCCGGCTCTGCTTTGAGGGTAATCTCCCACATCGCCTCAGCGGCGCGCTCGCGGGTTTCATCAGCCGATTCAGGATTGATATATGAGCGCAGTGCCAGCTCGAAGTTACGCAACTGAACCATCACAGCAGTTGAGTTGGTTTCTTTACCCAGGTTGTTCAGCACCAGATCGATGTAACGGCGGGCGGGGAAGTCACCGTCGCGGGTGGCATCCCACAGCGCACCCCAGAGAACACCGCGGGCAACAGAAGAATCCAGATCCTTCAGATGTGAAATAGCGGTCTGTTGGGAGTCTTCGTCAAGGCGCAGCTTAGCGAAGGTCAAATCTTCATCGTTGAGTAGCACGAGATCGGGGCGCGGCTTACCAGTAGCTTCGCTCACCTCGGTGGTTTCGCCATCGACATCAATCTCAAAGCGCTCGGTACGGGTCAGGCTCACACCGTCGTAGTTGTAGAAGCCCACCACCATACGGTGCGGACGCAGAGTCTCGTAGCCTTCTGCGTAGCTCTGGCGAATAGTGAGCGAGGTGATGTAATCGTTCTCATCTTGCTCAAGCTCAGCGGTCAGAGTATTGACACCGGCAGTCTCAAGCCACTTGGCGCTCCACGCGCGCACGTCGCGTCCGCTAGTTGTCTCTAGCTCATCAAGCAAGTCATCGAGTACGGTGTTGCCCCAGGCGTGCTTATCGAAGTAGACCTTCAACGCTGCCATAAAGTTCTCCTGACCAACCCATGCCACCAGCTGGCGCAGCACAGAAGCACCCTTGGCGTAGGTGATACCGTCAAAGTTCACCTGAACATCGTGCAAATCGTTGATCTCGGCAACAATGGGGTGGGTGGATGACAGCTGATCCTGACGGTAAGCCCAGGTCTTCTCTGACGCTGAGAAAGTAGCCCACGCCTCGGAGGCGAAACGGGTGTTTTCAGCCGCTGCCAGGGTAGACATGAACTCCGCGAAAGACTCGTTCAGCCACAAATCATTCCACCACTTCATGGTCACCAAATCGCCAAACCACATGTGTGCCAGCTCGTGCAACACTGTAATCGCGCGGCGCTCAATCATCGCCTCGGTGGTCTTTGAACGGAAGATGTAGTTCTCTAAGAAGGTAACCGCACCGGCGTTCTCCATTGCACCTGCATTGAACTCGGGCACAAAGAGCTGATCGTACTTCTCAAAGGGGTAGGGGGTCTTGAACTGCTCCTCGAAGAACTCAAAACCTTGGGCAGTCAGTTCAAAAATGTCATCAGCGTCAAGGTAAGGCATCAGCGACTTGCGCGCAAAAACGCCCAGGGGAACCTCGCGTCCTTCTGAATTGGTCAGTGATGAACGAGTGGACGCGTAGGGGCCAGCGATAATCGCTGTGATGTAGGAAGAGATGCGGGGAGTGGGCTTGAAAAACCAGACCTTCGCCTCGTCCTTTTCTTCAACACTGGTTTCAGGCTGGTTAGATACCACGACCCAGTGAGCAGGAGCGGTCACAATAAACTCGAACTCAGCTTTGAGATCGGGCTGCTCAAACACGGGGTAGACACGGCGAGAATCGGGCACCTCAAACTGCGAGTACAGGTAGACTTCACCGTCTACGGGATCAACGAAACGGTGTAAACCCTCACCGGTATTGGTGTACAGCATATCCGCATCAATAACCAGCACATTCTCATCAGCCAAAGACGGCAACTCAATACACACACCATCAGCCAAAGAAACATCGAGCGCCTTACCATTGAGTTCAATCGAACGCACCGAATCAGTAATGGCATCAATAAAAGTAGAAGCACCAGCCTGAGCCGTAAAACGCACCTCAGTACGCGAACCAAAAACCCGCTCACCGCGCGTTAGATCAAGCTCAACCTTGTAGCTGGCAACATTCTTGATAACCTCAGCGCGCGCAATAGCCTCTTCACGCGTCAAATTCATACCCGGCATACAATCCTTCTTCTGCGAACAAAATGAAACAAAAATCAAACCCACGCGCTACCGGCAGTCACTTACACCCACACCACTATCTAGCATAGAATCATTACAGTGACAGCTCTGCACCCGTGCTCTATCACACACTTTAGCGGGCGCAGCGGTCATATAAAAATTAGGGGCACCCCTAAACACCGCGCAAAAACAAGGAGAGAGACCTAGTGCGAGTTCACATTGCAACAGACCACGCAGGGCTAGACCTCAGCCGCTACCTCGTAGAATCCCTCACCGAAGCGGGCTACGAGATGGTAGACCACGGCCCCACCGAATACGACCCCCTCGATGATTACCCCAGCTTCTGCATCAACGCGGCGCTCGCGGTCAAAGCAGACCGCGATGCAGGTCTCGACTCACTGGGTATCGTGCTCGGTGGCTCAGGCAACGGTGAGCAGATGGCAGCCAACAAGGTAGAGGGAATTCGTGCTGCTCTTGCCTGGAACCAAGACACCGCAGCCCTCGCCCGTGAGCACAATAACGCTCAGATGGTTGCTGTGGGCGGACGTCAGCACGATAAAGAGGAAGCGCTGGAGATTATCAAGACCTTCCTCCGCACCGAGTTCCCCGGCGACGAACGCCACGTACGCCGCATCAACCAGATGGGCGAATACGAACGTACCGGC
The DNA here is from genome assembly GCF_016900985.1 of Rothia sp. ZJ1223. Taxonomy (NCBI): domain Bacteria; kingdom Bacillati; phylum Actinomycetota; class Actinomycetes; order Micrococcales; family Micrococcaceae; genus Rothia; species Rothia sp. ZJ1223. The sequence goes on along the minus strand of NZ_JAFEUT010000002.1, from coordinate 10,231 downwards.
GCTATCGCAGGTAAAGACGTCAACGCCTAACCCCTTGAACATCTGAGACACCGGTGTGTACCTGCCCGTCCTATCGGGTAGGTACACACTCTTTAAACCTCACGCAAACCATCACCAGAAAGCTCTTGTTTTATGCCCGAAGGTCATTCCATCCACCGCCTTGCCCGGCAGTTCAACGACGTTTTTGTCGGCGCGTCAGTGCAGGTGACCAGCCCCCAGGGACGTTTTAGCGCAGGAGCTGCCCTCCTGACAGGGCACCGCATAACCGGTGCCTACGCCCATGGCAAGCACCTCTTTATCGATTTTGAGAACGAGCTGACTCTCAATGTGCATCTGGGGATCTACGGGGCATGGACCTTCGGCGGTGATGAACACTTTGCCGGTGCATCTTCTATTGGCGCACCCCGAAAGATCGGCGAGCGCGAGGTACCCAGGGACGCGAGCGCCCCCGAAACGCCAACCGCGGGTTACGACGGGCCGCCCGAGCCCAAGGCAACGGTTCGTGCTCGTGTGGTGTCAGAGCACGGTTGGGCTGATCTGGTGGGGCCCACGGTATGTCGCACTCTGACCCAGCAGGAAGTGGCGGCGGTGCGCGCAAAGTTAGGGCCAGACCCACTGAATCAGGACGCGAATCCGCATGCCTTTTACGCAGCGGCACGTAAAACTGCTCGCCCCATTGGGGTGGTTCTGATGGACCAGAAAATGATCTCGGGCGTGGGTAATATCTTCCGCGCTGAATCGCTGTGGCGCCAAGAAATTGATCCTCTGCGTCCGGCTAAAGAGCTTACTGATGCCGAACTTGAAAACCTGTGGGTTGATAACAAGCATTTGCTTGAAATTGGGGTGCGCGTGGGCAGGATTATCACCACCGAACCGGCTGATCGCCCCGGTATACCCGAAGACGAAGCCTGGCCTGAGCATGCTAACTATGTCTATATGCACCAGGGGCAACCCTGCCTCCGGTGTGCGACAACTATTCGTGTTGAAGAAGTCGCCGGGCGCAAACTCTACTGGTGTCCCGGCTGCCAGCGCTAGTGCGTCCGCTCTCTTTTAAACACTGCTGCCCCTTACAGAGACGTTTCTGCGAGGGGCAGCAGCTTGTATACCCAGCAGCTCCCTTAGCGGACGCGGTTGCTACCGTGGCTTGTGTACGAGCTTGGTGGCGCGCACCTTGAGTCGCTCTAAACGGCGTGAGCGGGTGACATTGTGGGTGTAGTTCACAGCCCCGTCTGAGGTGTACTCAATCATTGCGAAGACCTGGCTAGCTAACAGAACGTACACGGTGAAAATACCGTTGTAGTTGAAAGCCTCACGCAAGAGCAAGATAGAAGTCAGAGCAATGGATACTGCCAGCAACGCCAGAATAACCTTGCGAGAACGCTGCCTACCGCGTAGCACGCCTGCTGCCAACAGAATATGTATTGCTGAGAGGGCAACCAACCCCGCTACCAGCGACCCATTAAAGAGCTCATCAGGGTGAACGGTGTGTGTCAAGACATCCAGTAGGTCCTCGTAGGAGCGAACACCCACCTCAGTAAGTACCTGCAAAAGACGCAAGATGCCGTTAGCAAACTGAAGAGCTGCACCAATGATGACGAACGCTGATGCGAAAACGGTGCTCAGAGGAATCTGCTCCACCAGTTCCCAGGGTTTGCGATGATGTGAATAGCGAGATTCGGGGGAGAGATCGGGAATCTTCATCTCTTCGGTAATCACATCATCGAGTTCCAAAATTGGCAGGTTGCCGTCGGTGATGATGTTATCGCCGCCGCCATTACGTGAATGATAACCGGCAGAGAAATCCACAATAACGTCGTGGTATGCCTCTTCGTTGGCAAAGAGCACGGTTTCCACCAGATAGTCACGTTCTTTATCGGTGTCAGCATCAATCTTGTGCGTGACCTGCAGGGTGAAGAGCGAAAGACCCACCGCGCGGTCAAAGGTAGCAGCTGCCACCCAATCAACTTCAACACCGCCGGGGAGCTTCCAGCCCGGTGGGGTCTTCCAAAAACGCACATGGTGACGTTTTGACGGGTTGCCGTCCACTTCTTGCTGATAGGCAAAATCTTCTTTGCGGTCAAAGAGATACAGCGGAGAAACCGGCGCGGTGGGGTAGGGCTGCCTGCGCAGGGTATTAATAATAATGCGCCAAGAACTAGCCAGGGTTACCGGCTCAGCCCTCAACCAACCAGCACGACGCATGGCACGGTGAACATCCACCGATTCACCGCGTACGCCCAAATTTACGGGGTCTCCCAACAGACCGTCACCGGTTTGGGTTCTGCCAATAAAGTAGGCGGGCACATACAGCGCCGTGAGAATACGGTGTAGGCGCGGCAAAATCATGTACGCCGCAACGCCCCACAAGAGCAAAATCAGCGGAATAGACGACCAGCTACTATTATTCAGCGCTGTGTAAAGAGTGATAACAGCCAGCCACATCGAAGCAAGCCCGGCGAATGCAAAGTATGATTTGTCGATCCACCCATTGAGCGCCCTGCGTCTACCCACACCGGGTAAATGCTTGTGCCCGGGTTTTAACGGTTGATGGGTATTGCCGCGGTAGACGGGGTACCCCTCCACCTGGCGAATATCAAACCGTTCAGCCATAAGTGTTCCTTTACCAAAGATACTTGGTGCCCCCTGCAGTGTGCAGGGGGCACCAAGTCAGTTACTGTACCGCCGGTCAGCGCCGACAAGTATGAGGTTTACGCCTCTTCAGGCTCAACCACCAGTTCAACATCGCTCACCGTGAGTTCGGTGCCATCAGCTTCAACGAGTACCAGCTCGGTCACGTTGCCCGCTGCCTTCAGATCGCTTTCGCCAGCTTTAATGCGGGCAATCGCGTCCGCAGGTGCAGTAATGGTTGCAACCTTGACCTTGGTACGCTGCTTGACCTTAGCCTCAGACTTAGACTTACGCAGACCGCCCAACGCTTCAGCGACAGTGCGCAGAATTTCTGCGTCTGCACCCTCGGTAAGAGCCGCGTAGCCCTCAGTGGTTGGCCAGGACGCCCGGTGTACAGAACCCGCACGCCACCAGCTCCAGACCTCATCGGTAGTGAAGGGCATGAAGGGCGCGAACAGGCGCAGCAGGGCGTCCAGCGTGGTTGCCAGGGTAGCCAAAACAGATGCCTGTTCAGCCTCACCGTGAGCACCGTAGGCGCGGTCTTTAATGAGCTCAACGTAGTCGTCAGTGAAGGACCAGAAGAAGGTCTCGGTGATCTGCAGAACCTTGGCGTACTCGTAGTTTTCAAAAGCGGTTGTTGCTTCTTCAACCAGAGCTTCCAGGCGAGCCAGCAGTGAACGGTCAAGCTCATTGGTGACCTTAGCCGCTGAGTCAGCGGTGAGAATCGAATCCTGGGTTGCGCCCAGGTTCAGCACGAACTTCGACGCGTTGAGCAGCTTAATCGCCAGGCGCCGGCCGATCTTCATCTGACCTTCGTCGTAAGCGGTGTCTGCACCCAGACGAGCGGACGCTGCCCAGTAACGCACTGCATCCGAACCGTACTTCTTGAGCACTTCGTTCGGTACTACCACGTTGCCCTTAGACTTTGACATTTTCTTGCGGTCGGGGTCAAGAATCCAGCCAGAAAGGGCGGTGTTGTGCCAGGGCACCGAACCAGCCAGAGTTTCGGCGCGTACCACGGTCGAAAAGAGCCAAGTACGAATAATATCGTGACCCTGCGGGCGAAGATCCATGGGGAAGGTCTTGGTGTGCAAGTCTTCGTTCACGCCCCAACCGGTAGCAATCTGCGGGGTCAGTGAAGAGGTTGCCCAGGTATCAAGAACATCGGGGTCTGCGACGAAACCACCAGGCACACCACGCTGATCTTCGGTGTAACCTGCGGGAACTTCGGACGCGGGGTCTACCGGCAAATTGGCGGCATCGGGCAGAATCGGGTTCTCGTAATCGGGCTCGCCCTCAGCATCAAGCGCGTACCAGACGGGGAAGGGAACGCCGAAGAAACGCTGGCGTGAAATCAGCCAGTCACCGTTGAGGCCCTCAACCCAGTTTTCGTAGCGTGAACGCATGAAGGTCGGGTGCCAAACCATCTCGCGACCGCGCTCAATGAGCTTTTCGCGGCGGTCGGCGTCGCGTCCGCCGTTGCGAATGTACCACTGACGTGAAGCAACGATTTCAAGGGGCTTATCGCCTTTTTCGTAGAACTTGACGGGGTGGGTGATCTTCTTGGGTTCGCCCTCCATCTCGTTTTCTTCAACGAGCATCTCAACAACAGCTTTCTGCGCTGAGAAAACGGTTGCACCTGCCATACGTTCGTAGCGGGTGCGGCCAGCCTCATCAGCGATCCACTCGGGGGTTTCAGACGAGAAGCGACCGTCGCGACCAATGAGGGCGCGGGTCTCCAGCTGCAGTTCACGCCACCAGGTCACGTCGGTGGTGTCACCGAAGGTACAGACCATTGCGATACCGGCGCCCTTATCGGGCTGCGCCAGGGGGTGAGCCTTAACCTCAACCTCAACTCCAAAGAGAGGGGAGGTGACGGTGGTGCCAAACAGAGGCTGGTAGCGCTCGTCATCGGGGTGAGCAACCAGGGCAACACAGGCGGGCAGAAGCTCGGGGCGAGTGGTCTCAATCCACACCTTTTCACCGTTAGGGCGGTGGAAGGAAATGCGGTGATAGGCGCCCTCGCGCTCCTTATCTTCAAGCTCAGCCTGAGCTACAGCGGTGCGGAAAGTAATATCCCACATCGTCGGAGCTTCCGCCATGTAAGCATTGCCCGCCTCAAGATCTTTCAAAAAAGCGAGCTGCGAAACCTTGCGAGAATGCGCGTCAATAGTGCGGTAGGTGCGTGACCAATCAACCGAAAGACCGAGGGTAGTAAAGAGCTTCTCAAAAACCTTCTCATCTTCGGTGGCAAGCTCTTCACACAACTCAATGAAATTACCGCGAGAAATACGCGGCCAGTCGCGCTGGTTCTTCGCGGGCTTCTCGGGAGCGGTGAAATCAGGATCGTAAGCAACCGCAGGGTCACACAAAACACCGTAGTAGTTCTGCACACGACGCTCGGTGGGCAAACCGTTATCGTCCCATCCTAGGGGATAAAAGACGTTCTTGCCGCTCATACGCTTATAGCGTGCCAGCACGTCAGTCTGGGTGTAGGAAAACATGTGACCCACATGCAAAGAACCAGATGCGGTCGGCGGGGGAGTATCGATAGAGTACACCTGCTCACGCGTGGTGTTCTCATCAAATGCGTAGGTATTCTCAGCCTCCCAACGCGCAGTGAGTTTCTCTTCAAGACCCTCAAGACCGGGCTTGGTCGGAACATTGATGGTTACGGGCGTGTCTGTGCCCAAAGTATTATCAGCCATGTCTGCCATTCTCTCATGTATTAGCACCAGACGCTAAAGAATTGCCCCCGGCATCCCTCTCAACCTGAACCAGCAACGGTGTGACCAGGTTCTGCCATTTTCTCCCATGAATAAGAGGAGTTTTGAGCAGAACGTGGTCACCAGTGAACCTCAGACGGTCATACGAGCACGTGCTCAAACAGGGGCAGAAGGCATAGACTGAATACAGACACCAAAAACAGCAACAAGGAGCGCTCACATGATTCCGGAGAATCCCTTCACCCCCGAAAACTCTCGTGGCAAAATAGCGGTCGTGACCGGCGCGTCCTCAGGTATCGGCCGCGCAACCGTTGAGCAGATGCGCGCCACCGGCTGGACGGTCTACGCCGCAGCCCGCCGAGCCGACCGCCTCGAAACCCTCGCACAAGAAACCGGCGCTATTGCCCTAACCCTTGACACCACCGACACGGACGCCGTACGTGAGACAGCCCAGCGTGTTTTACAAGAAACGGGCGGACGCCTGGACGCACTGGTGAATATCGCCGGCGGCGCTCGCGGTGCTGATACGGTGGCAACGGGCAGCGCCGAAGACTGGCAGAAGATGTACGAGGTGAACGTTCTGGGCACTCTCAACATGGTGCAGGCTTTCTTACCGGCACTGCGCGATAACAGCGAGGGTACGGTGCTGAACTTGACCTCCACAGCAGCCGAAGCTGGCTATGAGGGCGGTGGCGGATACAACGCCTCGAAGTTCGGTGAACGCGCTCTCACCGAAGCCTTGCGTCTGGAAGAAGCTGAGAACAACGTGCGCGTGATTGAAATCCGCCCCGGTATGGTACACACCCCCGAGTTTTCAAAGCTGCGTTTGGGATCTGATGAGGCAGCCGCTAAAGTCTACGCGGGCGTTGAAAAGCCCCTGTTTGCAGAAGACGTAGCGCAGACTGTCGTTTTCGCCCTCAACGTTCCCCACCACATCAACCTCGATCACATCACCATGCGCCCGGTTGCTCAAGCAGCCCAGTACAAGGTGATTCGAAAGGGCATCTAAGATGATTCACGTTATCGCAACTTCGCACGGCACCGATAATGTTCAGGGGCGTGAGTCTATTGATCTGATTCGCGGTCAGCTGGCTGAAGCCTTAGAATCTGAGTTCCCCGGTAGGTATCAGATACATGAGGCATACGTCGATGTTCAAGCCCCTGCCCTTGACGATGTAGTGACCGAGTTCAGCTCAGATGATGAGGTCATCATCGTACCCTTGCTACTGTCTACCGGTTTTCATACTCAGGTTGATATGCAAAAAGCTGCGGACGCATGCCCGGCAACGGTTCGTATCGCGGCAGCTTTGGGACCTTCAGCTGCCCTGGCTAAATTGCAGCGCACCCGCCTTGAAGAGGTGGGCTACCTCGGGGGAGAGCCCCTTGTCATGGCAGCAGCCGGGTCATCTCGCCCCGATGGACGCGAGGCAGTAGCCCTACAGTCTGAGGTACTGAGCACTCTGCTCTCGAACTTTACCCCGCACGGTTTTGTTGCCAAGATTGACCCAAAAATTGGGGATGTAGTCGCTGAACATGCCCCCGAATTCATCTCCTCCTACCTGATGGCACCGGGCTTTTTTCAGAATCTTCTGCACAAACTCGATGGTGCATCAGAGGACTTCTCGGTGGCTGAGCCGCTGGTGGTTCCAGGTGATACTGACGCTGCCGCTATTGTGGCAGGCGTTGCCGCCCAGCGCTTGCAGGAGGCACTCGCGTCCTAAATCTTACGCTGAGACCATTCACCTTTAAATGCACGATTCACCTCTGCCCTTGGGGTGAATCATGCATTTGAAGGTGAACGGTGCCAGGTTTTTGCCCACTTCACCGCTGACCGAAAGCCTTTTTGAGCTTAACGATGAGGCGGTAGGGATGGTTCATCACCTCGTCCCAATCTGTGCGTACCACCGTAAAACCTTGCGTTCTGAGGCGCTCTTCGCGCTCATTCTGGGCACGGAAAATTTCTTCACGTTCACCAAAGATCTGCCCGTATTTAATGTTCCCATCGAACTCTAAAATGACCATGAAATCCCACCAGAGAAAAACAGGGCGGTAGTTTCGCCCCATGACCGTGAGCGTGACCTGTTCTGAGGGAGTGGGCAATCCTGATTCTTTGAGTAAGAGTCGGGTGATGCTCTCACCTGCGGATTCGCTGTGTTTGCTCATGGCAACAGATACGGCTCGTGCGCGGGCTGCACCTGCTCCTTGAACGCTAGTCAGCGCGTGGGCGAGCGCGTCCTGGTCGGTTCCAGTGTATAAGGCGCTGTCTGCGAGCGTCACTGATTCTCGAAATGGCCATATTCTGGCGCAGTCTACGACCGTTTCAAGAATAGGTGTGAGCTGTAGACCGTTGGCGTCGACGGACGCGATCTTTTGTCGGTAATGGCGAATCACATTCAGCGCTTTTGAGGGGCTTTTGCTGGTGCCGATGATGTGAACCTGCTGGGCAACTCGGATATTCACCAGTCCGTGGAGTGCCACCGCGGAGTCATGAGAAAAGACTGGTGTAATTTTCGCTGTTTTGCTGTAGGCGGTAATCTCGGCTAGGTAACGTTCTGAAGGTTTGAGCGAGTCCCACCAGAGATGCGGGGCGTAGGCGCTACGCCTAATTTTTATGACCTGACCGTTTTTGACTCTTGTGTCGAGTGCGCTTCTGCCGATACCGCGCTGGTCAAGTTCTGCCGCGGTGAGCACAGCGTTTTGTATGGCCGTGATTCTGTTCATGGTTCAAGTGTGAAACAGATGCAACTTTCATGGGGCAAAACCTTGAAATCTGTGGATAACTCCGGGGTTTTAAAAGTTATCCACAGGATTTTTGTACACATGACGCAGTATTCACAGGAACACGACGGGTTGCCTTTAGATGCATGATTCACCTCTGTAGTAGAGGTGAATCATGCATCTAAAGGTGAATCACGGGCGGATGCCCTCTATTAGCGCACGCGCTCGGCGGTGAACTTTTGAGAGGGGGCTACGTAGGATTCTTGCGATTCGATGAGCTGAAGTTCGCGCTGTCCGGATGCCAGGGTATTTCTGAGCAGTTCGTAGACGGACGCTGTGGTCAGCTCTAGGGCTTCTTGCAGGGTCTTACCTGAGGCGAAGTGCGAGGCGAAGAGTGCTTGGGTAACATCACCGGAGCCGTTTGCCTTGAGAGGCAGACGGTCGGTGGTGATGAGCCACGCTTCGTCACCTGAAACAGCCAGCATCTGAATGAAGTTTTCGGGGGTATCGGGGGTCTGTACTGAGGTGACCAGTACGGTTTTCGGTCCGATTTCCTGTGCCTTAGCTACGGATTCGAAAACATCATCGAGAGTTTCGGGTGAGGTGTTGGTGATGAAGCCCAGCTCGAACTGGTTGGGGGTGATGATGTCTGCGTGCTGAATGACGCGGTCACGAATGAGTTCCTGAACCTCGGGGGAGACGAAGCAGCCGCTGGTAGCATTGCCCAGCACCGGGTCGCAGGAATAGAGAACCTTGGGATTTTTCGCGCGTGCCTTAGCGACGGCGTCCAAGATAGCGTCGCCGATAGATGAGCCGCCTTGGTAGCCGGAGATAACCAGTGCGGTATCGTCCAAACCACCGCGTTCTTCAATGCCTGTGACGATTTCGCGCACGTCATCGCCTGAGACGAGCGGCCCGCGCCAGGTGCCGTAGCCGGTGTGGTTTGAGAAGAGAACGGTGTTGACGGGCATGACTTCGTGACCCATGCGCTGCAGGGGGAACACGGCTGCCGAGTTGCCCACGTGACCGTAGGCAACAGCTGACTGAATAGAAAGAATACGCATAGTGCTATTGTGCCATGCACCACCGCGCCCCCGGTAACAGTGGTTACGGTATGAGATGCATCGCATCTAAGGATCTGCACTAAAACTGTGCAGCGCTATATCCACGAACTCATCAAAAACCGGTTACTGTCTGTGGCGCGGGTAGGGAAGTCCGCGGCGTTCTCTGAGACTGAAGCTAATGAGGCTCCTATCTATACCCTTCTGGTGTCAGGGGGCAAAAATGTCCATTTAAAAACTTTTAAGAAATCTGTTAAGTCCTTAAAGGACAGCAGCAAAAATTTTCCTCTGACAGCGGTAGTTGAGTCTGCTGCTGACCGTTGGGCAGCTACCGAGCGTCTCAAGAAAGAGGTCTTGGATCTGCGGAAAGTACCTACTGTGCTTCTTGTGAAGCACCTAGGTAAGATTTTTGCCGCTGGATGGTGTGTACAAGATGTCATTCGAGCTTTAGAACAGGATTCTGAGGGGATTGTTTACCAAACACGTGGCGCCGGTGGTATGCGCTCAATCTTGGCTTGGCTGCATATTAGGGTCAATGCCTGGAAGCACGATGATGGTACTTTGCCTCCTTCTCCTACTCATATTCGGCGCAAGCAGGCTGAGGCTGAACGTGAGCGTCTGATTGCGCAGCAGAAGCAGATTCTTGAGGAGATGAATAGGCCGAAGGTTGTGCCTGTACGGGGTCTGAGCCAGGTGCGGTTGATGCGTGAGTATTTGAAGGTGAAGAGGTTTAAAGGGGCTGTGGAGGCTGCACGGTTGTACCCTGAGCAAGCTCAGCTAGTAGAGGGTAGTTAGGCTACCTGGGTTTGATGCTCTAAGGAGCAGTGGCATGCTGCTCATCGTGTGCAAAGTAGTTCCTATAATGCCTTTGACAAGCAAAAATGTAAAAACATATAAACATAAATCTGTATAACTGTACTTACAGCAAACTGCAAAAACAGCTGTACTGATATACATGACCTACTACATTGTGAAGTGCCCCGGGTTTTGTTCCTAGGCATTTGCCTTGATTTCTATTCTCTCGTGATTTGGATTGCCAGTCCAAAACCCTGCTTCTACCTCTGTCGGCGTACGGTAACCGAGACTTTGGTGAAGCCG